>JBHHYR010000210.1:0-6905 GCA_046757585.1 Binatia bacterium | reverse complement strand
CTAAGCCCATCCTCGACGAGCTCGACCGCGTGCTGGCGCGGCACCACGGCTTCACGGAGGAGGAGCTGGACTTCGTCATCAACTACGACATCAAGTACCGCGTGGGTGGCGGGGTGGCAGAGGAACAATAAACTACACACTGAAGGAGCGTGCAAAGAAGGTGCTGGCGGAGTGCCAGATCCCGCTTGATATGGCTGGAGCGCGTCTTGCGCGAACCGGCTTTGCGCGCGCCCGATCCGGGCAACGCCTTGCTGGAACGCCGTCACCGGCCCATTCCAGAATTCGACGGGCGGGTGCTCCGCGTGGTGGTCAACCCCGCGGTTGAGCCGGTTCGCGTGGCGAGCGTATTCTTCGACCGGACCATGAGAGGCAAGCTATGAGATTAGAAGTCGACCAAGAAGCCGACGCACTGTATCTGCGCTTGGACGAATCGAAGATCGTCGAGTCGGAGGAGGTATCCCCGGGGGTGGTGTTGGATTTCAACGCCGAGAATCTGGTGGTGGGGGTCGAAATCTTGCACCTGTCTAAGCGCGCCCCCGGCCTGGAGGTGCGCAAGCTGGTTTTCGAGACCACCAAGCCTTCGGCAGCACCCTAATGAGGCCTGGCCCACGCTGGAGGAGGAGGTGGCTGGGGTCCGGGAGGACGGTACGCTGGAGGGAGGCGCTCCTGAAGCGAGCCGAGAGCGACGAGGCGCTGCAAACCGCCCTGGCGTTGCGACCATCGCGCTCCAACCAGACTTAGGATGTCTGTCATAGGATCTGCATAGGTTTGTCCGCCCTGGCGTTGCGACCATCGCGCTCCAACCAGACTGCACCACCTCAACCAGTGCCTTCTCACAGCGTTGCTAGAGTATGAGAACGACTTCGTGAGGAGTCGCTGGTACAGCTTGGGTTGGGCAGCATTTGGCCGTCAAAATGATCCGCAAGAAGCTGCGGCTACCGACCCAGCGGACCCGCGAGGGCTTTTTGGTGGCACTCTCGGAACGCAGCCAGACGACGCTGGAGCAACTCGATGCCAAATACGGGATTGAGGCGCCCGACGGTGGGGAACCCGCCGATGCTACCGTGCCAGCCCCCCTGTGAATATGTGAACATTCTCCAGGGGATCGTACGAGGCGCTTTCAGCTCGGAACAAGCCTCCCCAAAGCGGGGCTCTATACCCCAGGCCAACGTGTTCACATGTTCACAGGATTGGGGGAGACAGAGACCCGCACGCAGCGCTACGTGCAGGAACACGGGCCTGTCGCGTTACGGACTGGGCATCGTCAGAAAACGCACCGACTCACGACTGGGCTGCATCAGCGATCGGACCGAGCAACTCGTTTTCTCAGCGCTTGTTTCTGACGCTGGTAGCCTCCACCAACCGCGGCCAGGAATGCCCACCATCATCGATTTGCCTGCATAATGTCATTGGCACGGGCGGGTTTCTGCGCGGCAATGGGCGCTGCGAGGGTGCAGTCCTCAGCGAGGGAGGGGAGCTCGAACGAACACGTGGGTTCCCCAGGAAGACGACCCGCGACTGCACGATCTCAAAGTCGCGGGTCATTCCTGGGGTCAGCGGGCAAGCACTCGTTCTGCGACCCGTCAGGCAGCAGGGCAACGGCGCGCGAGCCGAGCTGTCCTCCTGGCTGCTGGTCTCGGCTTGCTCCTGCTCGCACGCCCGTCCACTCTCGAGGCGCAAGCCCGCCCGCCGACACCCACTAACACCCCGGGGTCCGGGAGATGGACGCCGACGCGGACCGCGACGCTGACGCCGAGGTGGCGCACTCCAACCGGGACGCCCACACAGACGAGCAGGGCCACACGGACGAAAACTCCAACCGCTACGCCCACCGAAACCCATACGGCCACGGCAACAGCCTGGCCAACTCGACCTGCCAGCGGCACTCCGACACACACCGGAACCGCCACGCGGGTCAGCACACCAACCCGGACGCCCACGAGCACTGCCGCAGCCACACAGACGGAAACTCGAATCGCCACTGGAACCCGCACCCAGACTGCAACCCCGACGCCAACGGCGACGTCCACGCACACGTACACGCCACGCTCCACCCCGACCGCAACGCCTTCACCCACGGCGACTGTCACCGCGAGCGAGGTGCCAACACAAACCTCCACCATGAGTCCGAGTCCTACTCCGACGAACACGGTTACTAGGACGCACACACCGAGCCGCGTGCCGTCGCCCACACCGACCGCCTCGCCAAGCCCCGAGCCGACCCGGACTCCGGCGGCACCGTCATGTATGGGCGATTGCGACGGATCGGGGAACGTCACCGTGGACGAGCTCATCCGCATGGTCAACGTGGCCCTCGGGGCCGCGACGGCGAACGTGTGCGCTCCCGGGGACCGCAATGGCGACGGGGCAATCACGATCGATGAGCTGGTCGCGGCGGTGAACCGGGCCCTGAGCGGCTGCCCGTCCGCCGGCCGTTGTACGATCTCCTTCGTGCCGCCGGTGGTGGAGCGCGGAGGGTCGGCCGCCGTGGTGTGGTCGGCGCAGCAAGCCGGCGACTGCGTCGTCAGCTGCGACTCGATGCCTTCAGCCGCGGCCGTGCAGCCGGAAGGAAGCCTGACCATGACGGCCGACGATGCGGTCCGGTGCATCCTCCGCTGCACCTCGACGAGTGGCGGCGATGCGGTTCAGTGCGGTGCACGACTACCGCTGGCCGCCGACTGCCCGGTCCCTTCCTGCGCGGCCCGGGTCGAGGCTTCACCCGAAGGCGGCTACCAGTTGCGTGTCGACAGCGAGGGCGTGACGTGCGCGTACTCCTGTCCCGGCGCCGGGGCGGGCGCGCTGGCATGCGACGCAACGGTTTCCCTCGGGAACCGGCCGCACGACTGCCGGGTGTGGGCGGCGGGCGCATGCGGTAGCGTGCGGCGGTGCAGCACCTCCGCCTGGTCGGCGCCGGTCACGCTCGACGGCTCGGTCGATGACTGGGTCCCCGGCACCCGCTTCCCCACCATGGCCGGCGCCAACTACGTGAGCTGGGATGCGCAGTGGCTCTACTTCGCGGTGCATCATCCGGCGCTTGCCCGCCGCGGCGACGGCATCGCCGTCACCATCTATCTGGGCAACGGCATGTCGGGCGCCGGCCGCTCGCTGCAGGCCGGGACCCAATCTTGCGTGCTTCCCGTCCCGATGTCATACGCGATCCGGTGGCGGCCGGGGTCGGGCACGGCCGACCTCCTGAGGTCCTCCGCGGAGGGCAGTTGGGTGCCCGAGCGCGGGGATGCCGTTGCGACCGCCTGGAGCGCCGAGAACGCCGTGGTCGAGTTCTCCGTGCGGCGCAGCGCCCTGTCGCTCGGTGCCCCGCTCTTCGTGCACATCGACATGGCGGACGACCGCCCCGGCCACGAGAGCACTTTCGGGGCGACGCCCCCGGGCTCTCATCTGGATGGGTACATGGAACCGGGCGACGTCTGCGCCGAAGCGCAGCAGTTCGATACCGAGGACTGGGGCCCCCCCAACACCCAGCCGACAACCAAGTTCAAGAACTTCGGGGCGCTGTCCGGGATCTCGATCGCGCCGCCGGACACGGCGTACTCGCTGCGCATCGCCACGTTCAACGGACACTACGTGGAAATTCCGGCAGGCGAACCCGACATGGATGCGTATATCAACCAGGTCTGCACCGCCGTGCACGACTTGGACGGCCTGCAGCAGCTCCCGTTCGTCGCCACGGAGATCGCTGTCGGATGGACGGTCCCACTGCTCGAAATCGCGCCGCTTCCCTGGGATCTCGCCTGCCCGATCGTCATCAACAAGGTGCTCGACTTCAAGAACGCTGCACTGGAGAGGGAAGCCGGCGGGGCCTTGACCAACGAGGAACGCGCCGAGAAACTGGCGCTGCGGATTCTCGGCATGGACCTCGATGTCGTCGTCCTCAACGAGATCTTCGACGAGGGTCCGCGCGATCGGCTGGTCTCGATTCTCAAAGGCAAGTACCCGTACATCGTTGGTCGCATCGAACGGCCCGCGGCGCCCAATCTCGCCGACCTCCTGGCACCGCACCTCGGCGCCTACTACATCCAGGACAGCGGCCTCATGCTCTTCTCCCGCTACCCGTTCGACGAGCTGTCCAAGCAGGGCCGGCTGGCCCCTGACAGCGGCCAGCTCGACCTCTGGTGGCAGGGCGCCACGGTATCCAACGCGGCCAAGAAGGCCGTGGCGTTCATTCCGTTCTCTGACCATTCCTGCCGCGAGGAAGACTGCAATGCGGGAAAGGGGGCCGGGCTGGTGCGTATTGGCAAGAATCCGGGTCAGCATTTCGCCGTCGCCTTCAGCCACACGCAGGCGAGTTACGGCAGCGACGACGCCGCCGAGAGGAACGCGTCGATGGACATCCGCGCCGCCGACCTGGGCGACATCCGCATGCTCATCGAAGACTCCCTGACGGCGAACCAGATGAACAATGAACTGCTGTTCGTTCTCGGGGATCTGAACATCGTCGGGCGCTTCCCGGACGGCGCCTCGCTCGGCCCGGCGACCTGGCCCGACTGGGATGCGGCGCACGAGAGCTTCGCCGGCTCGGCGACCCTGAATTCCGACGAGGATGCCGACTGGGACCTCGGGCGGCAGGAGTGGCTGCATCACTTCTGCGGCCTGCGCACGGGACAGCCCGGCGACCCGTGTCACAACGCCGACCCGGGCGAGTCTTACCTGCAAGCCCCGGCCGTTCCTGGGCTGTTCGCCTGCGGAGACGGCACGCGCCAGGAGTGCGCCGCTGCCCAGGGGGCACCTGTGCTCGTCGACAGCTGGGCGTACGACACCTCGCCGCACGACATGGGACGAAGCGAGGGACGCGGCGCCTGGTTGCCGGTGCTGACGACATGCAGCCCGCAGGGAGACCAGTGCTTCGGCGGAGATCCCGCCTGCGACTGGCCACCGCCGTACGCGCGCCTGAAGACCACCCTGTGCTCGGGCGAGCGGCTGGACTACATCCTCCACAACCAGCCCATGATTACCGGGGGCCTGACCCCGCGACGCATGTGCGCCCAGCACATGAGCCTCGCCTGGGAGTTGAGTGGTGCCCCCGGATTTCAGCCGCTCTCCGACCACATCCCGGTGCGTGGCGACTTCAACCTGTGGTTCCACCACTGCCGGCCGCGTGAGGCGAAGGTGGTCGACGCGAACCTCCTGGAGCAATTGCCCGACAACACCTTCACCGCGACCGGCCCCGAGTACCAGATCGCGTATCCCGGCAGCATGCAGTGGTTCCGGATCGACGAGCCAGGAAGCTACTCCATCGGGATCAGCGACGGCTTCGGGTTCACCGTCTATACCGACGAGGACCTCAGCAACCCGAAGCCATCCTACCACCGCATGGAGTCCGAGTGGGGCGTGCGTTACCAGCTTGCCAACCCCCCGTACTACGTGCGCGTCTTTGCCACCGACGACGTATCCGGCAAGCCGGATCGGGAAAAGACCGGCCCGTACACTTTGACCATCCACCGGCACAAGTGCACATCCGCCGCCGACGCCTGCGTCGTTCCGGCCGGGTCGGCCTTCCGGGCGGTCTGGCCCGACAAGCACTTTACGAGCTGGGACCCCGCCGACCTCCACCATGACGCCGGGCCGGATGCGCTGTGGTTCATCTTCACCACCTACGGTGACGACAAGAAGAAGCTACCCTACCTGAGTTTCGAGTACGAAGGCGCGTACATCGACAATTACAGCCTCGAAGTGGTCGAGTACTGCGGCGCTCAGGGCCCGTGCCCCGGCCCTCACCAGATCGTGCGGGATGTCTCCAACTTCAGCTCCGGACCGGCTGTCCAACCCTGCGAGGCCTGCGAGTTCGCGACCCAGCAGCTCGTGGTGGGGGCGACGGACGTAGAAGCCACGAGTCTCTTCTTCAACCCGGGACCGACGCCCAGCCCGAGCCCACAGGGCACGCGATACTTCCTGCGCGTTCTGCGCGCCGAACCGCTTGGCATTTATGGAACCGACTGCACAGCGGATCCGTGTGGCGCTCTCGAAAACGAGCGGACAGCCGAGGTTCGTTACGGGACCAATCTCACCTTCTTTTTCGCTGACAAGCTGAAGCTCACGCTGTCGGAAGACGACTGGGGGGACTACACGGATGAACTGTGGTACTCGTTCCAGGTCGACGAGGCGTCGCCGCGCAAGAGTAAGGACTCGACGTACAACTGGCTCGGCTACTTCGTCGAGGGCGAGGAGGAAGGCGGGGGTCTGTGGTTCACCGGCGTGCGCAGCTACGTGGACAACCTGCAGCCGAACATCTACTCCGCCGCGGAACCCAACGCGACAATCGACGATACCGATCCGGCGTGGTTCGTCCCACGCCTGGGCAACTACTTCTGCTATCCCGGCCCCCCGGCCAAGCCGGAGCGCGGTCTGTGCCCGCTGGCGGACGACGAGATCACCTCGCGCAAGGCGCACCCGACCATCCCGATCTCCGTGGTCTACTCGGACGACTGGGCGGCAAACCCCGACGACGCCGACTACCTCGCCACGATGACCTTCTGCCTCATGCACGAGTACCCTGACCGTGACGAGGGCCAGTGGCCCACGGTCCAGGACTGTTACGGTTGGGAATAGCTGAGCGTCTCCTCGCACGAAGAGGGTGTTTGTCTGCCCCAGGCTGGACGCCGCTTTTAAACTCGTCAGACTCGCCCCGCCAGCCGCGTTTCGCAACAAGACAACGACGTCCCGCGAGCCAACCACGAGGGAGGTGCGACATAGTGGGTCCGCTCAGTGCGCGCCTGTGCGAGGGGAGAGGGAGACCGAGGACGGCCAGGGGGACGTTCCTGAACAGATGAAAAGAGATGCGGCGTGTGCAGCGGTTCGAGGTCGCCGGCGGTGCGGTGGGCAGGGAATGCACGGCTTCGAGCCCGGAAAAGGGGACAGGCTACTTTTCAAGCATCGGTGTGTTTCCGAGC
>JBHHYR010000209.1:0-6946 GCA_046757585.1 Binatia bacterium | reverse complement strand
CTGGTGGTCGCCACCGTGCGGTCGGGCGTCGTCGTGTTTCTGGGTGACGGCCACGGTGGTGCGACGCGCAAGGCGTATTTCAGCGGTATCGCCCCGTTCAACGTTGCCGTCGCCGATCTCAACGGCGACGGCAGCCTCGATATCGTCGTGGCGGATGAGAGCAACATCGCTGCGCTTCGAGGTCGGGGGACCGTGTCGGTGTTCTTCGGTGACGGCCACGGCACCTTCCCTCGTCGGACTACGCTGCAAGCGGATAGCTACCCGGCCGATGTGAAGGTGGCGGACCTCAACGGGGACAAGCAGTTGGATCTCGCCGTCGTCAACTGGAGGTCGGAAAATGTCTCGTTGTTCTTCGGGCACGGGGACGGCACGTTCACGGGGGCGCGATCGATTGCGTACGGCGGGGTGCCCGCGTACTCCCTCGCCATCGCGGATCTCGATCACAACGGTACGCCGGATCTCGCCGTTGGCGACTTGCAGGGCGCTGTGCGCGTATTGCACAACGACGGTACCGGCCAGTTCACCGTTGGCGAGCCGCTCAACGCGGGTGCGGGGCTGCGTACGGTGATCACCGCCGACCTGAACGGCGACGGCTTGCCAGACCTCGCCACCGCCAACACGCTGGCAAACACCGCGACCGTCCTGCTCGCCCTGCCAGCGGGTGGATTCGCGCCGCCATACAACATCGCCGTCGGCAAGCAGCCCAGGGCGGTCGCTGCTGCGGACCTCAACGGTGATGGTAAGCTCGATCTCGTGGTTACCAACAGCGGCTCCGACGATCTTTCGGTGCTCATCAACACCGGTGCCGGCGGTTAACCTCAATCCGAAGGTGACAGCGGGCCTCTATTGCTGCCTCCCCTTTGACCAACTTGATACAAGCCCTCCAATGCCGGTATCGCGGTGTTTTTCTTCGTTGACAAACAGCCAGCGAGCATTGTATCAAGCGATTGATACACGGAGCGAACGAACATTCGGACTTGTCTTTCCTCCTCTCCCTCCGGGAGAGGGTTGGGGTGAGGGGATCAAATGGCCAGCAAACCTCTGAGTTGGGAGACCGCAGCGCTATTCGGAATTACCGGCTGCCTGCTGGTGCTCGTGCTGGCAGCGCGCCCCGCCTGTGCCGCCTGCTTGGGCGATTGTAACGACGATGCCCAGGCGACGGTGGGCGACCTGACCAAAATGATCGGGCTCATCATCTTCTGCGACGGCGCGGTTGCTGGCTGCACCGCGATGCCCGACGGCTGCGCGAACGGCGACAAGAACGGCGACGGCTTCGTCACTGCCGGCGAGCTGACGAATGTGGTCTTCGACATCCTCACCTTGCCTATGGGCTGCCCCGAGGTTGCGACGCCTACCCCTACACCGCTTCCTGCCACACCGACGCCAGCTGCCACTGCGACGCCTGCTGAACCACCACTGGGATCCAGGACGTTTTCACTGGGTAGCGGTTCAGGTTTCTTCAGTTCACTCGTACCTTCGCTCAAGGCGGGCTCACCAGGGGGTACGCTGGTTCTTGACGCTGGTCCTCCCGACGCGAACGGACGCGCCACAGTCACGCTGGCGAACGCGCCGGCGATCATTCGAATCGACGTCGCCCTCGGGGGGCTGGTCCTTTGCACGCAGATTGAGTCCTGTACGGGACAGCTGTTCTGCGACGGGGGCGGCAACGTGGATGTGATCACGGAGATCGATAGCCTGGCCCCAGGGCTGACCTGTATCCGTGACGGCACCAACGCCTGCCCTGACATGTCCAGCAGCGTTTGTTGCAGCAATGCCTGCGAAGGAGTGGGGGTGGGTAGTGGCAACCCGATCACGCGCCGCGGTGGCGTAAACCCCGAGGTGGATAGCGGTCCGGGCGCCATGCTACTCACCTGCATGCAACGGGTGGTGACGATCGATTTTCCAGGCGATTGTGCCGGTGCAGACTTCTCGACGGCCACGCTCGATGAAGAGTTGTACACCACCGGTGATAATACCGCCCAAGTGCCGAACCACTGTGCGTCCACCCCGGCGGCACCTCCCGATAAGGTTCCGCGGTTCACCAAGACCGGCGAGAATTTTGACTGCTCGCAGTGGACGATGGAAGACGGCCCTGGCGCGGTTGCGTTCTCGATTCCCTCGGAGGAAGGGTCGGATATCATCAAAGGCGACGGCGCCAACGCTGGAGTCTTTAGCGATCAGTAGCCCGAGGCGACGGGTGTTCGGAGTTTGCTTCTTGAGGTAATGAGAAGTGTAACGATTGGCACCACGTTGGCGATTACGATCAGTGTGCTTCCTGCCTGCCGGTCGCGATCGGGAAGTGAGTCCGCTAGGCTCGCGAAGACGGGTCAGACGCCTGCGCCGCAAGCGCGCGCCGACAGCGACGCGATCGGTCACGCGGTTGCCAACATTCTCCGGGGAGCTGCTGGTGGCGAGGACGATGATGCCGCCATTGCGGCGCTCGTCGCCCTAGGGGATCCTGCAATCCCGGCGCTTTCCCGAGCGGTCACCCGTGAGGATGAAGATGCCCGGCTCGTGGTCGTGCAAGCGTTGGGTAAGATCGGCGGCAAGGACGCGGTGGATGTCCTGTTAGCTGCGCTACATGACGCGAGGTGGAACGTGCGGCTGAACGCGGTGGAAGCGCTGGGTCAGATCGGCGACCGGCGCGCCGTGCAGCCGTTGCTGGCGCAGTATCACAAGGATGACGATGCGCAGGTACGCTACGAATGCCTGACAAGCCTGGGCCTGATCGGCGACCCGGCCGCAGCGGGCGTGTTGGTCAAGGAGACGAGCAGCCGAGACCCCTATGTTAGGATGTGGGCCATGGACGCGCTCTGCGTGATGCGTGACCCACACGCGCCGCCTTTGGCGTCGTCGCTCCTCAAGGATTCTAATCAGTATGTGCGCAGGCAGGTACTGCAGTCGTGCCGGCAGGCGTTGGATACGTCCGGCGGCCACCAGGCACTTATCGACATGGCCCTTGCGGCCAAGAACTACCAGGCGAGCGTCCTGGCTCGGGTATATCTGCTTGGCTACGTGAAGAAAGGTACGTCAGAGAGTAGCAAATTGTCAGAAATGATCCGGACAGCAGGCCGGGGCGCCTTGGGCGGTGAGCACGGTCTGCGAGCTGCCCTTTTGCTCGGCGACCTCGCCGACCCGATCGCCATCGATCCGCTAGTTCGTGCCCTTCACGATCCCAATGTGCTCGTTCGTCACCAGGCCGCCTACGATTTGGGCAAGATTGCCGATCCGCGCGCTGTCCCCGCGCTCATCGCGGCTTTGCGCGATAAGCAGCCGTTCGTCACTGCGACAGCTTACAACTCACTGCAATGGTTCGCCGAAGCGGGGAATGCACGGGCTCGCCAGGCAGTCGAGAAATACACCGGCGAAACGTTTCCACACCCGCTTCCACGATAAGCGACAAGGAAAAAGGAGGGCTCGGAGCGTGCCCCGAGCCCTCCTTTCGTCTCGTCTGCAATGAACCCGAACTAAACCTGTCCTGCGCAGGTGGTGTCGATGTTGGGGTCACAGCACGTACCGCCGGACCCGCACTGCCCTGTACCGCCTGCACCCCCACCGTCCTGGTCACAATCCGAGTCTACCGTACAGGTTTCCGTGACGCACACTCCGGCTTGGCAGATCGCAGTCTTGGCACACTCCGCACTCGACGCACATGTCGTACCCGCGTCATTACCCACCATTACGCCGGCAAAAGCGTAGACGTCGCCGTCGGTGCAGCCGTTCCCTGGCAACAATGGTGGCACCGCGCAGTCGGCAGGGTTTGATCCCGCAGTGTGTAACTTCAACAGGCCGATGCCCAGCGGCTGGTTAAAGACCGCACTTGACAGGGCGCCAAAGGCTGCGCCGCCAATCTTGTTCTTTCCCGTTGCCTGAAAAAGGGCTTTGCCCTTCTCATATCGGAACAGAATCCCCGCCGCGGAGGCCTGTACCCCAGGACCAGGGAGCTCGGTGCCCAGCGCCCGGACTCCGATATCGAGAACGTGGTTGTCGGTGATGCCGTCTGGTGGTGCGCCCTTGACACCACATTTTCCCGCCTTCCCTTTGTCGTTGCCAGCTCCGGCGTTCGGGCAATCGACCTTGGTGAGCAGGAGCTTAAACACGATTCCCCCGTCACCGGACTTGGTGCTGGGTTTGATCTGGATCTTACCTGGCTTGAGAAGCTTGAAGTCAGTGTTGTTCGGCGACTCCTCGATTACACTGGCCTGGTACTTGGTCTTGGCCTGCGCCACGTTCAGCAAGAGCCCGATTCCGCTCACGGCTACCACAGCTACAAACACATCGCGAAGTTTCATTCTCTTCGGCCCTCCCGTCGGTTCCAAACTCCTTTAATCGTACATCAGCCACGCGTTTCCTGTCAAGAAAAAAGATCACCATGGCCGCACCAGGGCATATCGTTCCTCTCCCCGCCGCCCGTCACCTTCAGTCCGTCGCCCCACGGGGTTTTCCCCTCACGCCTGACGCCTCACGCCTCCCGTCCTCTCCCCCCTCGCGTCAGTATTCTTGTCGATCCACCCGCCGGGTGATAAACGAAACGTCAGACATCGCGGTTTCAAGACAGTGGATTGCACCGGTCAGGCCTCAACGGCAGGCTTTGATCTGCAATCTCAAGTGGGTAGTCCGACGGAGGAACCGATGGGTGCGACGTTACTACGGGTGAATTTGAGCAACGGCACGATCACCACGGAGCCGATCGCCGAGGTGGTGACGCGTCAGTTCGTCGGCGGCCGCGGCGTGGCAACGAAGCTGCTGGCGGATAGCATGGATCCCCGCGGCGACGCCTTCGATCCTGCGAACCCGCTGCTGTTTGCGACCGGTCCCCTCACCGGAACCCTCGCGCCCACCGGCGGGCGCTATATGGTGGTCACGAAGTCGCCCTTGACGGGCGCTGTCGCCTGCTCGAACTCGGGCGGCTACTGGGGTCCCGCCCTACGCTACGCGGGCTATGACCATCTCATGGTGGAAGGGGCGGCGCGCGAGCCCGTCTACCTCTGGATTAACGATGACCGGGTGGAGATCCGCAGCGCCAAGCACCTGTGGGGCAAGCTCGTTCATGACACCGAAGACTTGATCCGCGAGGAAACACATCCCGATGCCCGCGTGGCCAGCATCGGACCGGCTGGCGAAAACCGCGCGCGGGTAGCCTGTGTGATGAACGACAAAGGCCGCGCCGCGGGCCGGTCCGGCGTCGGGGCGGTCATGGGCGCCAAAAACCTCAAGGCCGTCGCCGCTTACGGAACCAAGGGCCTGGGCCTGCTCAACCCGCAGAGCTTCTTGCGCGCTGCCCGTACCGCAATCGACGCGGTTGCCCGTTCGCCCGTGTCGTCTGGCCTCACCACGTTGGGTACCGCCGGCACGGTCGGCTATATGAATACAGTCGGCATCCTCCCTACCTACAACTTCCAGAAAGGGACCTTCGAGCATGCCAGCGACGTCAACGGCGATCGCGTTCGCCAGGATTTCATGACACGTAACCGCGGCTGCCATAGCTGCACGATCAATTGCGGGCGAGTGACCAAGATCACCGGACACGGGAAGCTCGACGGCCACGGCGAAGGGCCGGAGTACGAGACCATTTTCGGGCTCGGGACGACGTGTGGCGTCGGCGACCTCGCCGCCGTCATCAAATCGAATTTCCTCTGCAATGAGCTGGGCATGGATACGATCGAGGCTGGCTGCGCCATTGCCACGGCCATGGAGCTGGCCCAGCGTGGCTATATCCCGCAAGCAGACATCGGCTTCCCCCTGAAGTTCGGCGATGCCGAGGCGCTGCTCAATCTCACTGAAGCGATGGCTTACCGGAAGGGGTTCGGTGATGCGCTCGCCGAGGGGGGCTACCGCGTGGCCGAGAAGTACGGCCATCCGGAGCTGTTCATCGGCTCCAAGAAGCAGGCGTTTGCCGCCTATGATCCGCGCGGCTCGGTCGGGATGGGCCTCGGCTACGCCACCTCGAATCGCGGTGCCTGCCACTTGCGCGGCTACGCGGTGTCGCTCGAGCACTTCGGCAATCCGGTGAAACTCGATCCGTTCACTCCGAAGGATAAGGCGATGTGGATGATGGTGCTGCAGAACTCGACGAGCTTCGTCGATGCCAGCGGCATCTGCTTGTTCTCGACCATGGCCATGGGACCGGAGGTGCTGGGCAATATGGTTGGCGAAGCGCTCGGGATGGAGATCGATGAGCGTGAGATTCAACGGCTCGGCGAACGCATTTGGAACCTCGAACGCCTGTTCAACATCAAGGCGGGCCTGGGACGCGAAGATGACAGTCTGCCACCACGCATGCTGCAAGAACCGCTGACCGAGGGCGCTTCCAAGGGCCACGTCGTGCCCCTGAAGGAGATGCTCGACGACTACTATCGGCAGCGTGGTTGGGACCCCGCCGGACGGCCGACGCCGGAGAAGCTGGCTGAGCTGGGGCTGGCATGATGTGCGGTGCGCGGGCGCGAATTGAGCACGCCAGGCGCCGGCTCGATTGTGCGGGTAGGCGCCTGAGCGGAACTCCTTAGATCCGATGCAGCCTGCAGCAATCGCCCGTTTCCTGGCCACCGCGTTCTTCGCGATCGTGTTTCTGCAGTCCGCCCTCGACAAGCTGTTCGATCGGCAGGGCAACATCGACTACTTCCGCGAGCACTTCAAGGCGAGCCCCTTCCCGCCAGCTGCTGTTCCGGTACTCTTCTGGGCCCTGACCTGCATCGAAGGGGCGGCTGGTGGATTGTGTGCGCTCGGCCTCTTGTGGGGCGACTTCGCTGCCGGCGGGTTCGGGGTCGCAGCAGCTGGAGTCATGGTAGCCGGTGTTGCGTTGCTGTGCCTACTCATCGGCCAACGTCTGGCGAAGGACTACGCTGGGGCGGCGGTGGTCGCCGCGTACTTTGCGGTGGCGCTGATCGGGATCAGTCTTTTCTGAGCTTAGATGCGACAGACTTTGCAACTGCGGAGACGCTGAGAA
>JBHHYR010000208.1:0-6953 GCA_046757585.1 Binatia bacterium | reverse complement strand
GCCTTGTTTCCCGTTACCGGACTGCCGCTGCCGTTTTTGAGCTACGGCGGATCGTCCTTAGTCGCCTGCATGGTCGCGATTGGGTTGCTGCTGAATATCAGCATGCGGCGGTTCACGTTCTGAGGCTGGCCTGTCGTGAGCGGCTTGTGGAGATTCCGAAGAGCCCCCGTGGCGATCGACCCCCGTTGGGCGTTATGATGCAACTATGAGCGCGAAGCCATCCCAGCACAAAGGGCTCCCCTCGGGTACGCCGGCCGCCCCGTCTGCGGTTACCCCGCAGCAGCGGTACATCGACAACCTCATCGCGACTGCGGGACAGCTCTTGAGCGACGGAGCGTCCATCGGCGATCTGAAGATCGCCACAGCTGCGCTGGCGGAGATGCGGCGCGGGTTCAAGACCTTCGCCCCTTACCGCCACGTGCGCAAAGTGAGCACGTTCGGTTCCGCGCGCACCCAGGCCGGCGATCCCGTGTTCAAGCTGGCGCAGGACTTTGCGCGCCGCATCGCCGACTGCGGCTACATGGTCATCACCGGCGCCGGGCCAGGAATCATGGAAGCTTGCCAGGCCGGCGCCGGGCCGGCACGCAGTTTTGGCGTGAATATCAGGCTGCCTCACGAACAAACGGCCAACACGGTCATTAGCGGTGATCCGAAGCTGATCAGCTTCCGGTATTTCTTTACCCGCAAGCTCTTCTTTCTGAAGGAAGCCGACGCCGTTGTCCTGTTTCCGGGTGGCTTTGGAACCCACGACGAGGGGTTTGAAACCCTCACCCTGCTGCAGACCGGTAAGACCAGGCCGGTCCCCCTGGTGTTGCTCGACCGCCCGCGTGGCACCTATTGGAAGACTTGGCAACGCTACGTGGAAGACCACATTCTGCGGCGCGGCATGATTGGGAGGGACGACCTCTCCCTCTACACGGTGACCGACAACGTACAGAGCGCCGTCAACGAGATCTTGGCGTACTATCGCGTCTACCACTCGTCCCGGTACGTCGGCGATCGCCTCGTGATTCGACTGTCGCGGCCGCTGCCGGAACAATATCTGCGTGCTCTGGACTCGGACTTCCGGGACATCATCACGCACGGCTCCTTGGAACAACGCGGTGCTTTCCCAGCAGAACGCGATGAGCCCGAGGCGCTCGATCTGCCGCGGCTAGTCCTGCGGTTCGACCGGCGGGGTTTCGGGCGGCTGCGGCAACTGATCGATCGCGTCAACGCGGCCCCCCGAGTGTAGCCTTGGCCAGGCCCAACGGCTCGAACGGCAAGGGCGCGGCCGCCCCGCCTCATGCCGGCCGTACGGGCAGCGAGCGGCCCCAGCGTCAGCCCCCGCACACGCCGCCCACGGTACTCCCGTACGTGCCGGCGGTGTGTCTTGCCGTAGCCGTGATACATTTGAACGTGGGGCTGATGTTAGCGTTCGTCGCGGCGAACGACATCCAGAGCTTCTTCTATCAACCGCACGTGCTGGCGGTGACGCACACGCTGACGCTGGGCTGGATCTCGCTCGCCGTCATCGGCGTTGCCTACCGTTTCGTGCCGGCCCTGACCAAGCGGGCCGTCCGTTGGCCGTGGCTGGGGCGGCTACAGGTGGCAACGTTCGTCGTCGGGGAGCTTGGTCTGGTGGCCCACTTCTGGATCGGCCATCTGGGCGGAATGGTGTGGAGCGCTGGCGTGCTGGTGTGCAGCATCGTCCTGCTCCTCACGTGTTTGTTGCCACTAGTCGTCCACGCTCCCTCCTACGACGCAACGGTTATCGGCATTGCGGTTGGGTTGCTCTCATTTCTTGGCGTGGGAACACTCGGGCTGCTCTATACCATCGACAAGGTCCACCCGTTTCTTGGCGGCAGTGTATTGTCGAACATTGCAGCCCACGCCCATCTTGCGGCACTTGGGTGGGTGAGTCTGATGATCTGCGCCGTGTCTTATCGGATGGTAACGGCCTTCATTTTGCCCGCGAAGACGTTGCCCGGCCCGGCACGCGCGCAGATCCTAAGCTTGTCACTTGTCGTGCCGATGTTAGTTGCTGCGTTACTGTGGCGCAGCTGGCTCGTGTGGCCGCTGGCGTTTCTCGTTGCGAGCACTCTCCTGTGGTACGTCTCCATCATCCTACGCCTGCTCCGCACGCGACGCATGCAGCTCGACTGGAGCATGCGCCACGTGCAGGCGGCGATCGCGTACTTGTGCGCCGCAACGGTCTGCGGGCTGGCCTTCGTGTCAGGCGTGGATGTGGGCGGTCGGACGGGAGCGCGTCTCGCGGTGGCCTACGGGGCGTTGGCGCTGCTCGGTTGGGCGTCGAATTTCATCCTCGGCATGGGAAGCCGCCTGGTCCCAGGTCTGACCGCCGTGTCTGGGCTGCGTCCAAGGCCCCTCTTCTCGCCTCGCGCCCAGACAACCACCTTCTGGTGCTTCAACGCAGGCGTTTTGAGCATCGTGGTGGCTGCGGTCGCGGGCTGGTCGCGGTTGCTCACCACGGGCATCGTACTCGCGCTGCTCTCCACCCTGCTCTTCGCACGGGCCGTCGTCGCCCGGGTCGGTGCGATGCTCATAGCGGGGTCCACCTCCGGCCACCGTGCCGGCACCTGACCGGCAAAACCGGTCTAGCGTGCTGTCTCCTGAGCCCCTTGAGCAGATAGCATCTCTCCGATAAGAGCGCACACGGAGGATAGCTTATGGACGTCGGACGTTTTTTCGAGGACTTTGCCGTTGGCGAGGTGATCAAACACTGGCCAGGACGCACCATCCGCGACTTCGATGACACGTGGTTCACCCTCATGACCATGAACACGAATCCGCTCCATTTCGACGAACATTTCGCGAGTCAATCGCAACATGGCCGGTGTCTGGTCAACGGCGTCCTGGTGTTCGCGATCACGGTGGGTATGAGCGTGCGCGACATCAGTCAGAACGCCATCGCCAACTTGGAATACGAATCCGTGAAGCATCTGGGCCCGACCTTCCATGGTGACACCGTTTACGCGGAGAGCGAGATCCTGGGAAAGACGGAGTCGAGGTCGAAGCCGGACCGCGGCGTGCTCTACGTCGAGACCCGCACCTGGAACCAGAACAACGAGCGGGTGATGTCTTTGCGCCGCCGCGTCTTGATTCCGAAGCGTCCGGTGTAGCCCTGCGCCACGGTGCGGCGCGATGCAGCCTGTGTCGTCGGTCACAGCGTTCCTGTCCCGTTGCTTCACAGATCCGGACTTGGACAGCCCCGCGCGGACGATCCTCGCTGATGCCCTCACAGCCACCGAGCGGCGCGTGCTCGAGCTGCGTTTTCACCTGCACGACCCCGCCGAACGCCTGCGTCAGCTCAGGGAAGAAACCAGCGAAAGCTGGAGTGCCGCCCGCTTTGACCGCGTTGAAGAACTGGCCCTAACACGCCTGCGCCGAGCCCTAGCGCAACGCGGTCTCCTGCAAGCGTAACCCTGCTCGTTTTTCGAGCAAGCGCTTAGGCGCTGGGCAGCCGTCCAGAGCTACCCGTCGAGCTCACGCCCCCTTCTCGATCAAAAATCCACAAGCCGCGGCTGGCATCCCGGTTGCACCCGTGCCGCTCACAACGCTGGGTGCTCCCGGAGTACCCCGACACCGTGACAAAAGGAGGAACCCGATGGGGGGTAGAAACCAACTGGAACGGATCATCGCGGTTGTGCTGGTAGCAGGCGTGCTTGGGCACGCGGCGCTAGCCGCGGACAAGTCCCTGGAAGAACGCGTGCGGGCACTCGAAAAGAAGATGGAGCGAACGGAGAAAGCGGAATCGGCGGAGCAACGCAGCGTCGCGGAACGGATCGAGGCGATCGAGCACGAGGTCAAGGCCTCGGAGCGGTCCATTGCCGACCAGCTCGGATTGTCCTTCCACGGCGTGGTCGCTGTGGATTACCTCTTCGATATCAACCGGCCCGACGTCAAGCGGCCTGACGGGACTGTGGATCAGCCGGCGCTGCGCTCCTTTGAGAACGAAAAGAACAGCTTCATCTTGAACCTGCTGAATCTGCACTTGGAGCGCCAGTCGGAACACGGGATTGGTTTCGTCACCGATATCGACTTCGGAAAGACGGCCGACGTGGTCAATAATACGACGTTTTTCAGCAGAAACAGCACTGGCAACGGCACCAATTTCTTCGACGCTCGGCAGTTCTACCTCACGTACACGGTCCCGATTGGAAATGGCATCCAGGTCAAGGCGGGCAGGTTCATCACGCTGGCCGGCCTCGAGGTCATCAAGTCGTACGACAACCTCAACTACAACATCACCAACTCGATTCTTTTCGGTTTTGCGATTCCCTTCACGCACACGGGGCTCATGGGCAGTTACGCGTTCAATGACATGGTCAGCCTGGATCTGGGCATCGTCAACGGCTGGGACAACGTGGTCGACAACAATGACGGCAAGAGCGTGCATGGCGGCATCAACATCGCACCGGACCCGCGGTTCTCAGTTTACATTTCCGGCACCTTCGGACCGGAGCAGGACGACAATGGGCGGTCGAAGCGGCTGTTGACGACGACGGTGATCACGCTCAAGCCAATCGATCCCCTCACTGTCATCCTCGAGTACGATTACGGGAACGAGAGCAACGTCATGCTCAAAGACGGCACGGTCGTCGCAGATCCCAGCACGCCGGGAAACAAGAGCTGGCAGGGCGTTGCCGGCTACGTGGTGGTGGCGCCGACGGACAGGTTGGAGTTGGCGTTGCGCGCCGAACTCTTCGACGACCCTGATGGCATCCGCACCGGTTTTCAGGAGTCAGGCCATGGCCCCGGCGCCACCTTCTGGGAAATAACCCCCACCGTCACCTTCCGGATCACAGATCAGCTCGTCTGGCGTAACGAGTATCGGCACGACGAGTCCGACAAGAGGTTCTTTCCGCGCGAAGATACCTTCGTCCGTGGGCAGGACACCATAGCGACCGAGCTCGTCTACACCTTCTGACCGACCGGCCGCAGAGGAGCAGGCATGAAGAAGATCCAGGCCATCATCAAGCCCTTCAAGCTTGATGAAGTCAAAGAGGCCCTCACCCACCACGGCATCCAGGGAATGACGGTCAGTGAGGTGAAAGGCTTCGGGCGGCAGAAAGGCCACACCGAGCTCTATCGTGGTGCGGAGTACGTGGTGGACTTCCTCCCCAAGATCGAGATTGAGCTCTTGGTGAGTGACGAGCAGGCAGCAACATGTGCCGAGGTGATCGAGAAGACGGCGCGGACGGGGCGCATCGGCGACGGCAAGATTGTCGTCTCACCGGTGGAAGATATCATCCGGATCCGTACGGGCGAGCACGGCAACGATGCACTCTAGGCAAACGAGGAAGCGGACCATGCGACAGATGATCATGAACGTCAGAGCAACGGACAACCCGGAAGCGGGGCGGGTGCGGCCGGCACGTCGCGCAACCGTGCCCGCGGCGATCGCACAGCGCACATGGCGATGGGGACCTTTTCTTTCCACGCTGGCGGTGGCCGTGCTGATCCCCACGCTCGCCTATGCTCTGGACGGCAAGGTGTTCAACGCTGAGACGCAGCAGATGGATGCCGTCCCGAACGCGAAGTTCTGGATCGACACGATCTGGACGATCCTCACGGCGTTTCTCGTGTTTTTCATGCAAGCAGGCTTCGCGATGGTTGAGGGAGGACTCACCCGGGCAAAAAACACGGGCAACATCATGATGAAAAACCTCCTGGACTTCTGCATGGGAGCTCTCGCCTTTTGGCTGGTGGGGTTCGGGATCATGTTCGGGAACGGGAACGCGTTTTTCGGTACCACCGGCTTCATGGTGAGCCCCGGCACCGCAAACCTCTATGATGCACTGAACTGGACGAGCGTACCGACACTCACCGCCTGGATGTTCCAGCTCGTGTTTGCCGCAACCGCCGCCACAATCGTGTCAGGCGCCATGGCCGAACGAACCAAGTTCATCGGATACATCACCTACAGCTTCCTCATCTCGCTGATCTTCTACCCCGTGGTGGGCCACTGGATATGGGGTGGCGGCTGGCTCGCAAACTCGGGCATGCTCGACTTTGCCGGCTCTACCGTGGTGCACTCGGTCGGCGGTTGGTTCGCCCTCGCAGGAGCCATTGTCATCGGCCCGAGGATCGGCAAGTACAGCAAGGAGGGGAAGCCACTTGCGATCCCTGGCCACAGCCTTTCACTGGCGGCGCTCGGAACCTTCATCTTGTGGTTCGGCTGGTACGGGTTCAACCCGGGCAGCACCATGGGGGCCGACGTAGACACGATCTCTCTGACTGCCACCACCACCACACTCGCAGCTGCGGCTGGGGCCATCGGTGCGATGGCCACAGCGTGGGTGGTGCTTGGAAAGCCGGACGTGGCGATGACGCTCAACGGCGCGCTGGCTGGGTTGGTCGCCATTACCTGCGCCTGTGCCTTCGTCGGACCTTGGGTAGCGGTCGTCTTCTTCGGACTCCTCCCCGGCATCGTAGTGGTTCTTGCGGTTCTCATGTTCGACCGACTCCGCATAGATGATCCCGTTGGCGCCATCTCTGTCCATGGCGTCTGCGGCGCTCTCGGAACCATGCTGCTCGGCCTCTTCCACACCGACAAGGGACTGGTCTACGGCGGTGGCACCGGATTCTTCTTCGCGCAACTCATTGGAGTCGTCAGTGTGTTCGCCTTCTGCGTCGTTGGCGGACTGGTTCTTTTCAAGCTCATCGGTGCAACCGTGGGGCTGCGGGTAACGCCCGAAGAGGAATTCGTTGGGCTGGACCTTGGCGAGCACGGAAACAGTGCCTATCCAGACTTCCAGCTCGTGACGGTCGCTGGCACTCATGCAGGGCTTCCGGGTGGGCCCCGGAGCGGCCTAGGCGTGCCGGCTTATGCCACCCCGAGAGCCGCTACGCAGAACGCTTGACCACGGCGTTGTCGACCACCTCCAGCCGCCGCGGTTCCACACCCGAGCTGCGGCGGCTGGCAAGGCGGAGACCGCAAGGCATCTCCG
>JBHHYR010000207.1:0-6969 GCA_046757585.1 Binatia bacterium | reverse complement strand
GCTGTCGCGCATCGGGCGGGCCGGTACACCTGGCCCGTGTGGCGTCTAGCGCGCGAGCGCCTGCAGCGCGAGCCGCACACTGTCCGTGGGGCTCACCTTGACCTGCGCATCGACAATTTTCCCCTTCTCGTCAATCACGAAATGACTGCGGAGCATTCCCATATACTTCCGGCCGTACATCGATTTCTCGCCCCACACACCGTATCGCGTGGCGATAGCATGGTCCTCATCAGCCACCAGGGTGAAGGGAAGCTTCTGCCTGGCCTTGAATTTCTGGTGGCTGGCAACCCCGTCCGGACTCACGCCGATGACGACGCCTCTGTGCTTCGCAATGACACGGTAGCTGTCGCGGAAACCACACGCCTGCGCGGTGCAGCCCGGCGTGTTGTCCCTCGGGTAGAAATACAGCACAACGCGTTTACCGCGGTAGTCCCTCAGCTTGACCTTCTTGCCCGTGTCGGTCACGGCGGTGAAATCCGGAGCTGAATCTCCCACCTGCAGCCGGCGTCTGGCCATGACTGACCTCCTCTGTCTTCTGCCCGGTGAAAACGTCCCGCCCGGATGCCGCACAACGCTCAGGTTTACCACCCTAGCCCCAATCCGAAGATACCAGCTGGCCTCTATTGCTGCTTCCCCCTTTGACAAACGGGGATCGAGGGGGATTTTGCGATGCGCCATCAAATCCTCCTTGACCCTCCTTTGCGAAAGGAGGGGACCCGTGGTTGAAAGGCCAGGTTTTCCTGACCGAAGTCGCTGTTCGAGCTTCCATTTCTTTTCGGAGGAGGGCTAGCTCGGGCAGCCGCTGAGGGCTGCGTTGACTGCCCTCACAAGTTCGTCGACGGTCACGGCTGTGTCATTGTTTGAATCGAACGGCAGGCAGCTGTCAAGGGACAGGTTGCCCAGGGCGATGTTGACGCCACGGACCAGCTCGTCGACGGTCACGGCACCGTTGTCATTGCAGTCACCCGAACATGGGAGGCGCATCGGCGGTACCGTTGGCGTGGCTGTTGGCACCGCGGTCGGCGTCGCCTGTCCTCCCGATTGACTGACGGTGATGGCGAAGCGCTTCATGTGGCTGTCGCCCTTATCGTCGCTGACCTTGATCTGGAGTGACGTCGTCCCGATGGCCACCGGCGTGCCTGAGAGTACGCCATCTGGGCTCAGGTTCAGGCCCGGAAACTCCCCGCGCACCAATGTCCAGGTGAACGAGCCCGTGCCGCCGATGGCAGTCAGCGTGGTGCTGTACGGTTGGCGCAGCACCCCACTGGCGAGCGGACTCGCCGTGGTAATCGTTGGTGGGGCTTCTGTCGGGTACAGGAAGCTCACGCCGTCGATGTCATCGGCGCGCACGTTTGCGCAGCGGCCGTCGAAATGAGCGAGAAAGTACATCGTCGCGTCAAGGAGGACAGGATCACTTTCAGCTGGGTCCTCCGAAGAATGGCCGAGCGCAATCGCGTGGCCGATTTCGTGGGTGGCGACCTCGGCGATGTTACAGGGGTTCCACACCGCACACCCTTCCCAGCCGTTCGCCAACGTCAGCCGCGCGCGCGTGCCACGGTCGAAGGTCGTGCCGTTGAACACCTTGCTTTCCGACGAGTCACTACACAAGCCGCCGACGCCGAGCGTGCCACTGCAGTTCACCGGGTCCGGTATCTCGTCATCCGGATCGTCGAAGCGCACCTTGTGGGGAGGGGAACAGGGTGTGCTGAGGTCAGCGGTCAAGCCCGCGTCTTCCAAGACAATGGATGCGGTCGCCACATTCGTCCAGGCGGCGAAGGCGTTATCCACCGCCTGGCGCGCGGTGGTGAGACCGAGGATCGCGTCACCGCGTTCGTCGATCAGAAACGACAACGGCATGCCCTCGTCAGCTTCGAAGAAGCGGCCGTTTCCGAGCAGGGTGAACGCATTGGTGGCCTCGCGCCGCAGCGACGGCTCGTCCGCCTCGGGCGGCCTGGTTCGGAGCGCCGTGCCGCCCGCCACTGCGGGCCCCGCGGTTGCCATCCCTTCCACAGTCTTCAGGAGGGCCCCGAGCGGCGCACGCGTACCTGGAATCTGGGCACCCGGTGGGACCACCATCAGCGGCGCTTGCCCAAACTGCTGCACCGCTAGCGGCATCCCCGACACGTCAAGCTCAAGGTGAAATTTCCCCAGGGCGAACTGGTAGGTCTGCAGGCTGCCATCCTGACGAACCGTGAGAAAGAGCAGCACGCGTTCGCCCCTCTCGAACTGTGGCATCCCGAAGAGGACCTCGCGCCGCACCCCCACGGCACCGCCGTCTTCCTTCAAGGTAATAACTCCGGTGGGCAGCGCACCCTTGAGCACCTGGTCGACCGCAACGTCGACCAAGGTGTAGATCCTTCCATCCGCCAACTCGACCCCGGTCAGGCGGCCCACTGTGCCCGTGACCACGGCGACGGAACCTTCGGTGAGGTCCTCGACCGTCATGGGCACGAACACGGCTGCCCGCAGCTCTGTACTGGGCAGCATCCCCCCGAGCCCCAGCAATAGCGTCAACCGCACGAAGCATGAGCGTCCCATCGTGGCTGCTCCTTTGTCGCGCCGGACTGTGCGACTGTTGTGAGCTCCTGCCCGCGCCCAGGATGACTCCCCGCCTGGGCTCCGAAATCGAGCCGTGATCGCAGGTCACGCACGATCATCAACCCGGGAAACCACCCACACTGGACGGTTCCGTTGGCGGAAGTCGGAGGGCAGATACGGCCAGGGCATCAGGTTGAACCACACGAACTTCATCACAGCTTCTTTGTAGGTACGGCGCGACTGTAGCAGGTTTCTACCGCTGCAGGCGAGGAGAACGGGGGTGCCCCGCGTCGTCTCGGCGCACGGGCGTATCGAAACGGAGATGCGCCGCCGGGGATGGGGTTCTTCTCGGCGATCGCGCTCGCTGGCGTCTGCCCAGCGGACCAAAGCGAGCGCTGCTGATGGTCAGGTGTCGAGACACGCCCGCCAGCGGCACGGTGGGCCGATGCCTACAGCAGCAATCGCTGATTGATCGCCCGCCGGGTAAACGGAGCGCGCAGCGACTGCCCTTCAATGTGAAACGGAAACCAAGTGAGCGTTGGTCCGGACAGCGCCAACGGGTCGTTTCGGAGCTGCTCGATCGTTCGCTCGGGCTCATGCGTCAAGCCCGGGTAAGTAATTTCCGCCATGCATACGGCATCTTCCTGATCATAGTAGCAACCCTGCAGATCGAGTCCCGTGCCGCTTCGGGTTGCGTACGAGCGATCGCCTCCGGAGATGTCACGCGCCAGATCGACGAGTACCTTCAATCTTCGATAGTGAAAAGCGGGAACGTAGAAGCGTGCCGGCCGCTTCCTTCTCCCAAGCTTCATCACCCAAAACGGCAAGTACCGGAGCGAGGTCGACTGCTCCGCCGATGCCTTAGCCACTGCGGCGATCTGGTACTTGATGTTGCGTAGCTCGCGCCCGTGGATCTGCCAGGCCCGCTCGCACGACGCGCAGAAGAAAACCACATGCTCCGGTTCGACCGGCAGGTCCCACCCACAGTTGGGGCAGACGAGCGGTCGAAAAGCCACCGATTCGGGATCCCCCTTGGGTTCACGCCGCAAGACTTCACGAATCGACAGCGGGAGATCGAGTGTGACGACCGTGCCCGAAACCCCGTCGACGATCCCCAGCTTCGTCTCGCCGCCATACGCGAGGTCGAGCACGCAGAACGGGTAATAGACCACCGACAGCAATCGCCCCAGAACTTTTCGCTCGAGGATGTTCGTCATGAACGCCGCGGTCTCCATGCCCTGGGCCACAGCGGCCTGCGGCTCGAGGTCGGTGGCGACGATCCGGCCCAGCTTTCGCAGTGCATCGGTACGCAAGAGTCGGAGCCGTAGCACGGCCAGTCGTATACCCAGTGAGTACAGCTCGGCACTACCGAGGCGGCAGGCAAGGAAGTTTCGGTCGACGTAGCGGTCCCGGAGCCTGCCGCTGGGCTGCTGTGTGGCAATCGGCCGCATGGCGCGTAGGGCTGAGGGCGCACTTGCCGCGGCCGATTGCAGCGCGAGGGCTGCGAGCTCGCGCCTCAGTTTGCGCTCATTGCCGCAGAGCGGTTTGCGTTTGGGCTCGGCCCGCTCCCACCTCAAGTCATGACCGGTGAGTCGATAGTACGGCACGAAATACCGTTCCGCGTCTCTTACCCGACAGCGCCAACCCTTGCCCCGGCAGGCGTTCCAGGCGGTGCGCGTCGCGTCGCCAGGCGCAACCTTCGGTTCCACATAGTAACTGAGGGCCTGTTTTCGACCGGTGACCAGCAGTCTTGACTGGCAGTAGGGACACCGGACGGCGTTGGATCCTTCGGTGAAATCCAGCGATGCGCCGCAGGTGGGACACTCGGTAGCAACGACGAGGCGGCGTTCCATGACCGATCGCCCAGGCCGTCGTCGCTTACGCGTCCGGTACCTTTTCTCCGCAATTGAAGCAGAAGCGGGTGCCCGGCGGCAACGTTGTCGCGCAGTGCTGGCAGTGCAGTTCCGACTTCAGATTGAGCCCGCAGGAGGAGCAAAACAGCGCGTCCGCGGTGACATTATTGTTGCAGCGCGGGCATTTCTTGATCACGACCAGCTGGTGACCGCAGTGTGAGCAGAAACGACTGTCGAGCGGCACTTCGCCGTGGCATTCGGGGCAATGGACCTTGCCTTGGGCGACGATCTTCTGTGGCACCAGGGCCTTGCCACCCGGTGTCGCGAACAGCATCCCCGGCAGCATCATTCCCAAGCCGGCGCCAACCCCAATGCCCATTCCAGCGGACGCCTCACCCCCACCGAACAGCCGGCCGCCGCCGGACGTTGCCGCGTCGCCAACCGCCTTGGCGACCTTGAACTTGAGGAAACCGTCCAGATTGCCGACGGCCGCCATGCCCGCGCGCTCGTCTATCATTTTCTGTACCGCCTCCGGTGGCGTAATGCGGTTGATGTAGAAATCCACCAGCTCCATGCCGTACTTGCGAAAATCCTCCGTGAGACGGACTTTCACCGCCACCGCCATCTCGTCGTAGTATTTCGGCAGATCGAGCATGCTGTCGACGGTCTCTCCCAGGAAGTCGTTCAACCGGGAGACGATGATACTGCGCAGATAGTCCTCGATGTCGGCGGTCTCGAATTCTCCTTTGGATCCGACGAGGGTATTAATGAAGAGAAGCGGCTGCGTTACCTGCATGGTAAAGGCGCCAAAGGCGCGCAGGCGAATCAAGCCGAGTGCACTGTCTTTGAAGGCCACCGGGTCCTTCGTCCCCCAACGCATGTTGGTGAATACCTTTAGATTGACGAAATAGACCTCGACGCGGAACGGACTCTTGAATCCCCACGGAAGTGCCAAGATCTTGGTCAGGATCGGAAGATTCTGCGTGCTCAACGTGTGCCGCCCAGGTCCCAACACGTCGAGGCCCTTGCCGTCCCGAAAGAAGATCGCAGCCTGATTCTCCCGCACGACGAGCTGGGCGCCGAACTTGACGTCCGCAGAACCGCTTTCCGGGTATCGGTGTACGACTTGTTCACCGGTCGAATCGAACCACTCGATGACCTCCATGAATTGTGACATGAGGCCACCTTACGTTGCGACAAGAATGTTCGAGCGCCGCGCAAAGGCGGTCTCGAATTCGTCCAGAGCTCGGTCGAAGGCGTCGATCGCCTGCGAGCAGGAGGCGGCGTTCCCAGTCGTAGTTCGCACTGCGCGCATCTTGGTGCGCAGTTGTTCCACGGCCGCAAACAGTCCCATGTCGAAGGTGTACAGCTGGTCCAGCGTCTCTTGCGTCAGCTTGTACGTATCGAACAGGCCACGGTACCCGCGGCTCGCATACTTGACACGGCTGGCAAGCGCAGCGAGTTTGGCGCTCAACCGGCCCAGGACAGCTAACCGGTCGAGCACGTGCCGCTCTGTCAGCTGCCGCTGTTCAATTTCGATCTCCCGCCTGATCTCATCGAGTGCCGCGCTCAGCCGAAGACGAACCGCCTTGTCCGTTTCTCGTGATGTTTCCTGGTCTTGATAACCGGCCACGCCAGGCACGTGGCGCATGAGTTGTTCTAGCTTCTCTGCTACGCGCATCATCCGTCGGCATGTAAGCACGTATCGTGCCCGAGCATCAGCGTTACCACGGCATATTGTCCGACGCGGATGTTCAGGAAGAGGCGAAGGCCGGAATTCTGCTGCCGAGATGTCGTCCGCGAAGCGGAAGAGGCTCGCATGTGCACATTCCCGTGGTAGGAGGCTGGGGAGGTCGTTGGATCCCATCAGCGCGCTGGGCTACACAGAGGGTAGGGACAATCATGGGCAGACTATCACGGGAACGGCGGACGATTGCGGCAATGATCACTGTGTATTGCCGTGGGGTGCATCGGCTGGATGGCAAGCAGTGCGCCGAATGTGGCGCACTCTTGTCGTATGCTGAGCGGCGTCTCGAGCGCTGTCCGTTCGAGGAAAACAAGCCACCCTGTGCCCAATGTCCCATCCATTGTTATCAGCCCCGGATACGGGAACAAATGAAGGCTGTGATGCGGTACGCGGGACCACGGATGATGTTCCGCCATCCCATCTTTGCCTTGCGTCACTGGATGAACGGTTTCAAGAAAGTTCCTCCGCGCCCGCAGCGGAGGACCAGCCGGTAAGGAGTGCGTCATGCCACGCAAGCAAGTCCAATACTTCTTCGCTTTTCAGTCGCCCTTTGCTGCCCTCGCTGACTCGCGCATCGACGACCTCATTGCGCAGGCCGGTGCCGAGCTACTCCCGATCCCGATCGTTCCACCACCGGCGAACCCGCCCACGGGCGTCGCGGCGCAGATCCAAGAGTTCAAGGTGAGCTATCTCTTGGAAGACGCTGCCCGTTGGGCGCGCAAACTCGGTGTTGCCTGGCATCCACCGCAGCAGCGCACCGTTGACACGACCGATGCGGCTGCAGGCTATTACGTTGCACGGGACACCGGACACGAACGCGGCTACCGCAAT
>JBHHYR010000206.1:0-6997 GCA_046757585.1 Binatia bacterium | reverse complement strand
GGCCGGTGCCGCGAAAGCCGAAATCGAGCAGCCGCTTCAAGTCACCCCACAGGTCACGCGAGCCGAGCACGGCAACGATGAGTTCGCGCCCGTCCTCCGTGGCGGCGCCGACGAAGCACCGTTTGGCAGCTCGGGTCCAGCCCGTCTTGCCGACGACGCGAATGTGGTAGCGACCGAGTAGCCGATTATGGTTCCGCAGGGCGATGCGCCGGGACGAACCCGCGGTGGGTGAGATGGTGGCCGTTTTAGTGCCGACGATTTTCCTGAAGAGGCGGTTCTGCAGCGCGTGGCCGAAAATTTTCGCCAGGTCCCGCGCAGTCGAGTAGTGGTTGATCGCCGGGAGACCGTGCGGGTTCACGAAGTGCGTGTTGGTGGCACCCAGCTGCCGGACCTGTGTGTTCATGCGTGCAACAAACTTCCGCACGGAGCCGTCCAGACCCTCGGCGATGACCACGCTGGCGTCGTTGGCCGAGCTCAGGAGCATGGCATACACGAGGTCGCGCAACCGCAATCTCCAGCCGGGGCGCAGATGGATTTTCGACGGTGGAGCTTTGGCAGCGTTGCGGGTAACTCTCAGCGAATCATTCAGCCGCCCACTTTCCAGGGCCACGATGGCCGTGGCGACTTTGGTGGTACTGGCTGGCGGCAGTCGGCGGTCCGGGTGGTGCGCCCACAAGATTTCCCCCGTCTGATTGTCTATGAGAATCGCGCCCCTGGCGGTGACGACTTCTCGCGCGCGAGCTGCCGGCGCCAGCACAGCGACACTACTGCTCAGCAGCAGGCCGACTACCCAGAGTATTACTCGCCTTCTCCCCATGCCTGCTCCGCCTCCCGCACGCCCTTATCGACTACCTGTACACTGGGCCAATCACGCCAAGTTGTCAACCGACGTCTGCCACAAAACTCCTGATTGTTCGAACAGACGCAGCTCTTCTGCCACCGTCCACCAGCGCCACAGCGGGCGTCATTCCAAAATTTCTGGTGCGGCGCGGGCACCTTGTAGCAGCATGGTACGGAAGAAGAACACGCTGATGACGAACGGCAGGAGGTAGTACGCGATGCGAAAGATGAGGACGGCGATGACTGCAGTCTCGAACGGGACGGAGAGGCTGGCAAAGATGGCCGCCATGGAGCCCTCCATTACCCCAAGCCCCCCTGGTACGAAGGACACCAGTGACAAGATGATGCCGACCGCGAAGCCCACTACCACGAAACTCACTGGGATCGGGTAGTGGACGCAGAGAAACGCGCCGTACAGGACAAGCAGCGTCAGGATCCAGTCGAGAATAATCCATAGCGTGGGGACGACCATGCGCTGCTTGCGCGCGAGGAGGAAGTCAATGCCGCGGTTGAGATTACGCTGGAACCGCCAGATGTGTACCCGGGCGGGTTTGTGCCGAGGAAAGAACCGGTGCAAGAACCAATGCGCCGTCTCTGCCATGATAAAGAGCGTCCTGCGGCGCAGGGCCCGGTGGAAAAGTAAGAGCATGGCGACTCCCGCGGCCACGATGAAAAAAAACAGCAACGTCGCGGTGGTGCCAAGGGCGTACCCCCGTAGATCGTGAGCGGCGAGCAAGTACGCGAAGCCGACCACCACGAAGAGCAGGAGAATCGTGTTGGTGATGAACGTCTGTACGAGCGAGATAATGACCGCGGTGCCTGACGGGATGGACAGCCGCATGAAGAAGTACAGCCGCACCGCGAAGCCGCTCAACCCTCCGGTGGAGACGATGTAATTGACCGTGTTGGCCACAAAGGTGATTTTCGTCATTTCCCAGAACGGCACTTCGCTCCCCGCAGCCAGCGCAATGCCTTGATACGACCGGGCCATTACCGCATAGCTGGCTAGGCCACACAGCACTGGGATCGACAGCAGGCGGATATCCAGTGTGGACGCGATCTGCCACAACTTGCGCACGTCGGAAAATACGAACAGCAGAACCAGCAGGGCCACCCCCAGGAGGAGTGCCCAGGAGGCCAGGTGCGTGTGGAAACCGGTCGTCACAGGAGACGGTGGCGATTGCGACTCCGGTCTCGTGTCGCGGGTCTCAGGTATCATCAGCGAGTCGGCCCCGACTTAAGCGCGCTGTCTGCAGCCCGTCAAGGCGGCGCGCGCCCGGCGCTCTCCCGCGTCGGCACCAGCCGGTGCGCTTGTAGTAGCCCCGCCTCCACGCTAAAGGGAGCGACACCTGATTCTTGACCGCCAAGGGGCTGCATGTTCATTTTTTCGAATTTCCTGCTGGCGACCGCTTCGGTCCTTCACCTCGTCCTCACGCTCTATATGTGGATCGTGATCGCGCGGGCGTTGATCTCGTGGGTCAATCCCGACCCGTACAATCCGATCGTGCGCTTTTTGTACAGCGCCACGGAACCCTTGCTCTATCGCGTTCGGCGCAGCCTGCCGATCTTTTTCGGCGGGATCGATTTTTCGCCGATTGTCGTGCTGATCGCCATTTATTTCGTGCAGGCGTTTCTGGTGCAGAGCCTGCGCGATCTCGCCGTGTCGATTCGGTGAGCGTTTCATGAGCGGTCAGGCGCCCGCAGCGGTGCGGCTGCGGATCCATCTCCAGCCGCGGGCGGCGCGCAACCGGATCGTCGGCCGTCACGGCGACGCCATCAAGGTGCAGGTGCATGCGGCGCCCCTGCAAGGAGCGGCGAACGCGGCGCTGGTGCAGCTCCTCGCCGCTACTTTGGCCGTCCCGCGCCGTGCTATCTGCATCGTCCACGGTGCCGGCGGGCGAGACAAGTTGGTCGAAATTCGGGTTGCCGACCGTGCCGCGTGCCAGCGGCGGCTCGAGGCGGTCCTCCAAGCTCAAGTTGACAAGGCAGGCGCCCGTGGTTAAGCGTGAATTATTCGGGGGTGATTGGAGGCCGGTGTGAAATGCCGATTTACGAGTACGAGTGCCGGAAGTGCGGCCAGTTTGAGGTAACGCAGCGTATTACGGAAGATCCCCTCAGCCGTTGCCCAACCTGCCGTGGTAAGGTGGCGAAGCTGATTTCGCACACATCATTCCAATTGAAGGGGACCGGCTGGTACGCAACCGACTACGGCCGCAAGGATGGCCGGGGAGACGGAGCAGGCAAGGAGTCGAAGCCCGAAGCGAAAACGGATTCCAAGTCGGGCAGCACGCCACAGAAGAGTGATGCGCAAGCCGGGGCCAAGACAAGCAAGTCGAAAGAGGCGGCCGCTGCCTGAGCCGCAGCGGCGGTAGACACGGCCGTCGCGGCTGACCGCGGCGGCGTTTTGCAGGTCGCCCGCACGATGCCCATGTGCATCACCCGTGTTCGACGAGGCGAACTGTACCCCACGGCGTGTGGTGATCGCTGGTGAAGAGGATGAGCCGGCACACCACCCGGCGCGGGATGCAGGCCGCGCCAGCCATCGTTGGCGTCGATACGGGCGGCACGTTTACTGACCTGATCGCCTTCGTGGGCGGCGACGTGCGGGCGCACAAGGTTCTCTCGACTCCACAGAATCCAGCGCTTGCCGTGCTTCGTGGGCTCAAGGAGTTGCTTCCCGAGACACTGCCGGCCCTGGTGACCTACGGCTCCACCGTCGCGACCAACGCGTTGCTGGAACGGCGGGGGGCGCGGGTCGCCCTGGTGACAACCGCCGGTTTCGAGGATGTACTCGAGATCGGGCGCCAAAACCGGCCCGCGCTCTATGACCTCGAGCCGCGGCCGCCCCAGCCGTTGGTGCCGCGGCGGGGGCGGATCGGCGTCGCCGAACGCATGGCTTACGACGGCCAAGTCTTGCAACCTCTGCACAGCCGCGCCGTGGACGCTGCGCTGCGGTTCGTGCGGCGGTACAGACCGCAGGCGGTGGCCGTGTGTCTGTTGCACGCGTACGCGAATCCGCGTCACGAGCGGATGATCGGTGCGGCGCTGGCCAAGTACGATGCTCTCTTCTGTTCGCTCTCCCACCAGCTCGTTGCCGAATATCGCGAGTACGAGCGGCTGAGTACGACTGTCATCAACGCCTACGTTGGGCCCGTGATGCACCGGCATCTACGGGATCTTCAGAACGCCCTCGTCGAGCGGCGCCGCCCTCGCCTACGCTTGCGGATCATGCAATCGAACGGCGGGGCCATGTCGGCGGGTCCCGCGGGCCGGGAGGCTGTCCGCACCGTTCTCTCTGGCCCGGCTGGCGGGGTCGTGGGCGCGCGGGCCGTCGCGCGTGTGCTCGGACTGCGGCGCGTGATTACGTTCGACATGGGCGGCACCTCCACTGACGTCAGCCTGATCGATGGCGAGCTCCGGTACCGCTCGGAATGGACCATTGGCGGTCTGCCCGTGAAGGTGCCAGCCATCGACATGCAGACGGTCGGTGCGGGCGGCGGTTCGTTGGCGTGGATCGACGCCGGTGGCGCCCTCAAGGTCGGGCCGCAGAGTGCCGGCGCTGACCCGGGCCCGGCATGTTACGGGCGAGGCCGGGCGGCGACTGTGACGGATGCGAATGTCCTGCTGGGCCGCCTCGTCGCCGGCGCATTCCTGGGTGGTCGCATGGAGCTGCAACCGGCACGAGCCCAAGCCGCGATCGAACGCCTGTGCCCCCCGCGTGCGGGGTCCCGCCAGCTCACCTGTGAGCAGGCGGCTGAGGGTGTCATCCGGGTGGTCAATGCCAGCATGGAACGAGCAATCCGCAGCATATCGGTCGAGCGGGGTCACGATCCCCGTGAGTACACGTTGATTGCTTTCGGCGGCGCAGCCGGCCAGCACGCGTGCGAGCTGAGCGCCGCCCTGGGCATTCGACAGGTGGTCGTGCCGTTGCACCCCGGGCTCTTGTCCGCTTGGGGTGCAGCGTGGGCTCAGGTCGAGCGTGACTATGTTCGCACGGTGCTCCTGGCGGATCCTTCGGCAGCCCGCCTACGAGCATTGTTCGCCCCGCTGGACCGAGTGGCGCGTCGCGACTTGCAGGCTGAGGGCGTACCTCCGAATTCCCGCCGCCTCGTTCGCTCGGTCGATGCGCGCTATCGGGGCCAATCGCACGAGATCGCCCTGCCGCTGAGCGTACGTCTGGCAACCCGGTTTCACCAAGCACATCGCCGCCTGTACGGCTATGCCGATCCGCAGCGACCGATCGAGATCGTCAATCTCCGGGTACGAGCAGTGGGACGCAGCACCCGCCGTTCCCCAAGACGGTTCAAGGAGCGCCCCCCTGTGCAGCCCGGAAAGCATCGGGTGCGCTGGCAGGGCCGCTGGCTCAGCGCGGCCGCCGTGCTGCGCCCGCACGTCGGGGCCGGGACGTCGGTGCCCGGCCCGGCGGTGATCGTCGAGTTCAGTGCGACCACGTTCGTGCCGCCCGGCTGGCGGGCGCACGTGCACCGCACGGGACACCTGGTGCTCAGCCGTGTCCGTTGATGCGATCACGCTGGAAGTGTTCAACCATCGCCTTGCTGCCATCGCGGACGAGATGGGCCTGACCCTCTGCCGCAGCGCCTTTTCCCCGAACATCAAGGAGCGGCGAGATTTTTCTTGTGCCCTGTTCGACGCCCGCGGCGCCATGGTGGCGCAGGCTGCCCACATCCCGGTGCACCTGGGATCGACTCCGCTATCAGTGCGAGCCGCCATCGAGCGTGTGCCGATGGCCCCGGGGGACGTCGTGATGCTCAACGACCCGTACGCCGGTGGTACGCATTTGCCCGACGTGACCGTCGTCGCCCCCGTGTTCCTGCCGGGCGAACGCGTGCCCTTCGCGTACGTAGCGAACCGGGCCCATCACGCCGACATCGGCGGGGGGACGCCCGGCTCCATGCCTCTGGCCACTGACATCTACGCGGAAGGGCTACGGGTGCCGCCGGTGCGTATCGTGGCGCGGGGCAAGATCGTAGCTGCCGTGTTGTGCCTGTTCCTTGCCAACACGCGTGTGGCCGACGAACGCCGCGGAGACCTGCTGGCCCAGTTCGCCGCGCTGCGTCGTGGTGCTAGACGGGTGCGCGAGGTCGTCGAGCGCGCCGGTCGTCGGATGACCCGTGCGGCGATGGCCACACTGCAGGACTACTCCGCTCGCTTGATGTCGGCCACGCTGCGTCGGTTGCCGCCAGGTGTCTACCGTGCCGAGGACTGGATGGACGATGACGGTGCCGGCACCTCGCACATTCCGCTCCGGGTGACTGTCCGCGTGGGACGCGGGCACGTGACCGTGGACTTCACCGGCACCGCGGCGCAGGTTGCCGGCAGCATCAATGCCAACTTTGCGGTCACTACCGCTGCCGTCTTGTACGTGTTCCAGTCGCTGGCTGGCAGCACGATCCCGGCGAACGCCGGCCTCATGCGACCGGTACGGATCATTGCGCCCCCTGGATCGCTGGTCAACGCAGCGTTTCCGGCGGCCGTTGCCGGAGGCAACGTCGAAACGTCGCAGCGGATCGTGGACGTGGTGCTCAAAGCGTTGGTGCCCGCGGCACCGCAGCGAATTCCGGCAGCTAGTAGCGGGTCGATGAACAACCTCGCGCTCGGCGGGCACGATCCGTTCCGCCATCGCGCGTTTGCTTACTACGAGACCTTTGCGGGAGGGGCGGGTGCAGGCCCCCACGGCCCGGGGGCGTCGGGCGTACACACGCATATGACCAATACGTTGAACACGCCCATTGAAGCGCTTGAAGCGGGGTACCCGCTGCGGGTTGTTCGTTACGCGTTGCGGACCGGGTCCGGCGGCGGCGGGCGGCATCGAGGGGGCGAGGGCGTCGTGCGCGAGCTGGAAGTGCTCGCTTCGGAACGGGTCACACTCGTGACCGAGCGCCGGCGTCTGCGTCCGTACGGCCTGGCCGGTGGCCGCGCCGGCCGCGCGGGAAGGAATCTCCTGGTGACGAAAGGGAAGGTACGAACACTGCCGGCGAAGACGAGCTTCACGGCCCGTGCCGGTGACCGCGTTCGGATCATGACACCGGGCGGTGGCGGGTGGGGCGGGGGCCCCCCGGGGGGGGGGCCCCCCCCCCCCCCCCGCCCGCAGCATTTTGACCGCGCTGTCCGCGTCGCCCGACTGGAACGTGGCCAC
>JBHHYR010000205.1:0-7098 GCA_046757585.1 Binatia bacterium | reverse complement strand
ATGAGGACTGAGTAACGAGGACTGAGTTACCAACCCGAAACGTCCCCTCAGTTAACCCGGCCCCCCCTTGAGTCCCCAAAGCCGTTCTACGCGGGGGGGGGGGCCCCCGCTGCCGGTTCAGCGGCAGGGCAGCCGCCCGCAGGCAGCGGTGCGCAGGAGATTGTGGCCTGCGCGCTTGGCGGTACTGTGGAAAGGAGCTGTCGCGCCGACAATTTCGGCAATTTCACCCTCGACGCCTTCTTTTCGGACTGCGCCTTTCTGAACGGGTTCGGGAGCGAGATCATTCTTGACGGGTTTTTCCAGCAGACGGCCGCCGACGCCGGCCTCTGCTCCGGCACGTTCGCGGGGAGCCTTCCTGTCACCTTCAGGCTCACCGACTTCAGTGCCGAGCAGATCGATCTCGACGGCACCATTACCGACGTCAGTGCGGGAGAATTCGTGGACAGTTTTCTGCCCGCTGGGGAGGGGTGCGCGGGGCCGGATGGTGCAAGCGTACTCGACGGCGACCTGTTCATAGAAATTTTCAGTTTCAGCGATCAAGGCGAGCTGCTGGTTGAGACGGATCTCTTCGCGACCGAGCTCGCGGTGGCGCAGACGTCAAGCGGCTCGCCGTGTCAGGTATTGCTGGGGATCGACGGCGGTCTCGATGTCTTCAACGGTCTGACGGGGGAGGAGTTCTCTCTGGGTTTTTCTGAGTTTCTTATCCTCAGCGCCAGGCAGGCTGACGGCAGCGAGCAGGTCACGCTGCGAGGGGGTATCACCACGGCCTGTCTCGGAGACCTCCAGATCGACACGGTCCAGTCGTTGGTTTTGGCCACCGAGGACGCGTTCTGTCCCTCAGCAGGAATCCTCGAAGTGACGCTGCCCGATCAAAGCGTCAGCCGTGTTCAGTACACCGCCCGGGGCGTTGATTTTGACGGCGATGGTATGCCGGACGCGTCGAGCTGCATCGATCCCTCGCTTGCGCAGTGCCCGGGAGAATGCGTGCCGTGCGTCGCGGATGAGGATTGTCCTGGCACGCTAGAGTGTTTCGAGTGCACAGAGGACTGCGCACCGGGTGCAGCAGAGCGCTGCGCCCCGGTTGAATTCGCGGCTGTCTGCGACGATGGCACCTTCTGAGCCTGCGCGTAGCAGGCACGGAGGTCCGGGAGGCTGTACGGAACGCCCGGGCGGAAGACCTCGATAACAAACGAAAGGGGGATACAGATGGGAGAGAAGTACGCAAGCGGGGTCAGCAACCGCATGCCGCTGGTGCTGGTAGGTGTACTGGCTGGCGTGCTCGGGGTACGAGCGGCGGTGCAGGCGCAGGCAAACCCGAACCAATTCGGTGCGCAGGATCGGGTCGATGCGGCCGGGCGTATGATCGTCCTCGGCGTGCAGCAAGGCATTTCGTCCCTGCCGCCAACGTCAGGACAGTCGTTTTCCTACGAGTTCGATCCGGAGCTCGACACCTACGTTGCCAGTGGGCGCTTGGGCCCAACCTCGCTTCGCTCGCCACAAACAATCGGGGCAGGCAAGTTCAGTTTCCGCCTGTCAACCTCCTTCTTCGAACTCGCTGATACCTTTGGGCCAATCACGCACGTCGTCAATGATCCGCCGGGCACGCCCATAGGCGTAGCGAAATTGGGGTTGCGGGTTGATGCCACAGTTGGGCTCGTCAACTTGGCGGCTAACTACGGCTTGAGCGATCGGTTCGAGATTATGGTGAACCTCCCCGTGGTCATTGTCGATGCCAGCGCCAGACAGACTTTCACGACCAGAAGTGACGCCCTCGACCTGCCGCCCAGTATGGCACCATTGAGCGGTCCCGGTATCATGAACGGTGACGTGCGGGGCGCAGTGGACGCCTTGGACCAAGCGCTGCAGCCGGGCGGCGGTTTGTCATTACGGGAGGAAAGCTTCGGCGCCCTTGGATTCGACTTCAGCCAGGCAACGCAGGCTGGGGTCGGACGCATCAGTATCGGCGTCAAAGGCCTCCTCTACTCCGGCAAACGTCTGCAGCTTGCCTTCGCGCCGGAGTTCTTTTTCCCCAGCCCGAATGAAGACGAGTTTGCAGGCTCGGAAACGGGGGCGATCTTGCCGCGAGCGGTGGCCTCCTTCTCGGTCGCCGAATGGTTCAAGCTGTACATGGACGCCGGCTACGACTACGACTTCGATACGGACGAGCTCCGGCGCTTCGTGTGGAATGCCGGTACGGCGTTTCCGATGAAGAATTTCAGCATCGATTTCGGCGTCGGGGGCTCGAAGTTCAACCAGGGGGTCGAGTTCACGCCTGACCGCGCGCCGTTTGTGGACACGAACGGCAACCCCGGCACGATCGCGGCGATCGAGAGTAACAAGCTCGGTAGCAACTTCGTCGACTTCCTTGGCGGCATCAAGATACGTCTGGGGGAAAGCACGGTGCTCAGCGGGTCGGTCAATGTGCCCGTCAACAGCGAAGGGTTCCGCGCCACCGCGGTCGGCACGGTGGCTCTCGAGCAGTACTTCTAGCGGCCGGTTGAGAAACGTCTTGCGATGGCATCAACCCAGATCGCCCAAGAGCTTCCTCTCCTGCATTGCCCGCGGGAGAGGATTGAGGTGAGGGAACTTTCATTCTTCTCCTCTGCCGCTGATGTGCGGGAGAGGGGGGTGTCGTTGCTTGCGCCTGTTCAAGGGTTTTTCAACGGCCAGCTAAGCGTACGGTCGAGATCGGTCTCGACCGGTCTTTGGTAAAGGGGGGTGCAACATGCATGGAAGACAGGTGGGTTGGCTGCTGGTGGCGGCCATTGCGGTAATCTTTTCCGCGTGTGGGGGAGGCGGTTCGGGTGGTGCGACGAAACTTCGGGGGCAGATCATCGTGCCTAGGCCGGATAACTGCGCAGGATGCGTGCCTGACGACGTGGAGATCATCGACTTCGGACTCGTCCGCGATGGCCCTCCTGTGATGCTCGCCTCTTCGCGCACCGATGCGGAAGGGAGGTTCGATACTGGTGACCTCACTGCGGCGCTCGATGCGAGCAACGCGTCCATCGATACGAACGGTGATGGAAGGCGAACAGTGATCGCCGTGGCGGCAGTGAACGACGCTGGCGCACAGATCGGCGGCATCGTGTCCCTGCAGACGGGCGGCGGCTCGCGCAAAACCTTCGGCCCCACGACCCAGGTCGCTTGTCTGGCCGCGGTGTTTCTCACCGCCGGGACCACGGAGACTGACCCGTGCGTCGTGCGGGCGACCTGCGATCCGAACGACTCCGCCTGCGTCGTCACGCTCGATCCGGATACTCTCGACGACGACCGGATCAGCCGCTTGGAAGCGGCAGCCTCTGTGCTCTTGGGTGCTGTCGTCTTTCCCGACGATGTCGGGCGTGCGGCCTGTGCAATCATCACCTGCACCAATAGCGGCGCCCAGTCGACAAGCGCAGAGTGCGTTAGGGAGGCCTTCCAGGCGATCGCATAGGCGAGGCGTTTTCTGCGCCTGACGGCGCGGCGCTGGAAGGTCCAGTCTTTCGGCGTTGGTGTGCTGCTCGCGATAAGCTGGCGCCGGTTGACAGCCAGCGTTGGTGGCGCTACCGGCATAGGCATCGTCATGCATCACGATGCCGTTGGCGACGCGGCTGCGCCGCTCACCGTATTTTTCGCGGACATCAGTGGCAGTTCCCTGATGTATGCCGTTCGTGGGGATGCGGTCGCGTTCGACCTGACCTCGACGTGTCTGAACGTCATGGAAGAGCAGGTGCAACAGCAGGGCGGGCGGGTGTTCAAACGAGTGGGAGATGCCGTGCTAGCGGTCTTTCACGACACCGAAAGGGCCGTCCATGCGGCCGCAGGCATTCAGCGTGTGCTGGATGCTCCCGAGTGCACCCTGCGGCGTGAGGGGATGCACGTACGCGTGGGCATCAGTTGCGGGACGGCCGTGGTGGATGCTGGCGACGTCTTCGGTGACGTAGTCAACGTTGCCGCGCGGCTCGTCTCGCGTGCGGGAGCGGATGAAATTTTCCTCTCCGAGCGTGCGTACGAACGATTACCTGCCGCACTGCGTGCATCGGCCCGGCTGATCGATCAAGTGGTCTTGCGGGGACGGCCAGCGTGGGTCCCGATTTACCAATACATCTGGAAGCACGAGGACGTCACAGTTCGGGTAGGTAGGCGCGTGCGCGTGCCGACGCGTGCGCTCGAGGCAACGTACAGATCCCAGGCCTTCGTCGTCACTCCCGAACGGCCGAAGCTGAAGATCGGCCGCGGGCCGGACAACGACCTACGGATCGAGCGGGAGTTCGTTTCCCGGTATCATGCCGAGATCACGCTGCGCGGTGACAAGTTTTTCCTCTCGGACTCGAGTACCAACGGCACCTACCTGCACACCGAAGGGGCCGAGCCATTACGGGTGTCGCGCGAAGACGTGCTCCTGGCTGGCAGCGGTCGGATCCTCCCGGGCTCCGAATCAGCCGAGCCGATCGCCTACCGGGTGTCGGTCAGGGATTGAAACGGGGAGTGGCATTCAATGAGCTGGAGTGCGGCCAGACCAGGCCGCGCTGCGCGCTTCCGTTGCGAGACCTTACGGCTTGCAAAACACCCCCTTGCCCCTCCTCCCTTGCTGGCAGCGTGCGGCGGTGCTGAAACAGGTGTTGCCGACTTTGAGAACAGCCTCCATGCCCGCCCCGGGATCCCGGAGGCTCACGTCCCGCGCCTTCACACGCCACCGCACTGTGCCGTCGTCGCGGATGTTCAGGCGGGCGCGCCTGATTCCTCCTGCGACCGCTCCCGTTGGGTCGCGAAACGTGAAGCGCTTGCTGCCACGCCCAGTCCTAAAGCTCCCGGCGGGAATCGTTGCCGTGTAGACGGTGCCCGCCGCGTCGGCCAGCACAACACTCACGTCCTGGGACACGGGGTCGAGTGCGTCAGGGGCCGGAACCGTGAAGCTTCCACGAAGACTAAGGGTATCATCTCCACCCCCTGGCCCACTGCTGAAGAAGCTTAGACGGCTCCGCCCGAGCGCCATGTTCTGATCCGGTAGGGTCGGGCACAGATCGCAGAGATCGCCGATCCCATCGCCGTCGGTGTCGGTCTGCTGGGGGTCGGGAATACCGGGACAGGTATCGGGAACAGATTTGAGGAACTCGACCACATCGGCACGCTGCTCATCTGTCCACTTGAGTGCGAAAACAAACTCGTGGCCCCGTACGCCACCCGGCTTGTCTGCCTCTGGCGGTGTGCCGGTGGCGACGAAATCCGGGTCCAGTCGGACCTTGTCGAAAACCTCCTCGATCGTGGCAAGCGTGCCGTCGTGGAAGTAGGGCGCTGTTGCCCAAAGATTGGCCAGGGGCGCAACCCGGTAGAAGCCGGAGGCGATGGTACCCTCGGTTGTGAGCTGGGGATCCGTGCCGATGACGTTGACGGGAATGGGATCCAGGTTCGAGTAGCGGCCGAGGTGTGGCGAATGGCAGTCGGTGCATCCGGAGTCGAAGAAGATGCGGCGTCCTCGCCGCGCGGCTATGGGATCCACGTTGGGGTTCTCAACCACCTCGTCGAGCACGTAACCATACACCGCGAGTCCTTCCAGTTCCTGCGCCGTCGGTGTACGTTGCGCCGCCTCGAGGTTCGCCGAGCCCGCATTGCGGGCGTCGATGCCGATGGCCAGTGCCGTCAGCTCGAGGCGTGAGAACCCTGTCGTGAAGAGGTGTGGTGGTATGTTGCTGGGGTTGCAGGTGCTCCCCCCGATGATCACCCCCACGTCCAGCCGTCCCGGCCCCCAAGCCTGGAGGCAATCCTTCTGAGCAGCGGTGAAGACTGGCGAGAGCGCGAGGATAGCGCCCAGATCGAGCTGGGTATTGGGCAGCCCTTCGACCTCGGCACCCGTCAGCGGATGCCGTCCCGTGTGACAGAAGACGCAGGTGGTACCGTAACGCACGGTGCCCGTGCCGTCGAGCAGCTTGCGGACCCCGACCCAGCCACTACTCAGGTTCCGGAAGGGGTCCAGCGTGCCGGGGGTGCCTTCCGGTGCGCCGGAGGGAATAAGGCCGAAGTTCTCCCCCTGAGCGAGGATCGTCTTCCACGGGATGCCTAACTGATCCGTCAACACGACCTCATTGCCAAAGGTCTCTTCCTCCCATCCCTGTTCCCCGAGCTCGATCGCCTCGGCAAGCGCTGCCCCGGTCACAGTGAACGGAACCCCGTTGCTATCTTCCCACTGGGTGAGCGTGAGGGTCTGGTTGCCAAGCGTGCGCAGCTTGGTACTGCGCAGTGAGACTACCACGTTACCCGGGGTGGCCCGGTGAGGGACTTTGACGATGATCTGGCTATCGGACCACAGCTGGACGGCTTGGGCGTCAAGGCGATTGAAGGTGACGGTACTGCTCCCTTGGACGGATCCGAACCCGGCCCCGGTTATCGTCACCACCGTATCCCAGGGTCCTTCCCGCGGGCTCACGTCGGTGACTGTCGGGCTGCATCTCGCCGGGGACGGAGCAAGCCACACGACGCAGGGAAGCAAGACGGTCGCGATTAAGGCCGTTTTCAAGACGTCCTCCTCCGCCCCCCGGAGTCGAGTGAACACCCATCTCGGCGCTGCGTCAACTCCTAGTCTTGCAACCCTCTACCCATATGCAAGCCTTTACGCTCCACGTCGACCCAAACGGCCTCTAACTGTCCGTTGAAGCACTCTTGAACAGGCGCGACCAACGACCTCCCCTCTCCCGCACGGCAGCGGCAGAAGGGGAGGGTGAGGGTTCCATCGGCGGGCGGAGGTCGCGCAAGGCCTTCAGCACACTCGGTTCCCTCACCTCAATCCTCTCCCGCCAGCAATGGGGGAGAGGAAGCTCATGAGCGAGCTCGGTCGATCTCATCGCAAGACGTTTTCAACCGGGTCCCAAGCCAAGCGGGCGGCGGTCGGACACAAAACCGCGGACGAGCAAGATGCGAGCTGCGAGCGGCTCGAAGCGTCAGGCGTCCGTGGAACCGGCAAGCCGGACGCGCACAGGACGTTCTCGTGCGCTCGCAAAGTCGGAGGTGGGAGTATATGAAAATAGCTTGTGCCCTCGTAGCTCAGGTGGATAGAGCACAGGATTCGTAATTAAGAACCGTGTGTCTATTAGGTGCCTGGCAGTGCGATAGTGTCTGAAA
>JBHHYR010000204.1:0-7201 GCA_046757585.1 Binatia bacterium | reverse complement strand
GGGACCTCGGACGTACCTGGGCCAGCATCAGTGACCGCCAGCCCCTGGGAGGCAAGATAGTCAACTACCGCCTGCTTGAGAGGGAAGCCGGCGTGATCGGAAGCGACGATGATCTTCACGGAACCGTCGGGCTCGTACACCGCCGTGTGCCTGTTGATCGTCACCCGGAAGTAGCGGTAGTCGAGCGACTCCATCCAGTGGTTGTTGAGCTGGAAGTTCCAGTACTCGCATCGTGGCGGCATGGTCTCTATCACGAGTGCCGCGTCCGGCCCCAGTTCCCAGTAGCTGTGGAAGTAGCAGATGTTCGGATCGCCGTGCGCCGCCGCCGCGACGCCGGCATCGAGGCGGTGCAGCTGGTTGACGCCCCGGTGCGCAAAGCCCTCGGCCCAGTCGGCAAACAGTGCGGCCGTGCCGGCGACGTAGGCGCTCGCCGCCGCCAAGCCGCGATCAATGTCGTCGGGCGTGACCGGCAGCGGTCGCTCGGTGGCTCCCAACCGTTCGATGTGCAGATCAGCGAGGGTTTCCGCCTGGCGGTCCTGGAAGGTCTGGCGGACGATGAGCGACGAGGTGTCCGGCTCCATCCGCAGCCAGTTTCGCGTATGCGAGTGCCTGCTCACAATGATCTCGAACGAGCCGTCGGGGTCCTCGATGTGCAAGTCGCCTCCTTCGAGGTAACCGGTCTGTCCGGAGCGCCCCGCCGAACCGTAGTGGCCGGCGTAAGTTCCAAAGCCGAGGTAATGAATCGTGCCGCGTTTTCCCCAAATCCGATACTCATGGTGGCCGCTGATTGCTGCCCGCTGGTAGTAGTTGTCGGGGTTGTCCGCCCCGATCTTCACGGTCTCGTGTGCCGGGCGGTACAGCACCGGGGCCAAGGGGTCGGCGAACTCGACGTACGATTCGAGTGCGACGCGCGTGAGGCGGCTCAGGTAGCGGAACCCCTCGGCGCGATCAAAGGGATCCTGCGGCGAGCCGTCGCGCAGGATGACAGCGCCAGCGCGCTTGAGCGCGTCGCAGAAATCCGCCCACGCCGAACCGCTCATGATCCGATCGACAGCGTGTTTTGTAGGCATTGTGTGCTCTCTGTGTAGGTCCTGTGTGTCTCCACGTGCGTTGCGGTATGCGCCCGCGTGAGGAGAGAGGAGTTGATCGGCACGTCAGGGCTGTGCGATGAGTGCCAACCACTATGACCCCGTGTCATTCGTCACGCGCGACGGCGGTTTAACAACTGTTCCCATGGGAGGCAATGCATGCCCGGCGGCGCTCTGGCAGGCATCAGAGTCATCGAATTAGGTCAGGCGGTCTCGGCACCATACTGCGCCAAGCTGTTCGCCGACTATGGAGCCGACGTCATCAAGGTCGAACCGCCCGGTAGCGGCGACATCGCCCGGCAGTGGGGCCCCTTTCCCCGGGACCAGCCGCACCTGGAGCAGAGCGGCCTGTTCTTCTTCCTGAATACCAACAAGCACGCCGTCACCCTGGACGTAGCTCGGGCCGGCGGGCGGGATATCCTGTTCCAGCTGCTGCAGCAGGCGGACGTGTTGATCGAGAACAACCCCCCGAAGCGGATGCGGGACTGGGGACTTGACTACCGGCACGTGGCGGCTGTGAACCCGGAGCTGGTGATGATCTCCGTGACCCCCTATGGCCAGACCGGGCCGTACAGCGACTGGGCCGCGTACGATCTGAACGCGTTTCACCTCTCCGGCGCGAGCAGCCGCTACTGCGGGCGCCCCGGCGAACCGCCGCTCGAACATGGCACGTTCGCCGCCGACTTCTACGGCGCCGTCACCGCAGCCGCGTGGGGTCTGGCGGCCGTGTACGGACGCGCACAGGTGGGGGGCGGGCAACATATCGATGTCTCCTGTGCCGAAGCCATCGCCGCCACGTTCGTCGGCGGCCAAAACATCGGTGGCTGTGCTCAGGACGGTCGGTTCGATCGGCGCACGGGGGTGGGCATGTCCCTGGGCGCGCCCGCGACCATCCTGCCGTGCAAGGACGGGCACGTGTGGATGCTGGCGCTCGAGCCTGGGCAGTGGAACGGGTTGGCGCATGTGCTGGGCGACCCGGAATGGATGCAGATGGAAATGTTCCAGGAGATGCTGGCCCGGGCGCAAAACGCCGATGCGATGTACCCGTTGATCGCGCAGTGGACGATGGAGCACAGCAAGTGGGAGATCATGGAGCGCTGTCAGAGCGCCGGCTGCCCGGTCACTGCCGTGTTCACCGTCGCGGAAGCAGCCGAGCATCCGCACCTGCAAGAGCGCCGGCACTTCGTCGATATCGAGCACCCGGTGCTGGGACGCGTGCGCGATCTCGGGCCGCCCTTCGTCCTGCCGGAAAGTCCGGGAGGACCGGGCAAGCCCGCGCCGCTGCTCGGGCAGCATAACGCCGCGGTGTACCGCACGTTGCTGGGCATGAGCGCGGACGAGCTGACACGGCTGGGCGACCAGGGCATCATCTAGCGAGCGGACCGCACCCGATGGCCAAGGCACTGCCCCTCCGAGGCGTCCGCGTTGCGAACTTCGGTTGGGTGTGGGCTGGGCCGGTGGTCGGCCAGACCCTCGGCTTCCTGGGAGCCGAGGTGTACAAGATCGAGTCGCGCGCCCGGATCGACTTGACGCGCATGCTGCCGCCCTTTGCGGCAGGCGTACGCGATCCGGACCGCAGTCTGTCGAATCACGCGTGCTGGGCGGGGAACGGGAGCGTCACGCTCAACCTGAAAACGCCAGAAGGGCAGGAGCTGGGCCGCCAGCTCGCTGCCAAGTGCGACGTCGTCGTCGAGAACTTCGGCCCTGGAACCATGGCCCAGATGGGTCTGGGCTACGAGACCCTGCGCCGCCTGAAGGCGGACCTCGTCATGCTGTCGATGCCGGCTGCGGGTCTCTCGGGTCCACTCAAGAACGTCAGAACCTACGGCCTCAGCTTGAGCAGCCTCACCGGCCTGGACAGCCTCACCGGGTACAGCGGCGGGCCGCCGGTGCCCTTCGAGAATGCCTTTGCGGACCCGTACAATGGGATTATGGGTACCTTCGCCATCCTTGCTGCCCTGCGCTATCGCGACCGCACCGGCAAGGGGCAGCATATCGACTACTCGCAGCAAGAGGCGGTCATGCAGATGGTGGGACCCGCCTTCATGGATTATGCGATGAACCGCCGCGTCGCCGGGCCGATTGGCAACCGACATCCGCTGGCGGCCGCGGCGCCGCACGGCGTTTTCCCGTGCGCCGGCGATGACCGTTGGATCAGCGTTGCAGTCACCAGCGAGCCGGAGTGGCGTGGGCTGCTTGGTGCCATGGCGCAACCCCAATGGGCGCGCGCGCCGGAGTTCGCCAGCCCGGCGCAACGTGTCCAGAACATCGAGGCATTGCACCGACAGCTGGCCGAGTGGACCCGTACCCGGAACGACTATGAGCTCGCGCACGAGTTCCAACGTCACGGTGTCGCCGCCGCTCCAGTGCTCAACGTCGGCGATTTGCTGCACGATCCGCACTACCGCGCCCGCGGCACGTTCATCGAGGTGCGGCACCCACTGGGATTCCGCGAGACGATCTACGGGGCGTACGTCAAGACGAGTCGCACCAAGGCTAACGTGAGACCGGGCCCGCGCATCGGCCAGGATAACGAGTTCGTGTTCAAGAAGCTGCTTGGGCTCCCTGAGGATCGCTACCAGCAACTCGTCGCGCAGCACGTCATTTACTGAAAGCCTGGCGCGTCGGCACAGGCGCCGCGCGCAATTTTCGGATCGGGGCCGCTGGCGGGCCAGTTTGCACTCGGTCGTGGCTCTCGCCGTGGCGACCCACCCTGGCAGCGGCCTTCACCTGAAGCCTGGCATGACGCCGGCCGCAAACCAGGCGATCCAGTCAGCCAGCTCATCGACGCTCGACGTGCGCGGTGGCGCCACTTGGATCGCGGTCGCACCGGCCTCTTTGAGGAGACCGACCTGCTCGATGAGCTCCTCGCGGTTACCCGGCTGACGGGTCGGGCCCAGCTCACGGTGGGAGTAATCCTCCACGTTGGGAACCACCAGGGGCATGACGACTTCGAAGTGTCCCGCCCGCTGTGCGAATCCCGGTTGCGCGCGAATGTACGCGAGGCAGCCGGGGAGCTGCTCGCGCGTGACCAGCCACGGCAGCCAGCCGTCCCCCACCGTCGCCGCCCGCCGCATCGCCGGCTTGGAATTGCCGCCGATCAGGATCGGCGGGTGGGGTTGCTGCACCGGCTTGGGCTCGAAGACGATGTGATCGAACTGGACGTACTGGCCGGTGAACGACGGCTCCACGCTCGTCCACAGCTCCTTCATCGCGAGGATGTATTCGTCCGTCCGTTTGCCGCGCTCTGCGAACGGAACGCCGAGCACTTCGAACTCGCGCTGAACGTGTCCGCCCCCGGTGCCGAACGTGATCCGGCCGCCGGAGAGGAAATCGAGCGTCGCGATCTGTTTGGCCAGGAGCACGGGATTCCGGTACGGGAGCACGAGCACGTAGGTGAGCAACTTGATCCGCTTGGTGGCGCCGGCCAGTACGGCTGCAGCGGTGAGGGAATCGGGGAAGCGTGCGCCCATGACCCCAGCCATCTCCTTGGGCATGACAATGTGCTCGGAGATCGTCAGCCAGTCCCAGCCGAGGTCGTCGGCCGCCTGCGCAACGCGCACGACGTCGGCGCCGCTCGCCCCGGGTTCCCACGGGCTCATGATCGGCGGATAGAGCAGCACGCCGGGTGTTCCTAACGCGAACTTCATGGCTCTCCTCTCGACCGTGACGCATCGCACATGGCTCGTGGGGCGTGAATCGAGATATCCGTCCCCGGATCACGCGACACGATCGACGAGCGTCAGCGGCCCGTATAACGGGGCGGGCGCTTCTCGGCGAAGGCTCGCGGCCCTTCTTTGGCATCCTCGGAACTGAATACGCGTGCCCCCAGGGCTTTCTCCAGAACAAAGCCGGACTCGAGGGCGAGTGCCCGCACGGCGATCTCTTTGGCCGTCCGCACCGCCAACGGCCCGTTCTTGCAGATCGTCTCCGCCCACTTGAGCGCCGTCGGCATCAGCTCATCGCTTGGCACGACCTCGTTCACGAGGCCAATGTCGTAGGCGCGGCGCGCAGCGATGGGCTTACCGGTCAATAGTAACTGCATGGCGATGGCCCAGGGGATTTGGCACGGCAGCCGAACGTGCGAGCCGCCGGTCGGAATGAGCCCCCACCGCACTTCGCCCAGACCGAACGTCGCGTGCTCCGCGGCAATGCGCAGGTCCGTTCCCTGCAAAAACTCCAGACCGCCGGCGATGCAGACGCCGTTCACGGCGGCGATGATCGGCTTGAAGATGTCCGAGAAAGGCCGCTTGGTGTGATCCTCGTACCCCATCTGGTCGCCAGCTTGCAGGAGGGGGATTGCCTCCTTCAGATCCATGCCTGACGAGAAGGCCTTGTCGCCGGCGGCGGTCAGAATCGCCACCCAGAGGGTCGGGTCTGTGTTGAAGTCGGCGAACGCCGCGTCCATTGCCCGCAGCATGTCGGCCGTGAAGGCGTTCATCGCCTCCGGCCGGTTGATGGTGATGATGGCGATACGGTTTCGTTTCTCGTACAGCATGGTGGGTGGCAGGTCCACGATCGTGCTCCTTTCAGAAAGGAAGACGCAACCGCCGATTCACGCCGCTAGACGAACAAGCATTGCTTCCCATCTGATCGGCGTCCATCGGCGGTTGCATTCTTCCTACTCTCTGATGCGGCGGAACTTCGGCAGCGTGATCTCGGGGGTGACGTCATCGAAGACGACCTCGACGGGCATGTCGATTGCCAGCGCATCGAGCGGGCAGTCGACGACGTGGCTCACCAACCGCACGGCTTCCTCCATCTCGACGACGACTGCTGCGTACGGGCAGTCCGCGTGAAACGCCGGGTGCAGGGAGCGAACGACGACTGTCCAGGTGAACACCTTGCCACGGCCGCTCGACGTAGCCCACTCCCATTGCCACGACCCGCACGCGGCGCACATCTCTCGCGGCACATGCCGCCAGGTGCGACAGTCGCAGCAGCGCTGAAGGCGCAGCTCGTGCCGCTTGCACCATGCGTAGAACTCCTTCGTCAACCCGTCCATCACGGGCAGCGGCTTGGCGTAGCACTTCTCGCTCATGGGCGCCCCTTCGAATCTTTGCGTCCTATCTGCGGAAAATGGCGATGCTGCCGTCGCCGAAGTCTCCCCAGCCGGTGACCACACCGATTTCGGCGTCCTGCACTTGGCGTTGCCCCGCGTCACCGCGGAGCTGACGCACGGTCTCGACAATGTGGTTGAGGCCCAGCACGTGCGCTTCGGAGAGCAGGCCGCCGTGCGTGTTGACCGGCAACTCGCCGCCCAACTCGATGCGCCCGCCGCATACGAAGGGCCCACCTTCCCCTCGCTTGCAGAATCCGGCTTCTTCGATCTGCTGCAGGACCTCGAAGGTGAAGCAATCGTAGATCTCGGCAAAATCGACGTCGCTCGGACGGATTCCGGCCATGGCAAACGCTCGCGGAGCGGCGACGGTGAGGCCCGTTTTGAAGATGTCCGTGCGGTTGGCGATCTCGTCGGCCGGGTAGGGCTGGGCTGCCGCCACCCCCATGATGTACACGGGCCGCTGCTGCAGCGCCTGCGCCCGTTCCGCGGTCGTGACCACGACGGCGGCTGCCCCATCGGTTTCGAGGCAGCAATCGAACAGCCGGTACGGGTCGGCGATGACTGGCGATTGCAGATAGTCCTCGATCGTCAACGGCCGCCCGCGCATCACCGCGTTCGCATTGAGCTGGGCATGCTTGCGCATCGCCACGGCGATGGCACCCAGCTGCGCCTGCGTGGTGCCGAACTCGTACATGTGGCGGCGCGCCGTCAGCGCATACCACTGCGGCGGGGCCGTCAGCCCGTACGGCAGGTAGTAGTCGCGTGCAATGCCGCGCCCAGGCAGCGCCGACGTGTCCGCAATCACGGCCTGGCGGGTGCGCCTGCCGGAGTATGCATTCCAACCGCCCATGATCAGGACGTAGTCGGCAGCTTCGCTCAGCACCGCCATCGCTGCCGGTTGCAACGAGGCAACCGGCGCCGCGCCGCCCATGTTGATAGTCGCCGCGAAGCGCAGATTCTCAATGCCCAGGTTCGCAGCAAACTCCTCCGCCGTGCCCAGGCCCGGGAACGGCATCAGACCGTCAATCCGTCTGGAGGTGAGGCCAGCGTT
>JBHHYR010000203.1:0-7210 GCA_046757585.1 Binatia bacterium | reverse complement strand
GAGTTGCCTTCGCTTTCCATTTGCAGCCATCTCAAGATCGCCGACTCATGCCGGATCATCGAATGAAGGATCTTCTGGTCTTCCACCGGACCGACACGCTCGATCTCCTGGAACCGGGCTAGGAAGCCCTGGACAGTAGGCTTCATTGCAGCGGCGAACTCGGGGAAGCTACTGGCTTGATAGGCGGCGACTGCGTCAGCGATCCCGCTCAACTCCATGTCCTCCGCCAACGACACGTTGTATTTGCTGAGGAAGGGACGCAGGCGCGCTTTCGTTTCTGTCTCGAGCTGGAGCAACGTGCCAAAGTGGTATTGGTCGCGCGCGTTCCCTGCCACCTTGATGAGTGCTAGCGCGAAGGCCTCGCCGAAAATTTCGCTCTCGTAAAGTTCGCGGATGCACGCGGGGTATACCGGATCGCTCATGGTGTCTCCTTCCGTGATCTCGCTCGCTGCTCGCGCCGCCCAACGGACGCCGGCCTTCACCGGCGCGCGTCTTTCCTTCGCTTGCGGTGCATGCTCTTGTTCGGCCTCGCCGCTGCTCTGGTACACTCACGCTTCGGGGTGCGCGGAGGACGAGTCACCGTACGGCGGCCCTCGCGCTGTTGTTGCTCGTTCAGCCGTCGGCACAGCTCCTCGAGGTTATAGCCTGCTGCTGCGAACAGCTTCTCGCGCGCTTTGCGAACCTCTGCCACGATGGGATCTTCCCAGCGCTCCGCCTCGGATAACGGTTTGGCCATCTTCAACCTCCCATGAGTTCGTCGGGCGTGCACAGGATCGGCGGAGTGTACCCGCGGCGACGGCACGTTTGCTCGACAATCAGTCGGAGTTCAGCGTTGGCGATATGAGTCGAGTTCCAGGTCAGCAGGAAGTCGATCGAGTGAAACGCCGCGATCGCAATGTGAACCGCGTCGGCAGCCGCCCGGCGCGGAAGCTTGAGGGCATTCGCTACCGTGCGCGCGAGCTGCGTGGTCCGTGGCGTGATATCCAGCAACGGCAGGTCGGCAAGGATTTCAGTTCGCTGATCCGCAGCCGCCGCATCACCCACGCGTGCCTCGGCGATAACGGCTTCAGACACATACACGACAAATGAGGTGCGACGTCGCGCCCACCACTCACGCGTAACCTGTTGGCGTGCCGCCGTCACGAGATCCCGACTCGGGTGCGCCGCCAGATAGCTGATGATCGACGTTTCGAGATACACGGTGCGCGCCACATGAACAGTCTAGCTGCTTGGCCCCCGAAGGTCACCCGCCGCTGGCACCCAACTATCTGCTGACCTGCTTGTAGACTGCCAGCTCAAATTGCCAGCCCTTGCGACTGGCTGCAGCCTAGCAGGCGGGCCTTCGGGAAGGCCAGGGGGGCACGAACTGGGCTTCGTAGTACTCGGTGGCGGCATCGTCGAGCCGCCATTCCGTAGGCTTGGCGGCCATACGCGTATCCTCAACGTCCCGGTCGGCCGAGCAGACACGTCACGGTTGATCGCCCTGTCGGCGGCGCACTCTTTCTGCCGGTGTCTTCGCTTGTTTTCGGAAGGCCTGCTTTGAGCGCGTCCGCAAGGAATGCCCACAACCCCACGCGGTGCGTCCGCCTCACCTCGAATCCGAGCGCAGCCAAAAGACCGGTCGCTTCTCCTGGCGAGTAGAAGTGGAAGTCGCCATCGTGAGGAGCGATACGAAGCGCCAGGTTGAGAATCTGGCGCACTGGCCGGAAAAAGCAAGGGTCGATCAAGAGGAGTCGGCCTCCAGGACGCAATACCCGATGGGCCTCACTGAGAGCGTCCTTCGGTCTGAAAAAGTGGTGCAGAACTCCCGTGAGGGTGATGGCATCAAAGAAGTCAGCATCCCAGGGCAGAGAGTCCTCCGCATCGGCGGTTCGTAGCTCCACCGAGCTCCCGGTCTGCGCGAGCTTGGCCCGTGCGCGCTTGCCCGAAAGCGAGCGTTCGAGTCTCTCGATGAGAAGCTCGGGAGCATCAGGGTCGTACTCCGCGTGCTGGAGGTGCTTTCGACCCAACACGTTCCGCCCAAGCTCAAGTGCCACGTGCTGAAAGCCGCCACATGTGCCGAGAAGGGGTACCCGATTCTGCCGAGCATACTGGATTCCGCGAAGTGCCCCTTCCATGCTGGCGTAGGGGCTGCCTGGCGCAACGAAGATGCCATCGAATCGCGCAAGTGTCTCTGCCGGAGCGTCGACAAGCTCCGGCGTTGGAATCCACGTAATGTCGGCACGGACCGCGAGGATGGCAGCCGCGTGGCCGATGGCTTGGTTGGTGGCGACGTGGGTAGGACGAGAGGCACTCAGATCCCCGATAACCCCTACGAGCTTTGAATCAGCCACTTGCCCCATTGGTGCAGCCCAACTCTCTGCTGACCTACTTGCAGACTGCCAGCTCAGATTGCCAACCGTTGCGACCGGCCGCAGCCTAGCAGGCAGAGCTTCGGGAAGGCCAGGGGGCATGAACATGTTGCCAGTTCAGCAGCTTGCGCTGCGCCCGTGGCACTGCTTGCTGCGTGCTCTCTTGCATGCTTTCTGCAGCCGATAACGCTTCGTTCTTCTGTTGGGCGTTGATCCAAGACGCGGCGCGCATGCTATACTACCGGCGCATGAGCGGTCAGCAACAGCAGAACGTGGCGCGGAAGCTCGCGGAAATGCTTGCCACGTTGCCCGAGGTCCAGCTGGCCTCTATTTGTTCGCTCGCGAGCCCCGCACGAACATGAAAAGCGGGGAGCGCGACGTCCGTTGGATATAAGATTCGGAGGCGATCCCATGAGCGTTGAAGTGAACGGCATTGCGCACATCCAACTGACGGTGACCGATCCCGACCGTTGCCTCCCGTTCTGGGAGAAACTCTGCCATTTCCTGGAGATGAAGACGCTCATCAAGGGCGATGGGGTCGTCTACTGCATCGGGAGCCGCACGGGGATCCTGGTGCGCGAGGCGCCGCGGGAGAGCCGGGAAGTCCGCTTCGACCAGAACCGCTCCGGCTTGCATCATTTCTGCTTTCGCGCTCGGCAGCGGGAGGACGTCGACGCGATCTACCGCTTCCTCGTCGACGAACTCGACGTGCGCATCATCCACCCGCCCGAGGATGGGCCAATGTTCGCCCCCGGGTACTACTCGGTGCTTTTCGAAGATCCGGACGGCATCCGCGTGGAGGTGAACCACGTTCCCGGCAAGGGCCATCTGGGTCCCGGTGGCCGGCTGGGCCCGGGCGGCACTGGCGCCGCCACCCGCTACGGAGGCTCCGGCCTCGAATGAGGGCGTCCTGGGGACAGCTCTACACAGCGTGACCTCGCTAGCGGTTGGTGGGGCGCCGGCGAAGTCGTCCTCGTTGCCATCCATCCGGTAAGCCCCGTGCCCCGTCCGATAATTCGTATTGACACACCTCACCGGCGGCAGTAGGGGAAAAACGGTTGCCCGATTGACATGTGGCAAGGCATCTCGAGTACAAGGGCCGCCCGCCAGTGCGGGTGCGGCTCTCGCCTCTCGGCGCAAGTCACGCTGCTGTCGCGCGACGGCCGAGAAGCACGCCGCCGTAACAAGAAGACCGAGGCGTGCTTGGCGCGGGGACACTGCGCGCCGCTGGCGGTCTGATCGTGTACGCTATGGGGCTTCAGGCTGTAACCGGGGCGCGTGCGATCCAGGCGGCTCTGGCGGCCTGTTCGCTGCTAGCCATGGTCACGCCTGCGTCCGCCGTCCCGCAGGCGAGTTTCCACCCCTTGGGCGATCTGCCGGGCGGGGCTTTCGCGAGCCAAGGGTGGGGTGTGTCAGCCGATGGCTCGACAGTGGTGGGGTTCGGCACGACCGACCAGGAGCAGGAGGCGTTTCGCTGGAGTGCATCCGCCGGCCTCCAAAGTCTGGGCGCGCTGTGTAGCGCCGGGAGCCAGGGCTGTAAGAGCACAGCGCGATCGGTGTCGGCCGACGGCATGGTGGTGGTGGGACGCAGTACCTCTGACTCGGGTGTCGAGGCGTTTCGCTGGACGCCGAGTGCGGGCATGGTTGGCCTCGGCGACCTTGATCATCCCTGCAACGGCACACCTCCGTGCTTCGACAGCGGAGCCTGGGTGGCCACGCTGCCGCTCACCGAGATCCCGCGAGTCCTGATTCCCCTGACGGGCAAACGCCTGCTTCTCAAGAACAAGGTGCCCGATGACAAGGAAAAGAACAAAGGTGTCTGGGTGGCATGGGACGCGACGGTTATGGCTGGGGCGCGCCGGACCGCCAACGATCCGCGGTGCAATGGTGATCCGCCGGGGACAGTGAAGGCCAGCATCCGCTTCTTTAGTGTCTCGTCGGGGCAGGACACGGGTCCTTTACCACTTCCGTGCGAAAACTGGAGCGCGCTCGGCCTCGGTGAGAAGCCGAGAGGCTACCGCTACAAGGATCCGGAGCTCGACCAGGGGCCCTGCAGGCTTGTCTTGATCAGGGATGGCAAGCGGATGAAGGCAGTCTGCCGAGGCAGTGGCGCCGCGACCGATTTCCTCTACGACCTCTCCGAGGGCTCTGATCAGGGCAGTGTGAACGTCGTGCTGACTACCGGTGTACGCGACCACTGCACGGCGTTTTCTGCCTTCAATGGTAAGACCGGCGCCGATGGCAAGCGTTTCCTCGGCAAGAACGCTTCGCCGCCTTCCGCGTGCGCCATCCCGCCCGCACCCTAACCTTGCATCGGTAACGAACGGAAGATCGAAAAGGGTCTTCGCTCAGGCAACGCAGGTGCGTCAACCACCGGGCCCCCTCCTTCGCAAGGGAGGGGCAGGGGGATGTGTTGGCGGGTCGCAAATTCTCCCCGGTCCCATGTCAAAGGGGGAGCAAGCGAAAAGGAGCCGCTGTTGCTGTTATCTTCAGATTGCGGCTCCAAGGGGGGTGGCCCGGAGTTGTCTCATCCCCTCACCCCGACCCTCTCCCGGAGGGCGAGGGGGAAGAGAAGGTAATCCGGACTGCGAACTCCGACATTTGCCTCAACCCGTGTTTACTTCTCCCCTTGCGAAGGGGAGATATAGAGGGGTGCCCCCTCGCCCTCCGGGAGAGGGTCGGGGTGAGGGGATCAACTATAACTCTCTTTCACGCTCGCGGCGTCGAGGACCGTGCTCGGGCGGAATCACCTCCCCCCACTGCCTCCTTGGCCGGGCTTCGCAACGGCAGGCAAACGACGCTCGCGAAGGACACGCATGGCACGTCACGGTAATGGGGGTCGAGCGTGCCGCGGCACAGCTCTCTCTCTCAAGGCTTCGGAAAGGCGTTGGCGTGCTGCGGCAACTTCTGCGCTCTCGATTCCTGGACGGCCGCGTAATCGGCAGGGACGAACGAGGCCAGGGAGGGTGCCAGGCGCACCGCCTGGGCAAACGCGCGCGCGGCCTCTCCTCGCCGCCCTTGGCGCGCGAGCTGCTTGCCGAGATTGAAATGTGCCACTGGCTGCGTGGGGTCTAGCGCGATCGCGCGGCGCAGGTAGCGCTCCACTAGCTGCGGGTTTCCCAGGGCCCGATACGTCCACGCCAGCCCCATGTTCCAATCGGCGATGTCAGCCAACCCGTATCGGCTGCACGCGCTGAGATGCGCGGCTGCCGTGTGTAGCAGCCGTCGTTGGGCCACCGAGTACGCGCTCTGCTGGCGCGGAAACCCGAGTGCGTGAAGCACGGCGGCGGCACGTCGTTGGTGGTATTGGATGAACAGCGAGTGGCCGACCACGAGAAACACAGCTGCTGCGCAGGCGACGAACACCACACCCCCCTTCGACAATCGTCCGGCGCGCTTCAAAGTAATGCCACGCAGGGCCACACGCTGTTGCTGCACAAGCCGTACGGTGAGGATACTGACGTATGCGATGACGACGCTCGCGGCGAGGGAAACCAGGAGGGGGATTGCATTATACAGGCCGTGGAACGCGAAGAGACTTACCGCGAAGACCGTGAACATCCCCGCTTCCTCGCGCCAGGCGAACGCGTAACGGCTGAGGCCCGCACGGCTGCCGGCAGTCAGCGCTGGACGGCCGAAGCGGTACGCTAGGACCCGCCGCGGGCAGGCACTCACGCACTCGAGACAGCGCATGCAGCCGGAATCGGCGACCATGCTGAGACGCTGCACGTGTTCGTGCACCCGCACGCCTGTGGTGCAGGCGGCGGTGCAGCGCGCACACCCGTCGCATTCTCCGATGAGCCGGATCCGGCCTAACGCTGCCGTGTCTGCCAGCGCGAACAGGGCGCCATACGGGCAGACGTATTTGCAGAAGCTCAGCGCCCCGAGGGTGTAGACCATAAGCAGTCCACCGATGAGAACCAATGCGACACCTTCGATCGGTCCGGGCAGCGCTGCCCACAGGTGACGCGACGTCAGTTGCAATGTCGGGCTCGGAAAGGCGCGGCCGAGCCACGCCCGCTCGAACAGTGGCTGCAGGTAGATGTAAAATGCGGCGTACACGGGCACGATCATGAGCAGGCGTGAGCGGCGCAGCTTCGGACGCACGCCGATCTTACCGAGCAGAAAACGGCACACCTCCTGGAGCGCGAGCATGTGGCAGCCCCAGGCACAAAAGAACCGCCCGAACACCAGTGTTGCGAGCAGCAGGAAGGCGAACAAAAACAACGCTGCAGTAGCAACCCCCTCGGCGACGAATCGCCCGGCGTTGCTGAGTTGAATGGACGACAATGACGTGCCCGCGAGCTTCCAATGCACGATGTGCGCCGCGATCAATAGATGAACGAGCACCAGTGTGGCAATCCGCCAGCGCGCAGCCCGTGAGATGGGTCGTGTTGCCATCACTGTCTACCTGTCGCACCGACGGCCCCACCGAGTCGGGGCGGTGCTCCCGTACTTTCGCAGAGCCTAAGTGCGGGGTTTCGAATAATGGCCGGCTGCTCCTAACCCCCGCCCGGTTGCCGCGGTTGGTGCGGCTGGTGCGGCGGCCGTGGTTGATGCACGGGGTGGGCCGGCCGCGAGGCCGGCTGCGAACCGCCCCGCGCCCGCAGCATCCCGGGTTGACCAGGCTGGTGCGGGCGATGCGGTGGACGAGGCTGGTGAACGGTGCGGCGGGGCCGTGAGGCCGCCTGCGAACCGCCCTGCGCCCGCAGCATCCCGGGTTGACCAGGCTGGTGCGGGCGATGCGGTGGACGAGGCTGGTGAACGGTGCGGCGGGGCCGTGAGGCCGCCTGCGAACCGCCCTGCGCCCGCAGCATCCCGGGTTGACCAGGCTGGTGCGGGCGATGCGGTGGACGAGG
>JBHHYR010000202.1:0-7240 GCA_046757585.1 Binatia bacterium | reverse complement strand
CGTTTAGGCCAACGGACCATTCACTGACGCAGTCTGTCTTCTTGCTGCCACCACCACCGAGACTCGGTGGGGGATCCGGCGTAAAATCGACGACACCGCCGGTGCGCGCGCTGATCACTGTGGCCGCGCCCAGACTGACCATGTTCACCGGCGTACCCAGCACATTGAAGGTGACGTCATCGAATATCGCACCGGTTCCGGCGCTTGGCGGGAGAAAAGGAAGTCCTGGCGGCAGCGGGAACGGCAGCCCACCGACCCTAGAAAGCTGGTTGACCCCGGTAAGGCCTGTCCCAGTTCCGAGGGTGTCCCCAAAGGCGGGCGCAACGCCTCGCATCGTACCATAAGTAAACACCAGTAGAACCAACAAGACCTTCAGAACTATACGCATGGTATAATCCTCCCTTGCCCGTGGAATGGACAGGCGTTCAAAATGTCCTAGACAATCCCCGTTGGGCTGCGGCTACCACGGCGTGCGCGAGTACGTCAAGTCAGCTGACGTCGCCTCGTTACCTCCCCACTGCCGGTTACCAGCACCGCCGCAAGCCGGACCGAAACGGGGCGAGGCGTCCCCCCCCTGTTCGAGCACTTTCAGGCCGGAGCACGTTAAGATCGCAGAACGGGTGCATGTTCTCTCGATGCTGCCGCAAACAGGTCGCGGCGCAGTTTCGCAGCCGGGGCAGCGGCTCACGAGGTGGTGGTGGTGGCGCCTCACCTGCGGCGCTTCACGCGGCGGCCGGTTCTGTTCACCGTGCAGGTGTTAAACCGGTCGGTCCGGTCCAGGCCTCCAGCCGAGAGTGTAACCACCACGGGATCGCTGGTGAGCGGGACGGCGAACACGCTGTTCGTCGCGCTCATCTTCACCGTCAGGAGATTCGCCGCGCGCTGCTGGCGAAAGCGCAGCTCGGCAGAATCTTTGCCGATACAGTCGATGAGTCTCCTCAAGGTGAAGCAGCGCAGCGGCGGGAACACCAGCGTGTCCGGGGTGCCCAAGCCGCTGCCGCTCACGCCGACGCTGAGCCCTCCGGAGAAGAGAAGATTGCCCAAGGGCGGCAACGCGCTCGCATCGAAGGTGCCGTGGACGACGATCTTGGCGTTTGCCCGCCCCGGGTGCGAGAACCTCGAGGACTGGAAGAAGCTCCTGCGCACGTTGCTGGAGCGCGGGTTGCGGCGCGTCCTGATCGTCGTCCAGGACGACTTCTCCGGCCTGCTAACTGTCACCCAATCGTTGTTCCCTCAAGCGGACGTCCAGCTCCGCATCGTGCACATGCAGCGCAATGCGAAGACCCATCTCGGCAAGGCGGAGGCCACCGCGTTCACCCAACGCCGGCAGGCCGTTGCCGCGCGCGACGGCGTTGCGCGGGTGCCGTGCGGGCGGTGTGATCGATGGGCTCCTCGCGTATACCTCCGTGGAGAATGGACCGGACTTGCCGTGCCTGGAAAGCGATGGCACAATTGAGCCATGCCAACGCCGATTGTGATGGAAGAGGTCACTGATCCTGACGAGATCGCCAAAGCCCGGGCGCAGCGGGAGCGGTTTGACCGCAACTCGGCGTGGCTGCAGACCCACGCCCAGGAGATCTACGCGCTTCATAGGGGTAAGTGCGTCTGTGTCGCTGCCGAAGAAGCCTTTGTTGCCGACACGCCCGAGGAGGCAATGGCTCTAGCGAGAGCAGCCCACCCCGAAGACGACGGCAGCTTCGTCCAGTACATCCCGCGTGAACGATTCGCCCGCATCTATGCGAATCGACGGTGAGTGGTACGTAGGCGACGACGGAACTACCCGACCGGTCATTCGCGCCGAGGTTCAGGCAGCGGACAGCTCCTGGGTTCGCGCTCCGTTCCTCCTTGATACGGGATACGGGGGCAGACCGCACGGTGCTCAATGCGGCCGTCTGGAGATTGCTCGGCATTCATGGCGGAGTGAGTCCCGATCGTATTGGCGGTCTCGGAGGGGTAATTTCGTGCGTATCGATCGAGACGACAATCCGTTTTGCCAGCGACGCATCAAAGAACGTGCTCTTCCACGGAGAGTTTGCTGCCGTCACGGAGCTTGAGGCGCTGGACATATGCGTGCTCGGTCGCGACATCGCGGGCCTCTTCGCCGTTATCGTCGACCAGCCACACAACATTGTATGTCTTCTGCGTGAGCGCCACCGCTACGCCATTGAAGGCGCTTGATCGCCAGCATGCCTTCGGGGCAAAGGATCGAGAGGGGTCTCGATGATTCAAACCTGTCAAGGGCGACGCGTGTGCACGAGCCGGAATCTGAGCAGTGGGAGTCTGACTTCAGAAGGAGAAAGCTATGAAATGCGTCGTGTGCAAGCAGGCGGAGGTGCGGTCGGGCAAAGCCACTGTCACGCTCAAACGTGATCAGGTGACGCTGGTGGTGACGGGGGTGCCCGCGCGGGTCTGCCCGAACTGTGGGGAACAGTACGTGGACGAACAGGTCCGGACGGGCTGTTCCAGGAGATCGAGGCCTGCGCCCGCCGGCTTGAGCTTTCCCGCAGCGGCCTGTTCGCCAGGGCGGCGCGTGACTTCCTGGTGCGCCAGGCGGGCGCTGCGGATGCGACCCGGGCGTGGAACGAAGCCATCCGCAGAGCCGGGCAGCCGGGGGGCGACCCCGCCGCGCGGGCGTTTCGCAAACGCAGCCGAGAGGTCATCCGGGCCGCGAAGTGAAGCCGCAGGTAATCCGGCGCGGAGAGATCTGGTGGGTTGATGTCCCCGCGCCACGCGGGTCCAAACCTGGCTATTGCCACCCGGCCATCGTATTGCAGTGTGACGAGGTCAGCGCTAGCCGGATCAACAATCCTCTCCCGCCGGCAATGCGGGCGGTGACGGCCTCCTCGCCTTCTGTCGGAATCTCCTCGCCGTGCTCGCGCAGGCACTCGAGGTAACCGCGGATAGCGCCTTCCGCCATGGCGCGGGCGTCGTTGAGGTCCTCGCCTTGGGTGGCAATGCCCAGGGCAGGAATGTGGACAACGTAGCCCCCTTCTTCAGCAGGTTCAAAGAGCGCGGTGTAGTGGTAGGTGGCGCTCCGAACCGTTGCAATTCGTCTGCTGCGCCCCGTGAGGGACTTCGCCTTCACCATATCAATACGAGTCTAGGGGAACGGCCACCGGGTGGTCAGTACGGACTGCGTATCGTGTTGCTACACTGTTGTTGTTCGTCGCGGCGGTGAGGGAGGTGACTCTCGGCGCCGACGGAGTGGCGCCCTCCACCCTGTATCGGGACCATAGGGCCGCCCGACCGCCCAACCGTCTAAAGCCGCCTATGACCCCGGCGACGGGCCGGCTAGCTCCGTGACCGTTCCGGTGCCTGGGTCATACTGGAAATGGCCGAGATGATCCGCCGTGAACGCATGGGCGCCGTCGATGTAGAGCGAGAAGCCTTCGGGGTAGCCGCTGTAATGGGCGTGACCGTCCGGCCGGTCCCACACGATGGTGAGATCCTTGCCGTGGTAACGCAGCCGGTCGAGTAGGAAATACGTCCACCGCCGCGCCGCTGGTTGTAGCTCGACAATGGTATCATTGCGCGGCGTGAGGCCGACCGCTCCCTCGACGATGAGGGAACAGTACATCGAGTGGAAATCGTGTGAGATGTCCGACGGTTTCGGTCGCAGGGTCGACTGATACGGCTCCCACTTCGAGTAGTACTCGTGCGCGTTCGGCCGCCACAGCGGGTCGTAGGGGTTGACTCCCGGGTACATCAGCCTGTTGTAGCGGATCATGAGTTCCATGAAGTGCGCTGGTGTGATGATGTGCTGGTGGTAGTGCTTGAGCACTTGGATCAGTGTGCGTCCCCCCATGCTGATCGCATGCGGTGCAATGTTCCGCGTGAGCCCGTCCATCTCCCAGGTCCACCGGCGGTAATGGTACTGGCTGGTAATCACCGGCGGGTAGCGTCCCCAGAATTCCTCCGGATCAACGAACTTCGCGAGCGCTGCCAGGTACTGTGGCTCGTCGGGAGCCAGGCGTGTCGTGAACGGAAAGAACCCGTGCAGCTCGCGGATCGGGATGCGCGCATCATCCGCAGCCCGTTGCGGGTAGAAGAACTGCGTCCCGTCGTCCCACAGGTGCTTGAGGGTAGCCGCCCGAATGCGTGCTGCCACAGCCTCGAATTCTGTGGCTAGTGGCAGCTGGTGGGTGAGCCGGGCGAGCTCCGCTACCCCGCGCGCGTTTGCATAGACGAAGCTGGCGAAGTCGACCCGTTCCAGAGCACTGGGCTTGGTGTGCAGGTCGAGCTTCATGCCGTTGAAGAACCAGTAGGAAAGAATGTCGAGGTCGTAGCCCGTGACACGGGGCTTCGCCCGCTCCGGAAGGCCATCACCGTCGTGGTCGAAGGTGGTCATCCACGCGCGTACGTCGCGGGCCATAGCCGGTAGCAGCTGCGCCTGTAGAGTGTGTAACGGGATCGGATGGACCCGGTTGAACTCTGCCACCGCTGACGCGATCCAGTGCGAGTACGTTTCCCTCCAGTAGGGGCTCCCCGGTGGATCGACGACGGCGCCGCTCGGCGACAGGTTGCGGTAGCTGTTCTCCGCCTGCTGCAGACCGAACTTGGGGTCGCGCAGGTAAGTCAGTTCCTTCAGTTGCGCCGGGACGGCGAACGAGATGACGTTGTCGAAACCAAGTTTGCCTTCGTAGAAGCGGTACCCGTGCAGGTCAGGCGTATCGGCCTGGAGCAGGTTGAAGCGCACCACCCACCACCGGTAGTACCACATCTTTTTGAACGCCGGGTCTGACGCATCGAAGTAGGGGACGTTGTCAAAGAACCAGCGATTGTACTGGCGCTGCTGCTGGATGAGCAGATCCTGTGGGAGAGGCGGCGGCGCGCCGTGCCGCGCTGTGTTTTCGAAGCTGACGGCGACTTGCGCCTGCGGGGCGGGCCCTTGCGCTTCTGGTTCCAGTGTCCCGGCGGGCGACGGGGACGTGTGACCGGCGGGGACGCTCAGCGTTCGTCGTAAGTGGATCGCCCGGGTATCCACCCGAGAGAATCCCGGTGCGTCGAGGTACACGAAGATCTCGATTTGCTGGTAGGTTCCACTGCCGAGGAGTGGATACGCTGGATCGCCGTTGCGGTTGGGCATCGTCAAGTACCCCGCCAGCACTTCAATATCCACCCGGTGGGCTTTCGCGTCGGCGGAACGCACACGATAGGTGCACACCGCACGGTCGTCGTACGTAATGTACTTATCTTCCTCGATATGCACCGGGCCGAGCAGATACTGTACCGTGGTGTGACTCGGATAACGATCGATGCGGTACTGATTCTCGTAAATGACCGCTGGTTTCCCGTCGATGAAGAACTGTACGTCGAACAGGCGTTTCAGACAGAAGCCGGAGTGGACGTAGCAGAACTTCCCGGCCAGCCCAGGCTGGTTCAGCAGCTCACTGTCCCATAGGCGGCGACCCGAAGGCAGCAAGAGGTGATCGTCGTCGAGGAGCAGGCCTCGAGCTTTTGCAAACGGGAGACCGCGCGGGGGAAGCTGGAAGACCTGGTGTCCCAGGATTTGATCGACGAAGTAATCTTGCAGCGCGGCAAGGCCGCGGGCCTGCGGCGGTTCGAAACGGAGCCAGGCGCTGAACGGCGCGCCCGAAGGGGGTGTCACTCGCCGGGCCGAAGGAGGTGGTTGCTTGTGCCGGGCAACCACGACGAGGATCACGGCCAGCACAGCGCCCGCCGCCAGCGGAACGGCGATTGCCCAAAGCGATGTACGGCCGCGGTGGTCGAGCACGGCGGCACCGTAGCATGAAAGCAGGCGAGGTGCGCGGCCTTGCGGACCACCTGCGCCGCGTTGACGGAGTACCCGCCGGCCCCCTAGACTACAGTATGATGCAGTCGAAACGGGACCCGCTGGCCACCTTTTCGCCCGAGCTCTTCCGCGGCACGACTGCACTGGTCACCGGCGGGGGCCGCGGCATTGGGAAGCAGACTGCTCTGGCCTTCGCCCGTCTGGGCGCCAACGTCGTCATCGCGAGCCGTAAGCCGGAAAACCTCAACCCTACGGCGGAAGAGATCACCGCCACGGGCGTCGGCTGCCTGGCAGTTCCGACCGATATTCGCAACGTTGAGCAGGTGGACGCGCTGGTGCGGAAAACCTTGGAACGGTTTGGCGGCGTGGAGTTCCTCGTCAACAATGCCGGCGGCCAATTTCCCGCCCGGCCGAGCGACATCAGCGATCGCGGCTGGCGCGCGGTGATCGATCTGAACCTCAACGGCACGTGGAATATGTGCAGTCGGATCGGACCGCTCATGGCCAACCGTGGCTTCGGGTCGATCGTCAACATCGTCCACATTTACTCGTTGGACCGCGGTGCAGTGGCCTTCACCCACTCGGGCGCGGCACGGGCCGGCGTCGTGAATATGACCAAGTCCCTGGCCTACTACTGGGCTCGGCACGGGGTGACCATCAACGCGCTCGCACCCGGCAGCGTGTCCACCGCCGGTCTGCGCGAGGAGGAATATAGCCGCGCGCAGCAGGAAGACGTCGAAGCCCTGCAGCTGCGCGACATCCCCGCTCACCGCTTGGCGGAGCCGGACGAAGTGGCCGCCATTGTCCTTTTCCTGTGCTCTCCGGCAGCACGTTACATCAATGGCGCCACCCTGGTGGCCGATGGCGCGTTGTCGCTGGATAACTGGACACCCATGTGGGACCCGGAGGTTCTGTAAAGCGCGATTAGGACGCATCCGGGTCGCGTGACGCTGTCGTGCATACGCACGCCCAACGGGTCGTTCCTAGGCAGAATGCGGTGGAATTCCCGCCGCGCGACTCATCACGAGGCAAGGTCAATCACGCCGTTGCCGGCACCGGACCCAGCGCTCGAAGCTCTTCCAGTATCATTGGGCGGCGCGGATGATCGGTAAGACTGCGCTCGATCACTTCCATCCGGAAGGCGCAATTTGCCCGGTGCCGCGGGCCGGTCTGGAAGTCGACGATCATGTCTCGCGCACGCTCGATAACGTGGCGGCCGTGGGTGGAAGAGCCATCGGCGCCGATGAGCGTACGGCTCCGCAGCTCGGCCAACGCTGTGCCGAGGTACTGCACGTGCGGAACTTCGTCCTGCTGAATGCATTCAATCAAGGCCCTGGCGTCTTGGGAGCGGGGGAATAAGGACGAATCACCGAGGACGTCCTTTGCCCACTCGAATGCGGCGACCGCAAACACTTCAACGGTCAGTACCCCGAGCATGCGGTGTCATCGACCACAAGGGGCCGGTCGTACGCAGGTTCGGCCAACAGC
>JBHHYR010000201.1:0-7248 GCA_046757585.1 Binatia bacterium | reverse complement strand
AGGGATGAAGGACGGGAGGTGACGGAGTTGAAGGAAGGGCGGGTTGTGGAAGAGGGAAGAAGACGAGAGAGCAGGGACGGAAAAATGCCTTACAAGAAGCCGATTCCGGCGATTACGCCGGACATGAAACCGTTCTTTGACGCCGCCAAGCGTCACAAACTGGTGGTGCAACGCTGCACGCAATGCGGCACGCACCGCTTTCCCGCCCGCGAGATCTGTTCCTCGTGCTTGTCGCGTGACGCGGAGTGGGTGCAGGTCAGCGGCACGGGTGAGATCTTCAGCTACAACGTGATGCATCAGGTTTATCATTCTGGCTTCGCCGAGGAGGTGCCATACGCGGTCGTGGTGGTGAAGCTCAAAGAAGGGGCCAAGATGAACTCGAACCTCGTCGGGGTGGATCCGCACGCGATCAAGATTGGCATGCCCGTGCGGGTCATCTTCGAAGACATCACGGACGAAGTGACCTTGCCGAAGTTCGTGCCCGGCTAGGGTCCGTCGTTTGATAGCACGAGCGTGGCGTGTGTGGACAGGACGCCACCGTTGCCGCTGACCAGCGCGATCTTTGCGCCGGGTACCTGCCGGGCAGCGCCTGCACCACGCAACTGGATGACACCTTCGGACACCGGTGTCATCCCCCACATGTAGAACGACGACAGCTGGCCTCCACCAGTGTTCACTGGCAGGGTGCCGCCCGGTGCGGTCTTGCCGTCAGCGACGAACGGGCCACCTTCCCCCTTCTTGCAGAAGCCGTAGTCTTCGAGGCACACGAGGACGGTGAAGGTGTAGCAGTCGTACAGCTCAACGACGTCGATGTCTTCTAAGGTGACACCGGCCATCCGAAAGGCAGACTCTTTCGCCAGAACGGCACCGGAGGTGAGTGTCTCGGATGGGTCGCCACCAGGGTGGCCCTGCCCCATGCCCCAGACGTACACGGGAGGTTGCTTGAGATCCCGTGCCCGTTCGGCGGCAGTGACGATAACGGCGAGCCCGCCGTTCGAAACGAGGCAGCAATCGAACAGGTGAAAGGGCTCCACGATCCAGCGCGAGCGGTGGTAATCCGCGATGGACATCGGAACGTCGAAGAACTGTGCCGCGGGATTCTTGTTGGCCCACTGGCGCTGCGCGACAGCGATGGCGCCGAGGTGCTCGTTGGTAGTGCCGTAGAGGTGCATGTGGCGGCGCGCCACCATGGCGTACATGGCGTTCACGCCAAACTGGCCGTAGGCGGCGTCGAGGCCGCGGGCGAAGCCGTAGGCGCCTGCCGAGCTGCCGCCACCGTTGCTGCGCGCGGTGCCACCTGGCGGCTTCGGCCGCGGAGGCCGCAGGGGTGCGTCGGAAAACACGCACGCCACAGTGGTGCAGAGACCGGCGTCGATTGCCTCGACGGCCTGCTGAATCATCGCGCAGGCGGTCGCGCCGCCGGCATGCATGGTGACAGACAGCTTGAGGTTGCGCAGCCCCAGCGCCTGCTGGAGCTGGAACGCCCCCATGCCGCGATCCGCCCAGCTCAGGCCGGGGTTGAGCAGCACACCGTCGAGCGCGCTGCGGTCGAGGCCCGCGTCTGCCAGCGCCAGCCGTACGGCTTCAATGGCGAAGCCCATGTGATTGTAATCGTACACCTTCCCTTGCTTGGTCATGCCAAGGCCGGCGATCGCTGCGCGTCCCTTGAGATTCATGATGCCTCGTCCTTGGTCTCTACTAGCACTAGCTGCCCGTGGAAACACCGTTGAACAGGCGCAACCGACGACATCCCCTCTCCGCCACATTAGCGGCAGAGGGGGAGGGTTCCCTCATCTCCATCCTCTCCCGCGGGCAATGCGGGAGAGGAGGCTCTTGGGCGAGCTCAGTTGATTTCATCGCAACACGTTTTCCCACGGACTGCTAGTGCCTGGCTTTCTGCATGAGGATGCGGCGGGCTTGGTTCACGACTGCTGCCGGGACGTGCTTGCTCTTGGCCAGAAAACGAATGTCACGTTCGGTCAGACTGTTGACGAAGTGCAGGGCGGTGGCCAGGGGCGTCTTGGGATTGGTGACCAGGGCGGTGCGTACCTGATAATTGCGTGGCCAGTGCTTGTGTTCACCGATCTTGCGCAACAGATCCCCATCAAGGTTGCGGTTGCGCGCGATCTGAACGACCTCGTCATCGCTGATGCGTGGGTTCTGCAGCACGAACCGTTGAATGAGGCGGTTGGGATCACGGATGAGGATCATGCGGGCGTCGCGGTTACCCTTGAGGGCCAGCTTGATTCGCTCGCCTACGGTCATGTTCAAGATCTGAACGTACAGGCTCTTGCCGGCTGGCTTTCGTTCCTTGGACTCAGTGAGTAGTTCTTCCGGGACGGTGTACGGATCCTCGCCGCGCTCGACGCGTTCGGCAATGGCTTCGATTTCGCTGGCGTCGTCACTCATGCCTTCGCGGCTTTGGCGGCTTCGGACTGCTTGATCACACGTTCGGCGAGATGCGCCGGCACTTCCTCGTAATGGGAGAAGGCGATCGTGAACGACCCGCGCCCGCTGGTCATGGATCGTAGATCCGGTGCGTACTTGAGCACCTCGGCCATCGGCACCTGTGCCCGGATGACCTGGCCACCCGGTCTCGCCTCGACACCGAGCACCTTGCCGCGCCGGCTGTTGAGGTCACCGATGATGTCCCCCATGGCATCGTCCGGTACGCTCACCTCCATGGACATGATCGGCTCGAGCAGGATCGGCTTGGACTTGGCCAGCGCGGCTTTGAAGCCCATGGACGCGGCGATCTTGAATGCCATTTCCGAGGAATCAACTTCATGATACGAGCCGTCGTACAGCGTCACGCGCACATCGACGATCGGGTAGCCCGCCAGGAAGCCCTCCTTCGTCGCTTCGCGTACGCCCTTCTCGACGGCGGGAATGTACTGCCGGGGCACCACGCCGCCCACGATCTCGTTGTTGAACTCGAAGCCGCTGCCGCGGGGCAGAGGCTCGACTCTCAGCCACGTGTCACCGTACTGCCCGCGGCCGCCCGATTGCTTCTTCAACTTCCCTTGTGCCTCGGCACGCCCCTTGATCGTTTCCTTGTAAGGGACCTTCGGCGCCTTGAGCTCGACCTCGGCCCCGTACTTGCGCTTCAGCCGCTCGATGACGACCTCGATGTGCAGTTGGCCGACGCCAGAGAGAATCAGCTCGCGCGTCTGCGGATCCCGGTGCATCTCCAGCGACGGGTCTTCTTCAGTCATCCGGGCGAGCGCCTGTGTTGCCTTTTCTTCGTCGCCTTTGCTCTTCGGTGCGACCGCGAAGGAGATCGCGGGCGGGGGCTGGGCCAGGCCGGGATACAGGATCGGGGCCTTGTCGTCGGCAAGTGTGTCACCGCTGGCGGTCTCTTTCAGCTTGGCCACCGCGACGATCTCGCCGGCGACGGCGCGGGCAACCTGATTTTGCTTCTTGCCTGCCAGCTTGAACAGATGTCCGAAACGCTCCTTGCTGTCTTTGTTCACGTTGAGGACCGTTGAATCCGCGCTCACCGTGCCTGACAGCACGCGGAAGATGGACAGCTTGCCGGCGAACGGGTCGACGATGGTTTTGAACACCAACCCCGAGAAGGCTTCGTCAGCTTCGGGGCGGCGTTCGATGGGTTCCTTGATCTTCGGGTCCTGGCCGGTGAGCACACCGAGGTCTGCGGCAGACCCGAGATAATCGACGATGGCGTCGAGCAGTGGCTGCATACCGGTCGCCTTGGCTGCGGCCCCGCACAGGACGGGCACGAAGCGGCGAGCCAGCGTGCCCTCGTGCAGTGCCTGGAGAACTTCCTCGGTGGTGAGGGCACCGTTTTCGAGGTACTTCTCCGTCAACGTGTCGTTGGCTTCGGCGACCGCCTCCACCATCTGTTCTCGGGCGGCCGCGACCTGCGCCTGGAGATCCGCCGGGATTGCGTCTTCCTTGAGGCTGCCGTCGCTTTGCGCGATCAAGGCCCGCATGTGGATAAGATCCACCACGCCACGGAAGTCCTCTCCCGCGCCGATGGGGATCTGAATCGGGACCGGCCTTGCGCCGAAAATATTCTTCATGCCGTCCACGGCGGCGTGAAAATCAGCGCGCTCGCGGTCCATGCGGGTCACGAAGCCGAGGACCGGCAGCCGTAGCTCCTTAGCCCGGTTCCAGATCTTCTCTGCCTCCACCCGCAGCTCGTCAGCGGCGGGGGCGAGGACGAAGACGACGCCCGTGCAGGCGCGCATGCAGTTCAGGGTGTCGGGAAGGAAGTTGGCGTAGCCGGGGGTGTCGAGCAGCGTGATCTCGTGCTTCTTCCAGGTCAGGTGGTGAAACGCCGTGGTGAGCGTGAGCTTGCGCCGAATCTCTTCGGGCTCGAAGTCAAAGTGGGAGCTCCCGTCGTCCACCCGTCCCAGGCGCGTCACGGCGCCGCCGCCAAAGAGTAACGCGTCCGCCAGGGAGGTTTTGCCGCAGCCCCCCTGGCCCACCACTCCGACGCTACGGATCAATGTCACATCATCAGCCATATCGCCTCCGCTTCAGTGCGCTGCATTGCGCTCGTAGATCAACCGCAGTCCTTCCAACGTGAGAAATTCATCCACCTCTTCGATCGCTGCGGATTCCGACGCCAGCAGGGGTGCGAAGCCTCCCGTCGCGATCACCCGCGCCTTCACCTTGGTTTCCTTCTGGATGCGTGTGACCAGGCCGTCGACCAGTGAGACGTAGCCATAGATCAGCCCCGACTGGATAGCGTGCACCGTGTTGCGTCCCACGACATGCTTGGGCTTGGTGAGCTCCACCCGGTACAGCTTCGCGGTGCGCTCGAACAACGCGTCGCTTGCGATCGCAAGACCCGGTGCGATCACTCCCCCCACGTACTCACCCCTGGCGGATACGTAGTCGAAGGTCGTCGCCGTGCCGAAGTCGACGATGATGGTCGTATCACGGGTGCGGTCGTAGGCCGCGATGGCGTTCACGATGCGGTCGGCCCCGACCTCTTGTGGTTTGTCGTACAGAATCGGCATGCCGGTGCGGATGCCCGGGCCGACGACCAGCGGTGCGACGCCTAAGTAGCGCCGGCACATGGCCTCGATCGTCTGGGTCATTGGTGGTACGACGCAGGACACTGCGATACCCCTGATCGCGGGCCGCGATGCATTCCCCAGCAGGCTGCGCACCATCACGCCGTACTCATCCGCGGTCCTGCCGCTTTCCGTCTGCAGGCGCCAATGCTGCCGCAGCGTCGTGGCCTCGTACACGCCGAGCACCATCTGCGTGTTCCCGACGTCAATGGCGAGAAACATCCTGCTGTCCCGTCTCCCCGGCCTGCCGGTTCTTGCTCATCGTGCTACTTTACCCGCGCCCACACCTGTCCACCAGCGTGACGTCACCGACGATTACCCGATGTTCCGTCCCGGTCGCGCTGCGTAGCAGCAAGGCACCGTCCTCGGCGATCCCGGTTACGGTCCCCTCTTGCCGCTGCTGGCCGCCGCCGATCCGGACCTGCCGTCCCTGCAGGCAAGAGAGACCGTTCCATACCGGACGGATGGCTGCAAATCCCGCACGCACGAACAGATCGTAACGTTCTTCCAGTCGCGACAGCAAGCGCTCGGCGAAGGCCGCCCGATCGATCGCATGGCCGGCAGCGGTGCACAGACTTCCAGCCTTGTCCCGCAGATTGGCGGGAAAGTCCTCCCGTGTGCTGTTGAGGTTCACGCCGATGCCGAGGATCAGGAAGCGGATTCGGTCATTGTCCGCCTCCATTTCGGTCAATATCCCGGCTACCTTGCGGCCGTCGATCACCACGTCATTCGGCCACTTGATTGCCGCGCGGGGAGTCCATTCGCGGACGGTCTCTGCCACTGCCACGCCTGCGGCCAGTGTCACCTGCGGCGCCGCGGCGGTGGCAATCGGCGGGCGCAGGATGACCGAGAGGTACAAGTTGCGGAACGGGGGCGAGATCCAGGTGCGGCCCAGCCGCCCCCGGCCCTGCGTTTGCGTTTCCGCAACGACGCAGGTTCCCTCCGCAGCGCCGTCCGCCGCGAGCCGCCCCGCAACGGTGTTGGTGGAGTCGAGCCGGTCGAAGTAGTGGATCGTCGCGCCGAGACGTGCGGTGGCGCGCGCGTGGCGTAAGACGTCGACTTGGAAAGGAGCATGATGGGTCGCTGACGTCATGCCGGCGGTTGCTGCAGGCTCAACCTGGAAACCGGGAAGGAGGATGAGGGGGTGTTGGTGGGGAGCCTCATTCCGGAAGCAGGGTCATATGCAGGTCAATTGCCGGTGCGGAGTGGGTGAGGGCGCCGACCGAGATGATGTCCGCGCCGGTGGCGGCAACCGCGCGCACGTTGTCCAGGGTGATGCCACCCGACGCTTCCACGATGGCGCGGCCTGCAATGCGCCGCACGGCCTGTGTCAGCTCGTCGGTCGACATGTTGTCGAGGAGAATGATCTCGGCCCCGGCCGCGAGGGCCTCCGTGACGTCACCGAGGGTGCCGCACTCGACCTCCACTTTCAGCCCGTGCGGTGCGGCCACACGGGTTGCGGCGACCGCGACGCTGATGCCCCCGGCCGCTGCGATATGATTATTCTTGATGAGAATCCCGTCATCGAGGCGCTGGCGGTGGTTGAACCCACCGCCGACGCGGACCGCGTACTTTTCCAGGACCCGCAAGCCGGGCGTCGTCTTGCGAGTGTCCACGATGCGGCAGCCGCAGCCCGCCACGGCTTCGACGAAACGTGCGGTGAGCGTCGCGATGCCCGACAGGTGCTGTACGAAGTTCAGGATCAGCCGCTCCACGGTGAGGAGCGTGCGCGCGGAGCCAAAAAGCGTGGCCAGGACGTCACCGCTGACCACGCGCGTTCCGTCGGTCACGTGTTCGCGGACCTCGACGCCGCCACCGAGAGCGCAGCAGACCTTGCGGACCAGTGGCAGTCCCGCGATGACCGCTCGTTCCCGCGCCGCGATCTCGGCCCGCGCCGCGCTCTCGGCTGGCACGGTCAACCGTGTCGTGAGATCGCCTGCGCCGACGTCTTCGGCGAGCGCGGTCTTGACCAGCGCATCCACCACGGGAAGAGCGAAGACGTCCATACCAGCTCACCGCGGGGGGGTGGAGCGCTGGTCACCCACCGGTGGTCGATCGCCCCGGCGCAGCTCGTTCATGGCGTTCGACCGTCACCTGTCCCGCCGCCCTTAGCCCCAAGCCGAAGATAACAGCGGGGCTTTATTGCCACCTCCCCCTTTGACAAAGGGGGATCGAGGGGGATTTTGCGATGCGCCATCGAATC
>JBHHYR010000200.1:0-7306 GCA_046757585.1 Binatia bacterium | reverse complement strand
TACTTCCGAGAATCTTCGCATGGCGCGCGAATTTCAGTCTCGTCATTCCCGCGGAGGCGGGAATCCAGACGGGGCGGAGTGGATTCCCTGTACAACGTCAGCCCGCGCTAGGAGCTAAAGATATGGATTTCGGACTGTCAGAGGAACAGGAGTTGCTCCAGCGCAGTGCGCGGGACTTCCTCGCACGCGAGTGTCCCACGGCCTTCGTCCGGGAAGTCATCGGGAACGGCGACGGCTTTTCCCGGTCGCTGCACGCCAAAATGGCTGCCATGGGCTGGACCGGCCTCGTCATTCCGGAAAACCTTGGCGGCCTCGGTCTCAGCATGCTCGACCTTGCCGTGCTCGCCGAAGAAATGGGCCGCGCCGTCGTGCCGGGCCCGTTCTATGCCTCGTCCGTCCTTGCAGCCTTGAGCTTGCTGGGTAGCGGCGCGCGCGCCCGCCAGAAAGAGTGGTTGCCGCGGATCGCCGCCGGGGACGCGGTTGGCACACTCGCCTTCCTCGAAGAAAGTGACCGGCTCGACGCGGGCGGGATCACGGCCGTGTGCGCGAGAACCCGCGACGGATACCGCCTGAGCGGCACCAAGCTGTTCGTGATGGATGCCCATGTGGCGGACTTCATCGTCGCAGCGTTTCGAACCGCGTCCCGCGGGCGCCGAAGCAGTGGCCCAGCGGTGTCCCTCTTTCTGGTGCCCGGAGGGGCGCCCGGTGTATCCGTCACCCCGCTGCGCAGCATCGATCAAACGCGACGGCCGTGTGAGGTGCGCTTCAGGAACGTCGAGGTTCCCGCCAGCGCGCGGCTGGCAGACGAGCAGCAGGGGTGGAAGGTGTTGAGCCGCGTGATCGATGCCGCGTGTGTGCTCCTGGCAGCCGACAGCCTCGGGGGCGCTCAGCGCGCGCTGGAAATGAGCGTCGAATACGCCAAGACCCGCGAACAGTTCGGACGGCCCATCGGGTCCTTCCAAGCCGTCAAGCACATCGCCGCCGAAATGGTGAGTGAGATCGAGCCGGCGCGTTCACTTGTCTGGTACGCCGCCTACGCCTACGACCGGCGCCGGCGCGAAGCCTCACGGGCCGCCTCGATGGCCAAGGCACGGATGAGCGAGGTGTATACCCGGACAGCGAACCGCGCCGTGCAGATCCACGGGGGCATCGGTTTCACGTGGGAACACGACATGCATCTGTGGTTCAAGCGCGCGAAGTGGAACGAGGCGGCCTTCGGCGACGCAACGTTCCACCGCGAGCGTCTCGCCCGGCTCGCCCGGCTTTGAGAGCACCCCAGCACTGATGCTCATCCGCGATCCCGTTCACGGCGACATTGCTCTTGGCCCCGTCGAAGCCCGGGTGCTCGACTTTCCGGAGGTGCAACGCTTGCGGGGCATCAAGCAACTCGGCACGGCCAGTCTGGTCTATCCGGGGTGCGTTCATACGCGCTTCGATCATTCACTGGGCAGCAACGCGCTGTCCAAGCGCATCGTCGCCGCGGTGCGCGCAGCCGGCACGCCGGTCGACCCGGAGTTAGAGGAGGCCATCGGGGTGGCGGCGCTCCTGCACGATGTCACGCACGTCCCCTTCGGCCATACCCTCGAAGATGAGCGGCGGCTGTTTCCCCGTCACGACAAGGGGCCGCGGCTACGCAAGCTCCTTGAAGGGCCGTTCGGGCACCGGCTCACGACGCTCGGGCTGCACGAGCACGTCGCGGCCCTGCTGGGTGCTGGCGCCGGCACCACGGTCACCGTTCCTCCCTGGGCGTCCCAGATCGTGTCGAGCACGATCGACGCCGATCTGCTCGACTACCTGCGGCGGGATTCGTACTTCGCGGGGCTGGCGCAGAATTACGACGACCGCATTTTTCGCCACTTCATAGTCGACCGAGACCAGTTGGCTATCAACATGACCAAGCATGGCATGGAACGGCCAGACGCACGGTCGGAAACGGTGCAGCTGTTGCGCATGCGCTATTTTCTGACCGAACGGGTGTACTACCACCACACCAAGGTGGTCGCCGGCGCGATGATTTCAAAAGCCGTCGAGCTGGCGCGGGAACATAGCGCCCTCGGCGAAGAGGAGTTGTTGCAACTCAATGATTGGAGCGTGTTCGAACGCCTGCGCCGGCTTCCGCGCGCTGGAGCGCCCGACACGCGCATCACACGGCTCGTGGAGCGCTTGGAAACCCGTGTCCTCCTCAAACGCGGCTACGTCGTTTCAGCCTCGCGCGTAGGCGAAGAGGCGCGCCGAGGCCTGGTCGCCCGCTACCACGATTCCGTCGAGACGCGCCATGAAGCCGAGGACACCCTGGCGCGGGTGCTGCGCTGCGATGCGTCGGAGGTGATCCTCTACTGTCCCGCCCTGACGGTGATGAAGGAAGCAGCAGCGCCGGTACGCACGCCAGCAGGTGTGGTGCCGCTCAACGCACCTGGGCAGCAGCCCAGCTCCGAGATCAAAGCACTGGAGGGCCGGTACGCCCAACTGTGGCGGCTCTACGTGTTCGTCCCGCCGGACCGGATGGCGCGAGCGGCGGATGCTGGACGCGAGTTCTTCGGATACCCCAGCGAACATCGCGGCGGATGAGGGGACCGGACCTAGTGGCGCTGGGGATACCCCTTGTACACGGCCGTGGTTTCCCTTAGGCAAAGAGCCACGATGCGGCTCACACTGGTTCGTCACGGAGAAACCGACGGGCAATCCAGTATTCGCTACTACGGCCGAACCGACGTGCCCTTGAGCGCCCTCGGGCGCACGCAGATGGAACGAGTGCGCCGGGCGCTGACTGGCCAGAGATTCGCCGCGGTATATGCCAGCACGCTATGCCGCGCCGTCGAAGCGGCCACGATCGTGTGTCGAGGCTCCGCTGTGAGGCGCGTCGCGGGCTTTGACGAAATCAATTTCGGCGCTTGGGAAGGTCTCACAGTCGAGGAGATCCGGGCGCGCGATCCGGAGGTGTACGCCCATTGGGCGGTGCGCGACGGCGACTTCCGCTACCCGGCGGGCGAATCGACCCGGGCCTTCCGCCGTCGAGTCGGGCGGACGTTACGAGCGGTCCTCGCCGACGCCCCCCCAGGCGACCTTCTGTTCGTGGTCCACAAGGGTATCATCCGCTGTGTGCTCACCGAGCTGTTGCAGCTCAACGATTCCGAACGGGCCGCCCTCGTTGCCGACCTTGCCTCAATCCACGTGATCAGCCGCGACAATGGCCGCTGGCGGGCGGAGGCACTCAATCGCGTCGATCACCTGCGGCTTCGACCTGCTGAGCTTTCCCGTGGCGGGCAGCGCCCCAGTCGACCCACGGCCACAAGCATGTCTGGCAGACGCTTGTAAGCCGGAGCTGGTCACCCCGGAGTGCCATGGCGGCGTTTGTACTGCGGAGCATGCTGATTGGCATGGCGATCGGCGTGGTCACGGAGCTGCTCGCACGTGTGCTCAACCTGTGGGTGTACCGTCAGCCGCAGACGCCGCTCCTCAACGTCGTCGCGGTCTTCGGGTTCACCATGGGAGGCATCGCGAGTCTCGTGCCAGTCTTCGGCCTGCTGCCCGCGTGCGCGCTGGCTTTCGTCATTGGCCTGTCGTACGAGGTCGCCAACCTGTGGATTTTGGATTGGTGGTTCTTCCCGGGGGAACGCGTTGGGTTCATCCGCGGCCATACAGCCATCCTCCTGGTCCTGGCCGTCCTGTGGGGACTGCTTCCGGCAATGATCGTGGTTGCGCAGACGGGGCTACCCGGTCTGTCGGGGTCGGCCCGGTCTCGCCAGATGCGACTGCGGGCGCTCACGCAGCGCGAGAAGCAGCTGCTGGGTAAGCTCGACGCGCTGCGGCAGCGCGAACGCGGCGTCGAATCGAAGCTCGAGCGCGTGCGGCGCAAGAAGCAGTACATTCTCGACCACTTGGCCGTCCGCCGGCTCGAGAGCGCAGACGCGAGCGCCACACCTGCAACCCCACGCCGACCTCCGGACGCGGGACGGCGCCGCAAGACGGAGTAGTGACCGTCGTGTGCTACTGTCACCGTGGAGGCAATCAATGAAGGCGATCCTGTTCGACACCCCGGGTATGGAAGAGGTGCTGCACATCGGTGACGCGCCGTCTCCGGCGCTCGGGCGCGCCGACATCCGCATTCGCGTGCGCGCGACCGCAGTGAACCGGGCCGACCTCCTGCAACGGCAGGGCATGTATCCTCCACCACCCGGGGCATCTCCGATTCTGGGGCTGGAGTGTGCTGGGGAGGTGGTCGAGATCGGTGCAGCCGTGACCGGATGGCGCATCGGCGACCGCGCCATGGCGTTGCTGCCTGGCGGCGGCTATGCGGAAGAGGCCGTCGTGCATCACGGTTGCGCCATGCCGGTCCCCGCCGCGCTGACCATCGAGGAAGCTGGAGCGTTGCCGGAAGTGTTTTTGACCGCCTTTCTGAACCTCTTCCTGCTCGGGGAGGTCGATTCGGGCGGCGCGGCACTGGTGCACGGTGGCGGCAGCGGGGTCGGCACGGCGTCCATTCAGCTGCTGCGCGAGGCCGGTGCGCGCTGCGTCATCACCGCCGGCAGCGACGACAAGTGCCGGCGCTGCCGCCAGCTCGGGGCCGACGTCGCGATCAACTACCGCGAGGGGGACTTTGCGCCCAAAGTGCGCGCCGCCACCGATGGTCGCGGCGTCGCCGTGGTCCTCGACTCGATTGGTGGCAAGTACCTCGCCTCCAATCTGGAATGTCTCGCTTCCGAGGGACGCCTGGTGATCATCGGCCTCATGGGTGGTGCGAAGGCGGAGATCAACCTGGCGGTGCTGCTGCTGCGCCGGTTGCGCGTGATAGGCTCCACGTTGCGCGCGCGTTCGGTTGCCGACAAGGCGCAGATCGTGTCGCGCTTCTGGGAGCGTTTCGGCGCAGCGCTCGCCGCCGGTCGCATCAAGCCGGTCATCGATCGCGTGCTGCCACTCAGTGAAGCTGCCGAAGCGCATCGCGTGGTGCAATCGAGCGCGCACGTCGGCAAGGTGGTGCTACGCGTTTAAGACCGACCGCGCCGTTGGCTGTGGATGGTACGCGGATGCGAGCGATGGGCGGCGTTGACAGGATTGTCCAAGAACCGTAGCGTCACAATTCGACAACCGTGCCTGAGATGCAACACGATCACCGACCTTTGCTGAGCGTCTTCTGGAGCAATACGTATTGGCGGGTTTCAACGATTGTCCTCCTACTCGGCCTGGTCGTTCTCGTCCTCGAACTGTTCGGCGTGCTTCGTGAACTCGGCGTGGTCCTGGCCATCGTTGGGATGTGGATCTCGATGTATTTCGGCCTCGCCGGGGCGGAAGAACGATCAGTGGAATTGCTGCAGTCGATGCTGCGCGGCATCGATTCTCGCCTCGAGTCGATCGACGGGCAGCTGGATGGCCAGACGCGGGTGCTCGTGGACATCCGCGATCTCCTGCGCGAGAGGTAAGCGGGAAATCTCAGCAAATCTGGCGGGCGACACTCAGCTTGAGGAGGACAAGGCTATGCCCATGCCGCTGGAAGGGATCCGGGTGATCGATTGGACGATCTGGCAACAAGGCCCCGTCTGCTCCGCCATGCTCGGCGACCTCGGTGCGGAGGTGATCAAGATCGAGGAGCGCGAGCGCGGGGATCCCGGCCGCGGCATGCTGAAGATGAGCGGCGTGGACCTTTCTGATCGCCCAAACTTCTACTTCGAAGCCAACAACCGGAACAAGAAGAGCCTCACCCTCGACCTCAAGAAGCCCGCGGCGCGGGAAATCGTCTACCAGCTCGTGGCGAAGTCGGACGTCTTCGTGCAGAACTACCGCCTCGGTGTGGCGGCCCGGCTCGGGCTCGATTACGCGACGCTGCGGAAGCACAATCCGAAGTTGATCTACGCGCGTGCCACGGGCTACGGGCCGGAAGGCGCCGAAAGTGGTGATCCGTCGTTCGACCAGTTGGGTCTGGCGCGCTCCGGGATCATGCTGGCGGTGGGCGATCCCGACATGCCACCGCTGCAGATCGCGGGTGGCATTGCCGATCAGATGGGCGCGGTCATGCTGGCCTGCGGTATTCTGACCGCGTTGCTGGCGCGCGAGCGTTTCGGCGTTGGGCAGGCAGTGGATGCATCGCATCTCGGCAGCATGACCTTTCTGCAAGGGCTCAGCGTGGCGGCCCGGCTGATGATGGGCTTCGCCATACCCCGCATGTCCCGCAAGTACGCGTCGAACCCGCTCTGGAACCACTATCGCTGCAGCGACGGCCAGTGGATTTGTCTCGGCATGCTGCAGCCGGATCGCTATTGGGCCGACTTCTGCCGAACCCTGGGGCGGCCGGAACTGGCCGAGGACGCACGCTTCACAGACATCCGGGTCCGAGCAGCCAACGCTGGAGCCGCCGTCGAGATTCTCGACGAGATCTTCGCGACCAAGCCCCGCGACGAGTGGCTCCGCTTCCTGCGCGCCGGCGGCGACTTCATCTTCACCATCGTCAACAGCGTCGACGACCTTCCCGACGACCCGCAGGTACGGGCCAACGACTACATCATTGACTTTGACCATCCGCAGTTTGGTACAACGCAGGTCGTCGGTGTTCCCGTCCGCCTCAGCGAGACCCCGGGGCAAGTTAGAACGCCGGCGCCGGAGTTCGGGCAGCACACCGAAGAGATCCTCACCGACCTGCTCGGTTACAGCTGGGAACAGATCGCGACGCTGAAGGACCAGGCAGTCGTTTGATGAGGCGTGGTGCCCGTTATCGAGAATGTCCGTTGTGTGATGTTCCCGAGCGCTAGCCGACCCGCGGAGCACTCTACCATGGCGGCCAGGGGGAGCCTTTAGCCGTACGCTTTGAGCCACAATCGGCATGTGGTACGTTTCTTTGTATGGGCCTCACGCACGTGACGGTAACCTTGCGGCGGCCGGGCACGCAGGACGGCGCGTTCGAGGCTGACTTTCTCGTCGATACCGGTGCCACGGATTCCCTGGCCCCGGCTTGCGAGCTTGAAAAGATCGGCCTCGAGGTGGCCGGGACCACGGCCTATGAGCTGGCCGACGGCTCCGTTCGCGAGTACCGGTTCGGCCTCGTTCAGATCGAGTTCATGGGTGAGGTCACGGCGGGACGGGTCATCTTTGGTCCCGACGATGCCGAGCCGCTCCTCGGGGTGACGGCCCTCGAGTCGGTCGGCATCACCATCGACCCGGCGAGCCGCAACCTGAAGCGCCTCCCAGCCATTCCTCTCAAGTGACCGGAGGCGGCGATTCCTGAGTCGCTGGAAACCTGCCGCATTCCGATGCCAACCCGGCCGGGATTCCTGCACAGGGCGCCAACGGTGCTAGCAGCCCGTTGAAAACAGGGCCC
>JBHHYR010000199.1:0-7347 GCA_046757585.1 Binatia bacterium | reverse complement strand
GACAGGATAGTCCTGGATCACCGTGGTACCTCTCGCAATCTCGCTGTGCCGTCTAACGGAGACCACGCAGCCTACCCCCCTCGCCGCGAGGAGTCTAATGCTGCATCGCACGCGTATTTCGATAGTAGACCCGAAGCCAGTTGCGCCGGCGGACGCCCGATGCTACACAACGATCGATAACGCATTCATCCGGCCGCCAGGAGCTGCGGTCAAGACGCACAACAGGGTCTCCTAGCAAAGACCGCGTCTCCCCTCTCACCTCTTACCTGCTTCTGTTGACCAGGTCTGATTTCCCGCCCTGCGCGAGCGTCGCGTAACGGCACAGGAAGGCAATTCCCCATGATGGCATCACCTCACCCCCGGCCCCGCGCCGGGTTTCCCCACCTTCCCCTCGCCCCCTCGATCCAGCGCGGCATTGCCGCCTTGGGCTTCACAGCGCCGCGCCCGATTCAGGCGCAGGCGATCCCCGCCGCCCTGGACGGGCGCGACGTTCTCGGCTTGGCGCAGACGGGAACCGGCAAGACGGCGGCGTTTGCACTGCCGATTCTCCAGCGGCTGAACAGCAACCGTCGCCCAGGACCGCGGGCCGTCATCGTGGCGCCAACTCGCGAGCTGGCGACGCAGATCCACGCCGACGTCAAGGCGCTGGCACAATTCACCGGCCTGCGGGCGGTGACGGTTTTCGGCGGCGTCTCCGCCGCTGCCCAGATCCGCGGCTTGCGCGCACGGCCAGACATCGTCGTCGCCTGTCCCGGACGCCTGCTCGATCTCATGCAGCAGGGCATCGTCCGGCTCGACGGCGTCGAGGTGTTCGTGCTCGACGAGGCCGACCACTTATTCGATATGGGTTTCCTACCCGACGTACGCAGGATCCTGAAAGCGCTGCCGTCGGTGCGCCAGAACCTGCTCTTCGCCGCCACCATGCCGGCCGAGGTTCGTTCGCTCGCGGATCAGGTGCTGCGCCGGCCGCACCTCGCCGAGCTGACGCACTCGAAACCGGCGGAGACGATTCAGCAGAGCCTCTACCCGGTGTCGCCGGACCGCAAGATCGATCTCCTGCGGCACCTCCTGGCCGACGACGGCTTCACCTCTGCCATCGTCTTCCTGCGCACCAAGCACCGCGCCAAGCGGCTCGCGTGTCAGCTCGGCAGGATGGGGCACGACGCCGTAGCCCTGCAGGGGAATATGACCCAGCCGCAGCGCGACCACGCCATGCGCGGCTTTCGCGAGGGGCGCTTCGATGTCCTCGTCGCCACCGATATCGCGGCGCGCGGGATCGACGTCGCCACTGTGTCGCACGTCATCAACTTCGACGTGCCCGACACGCCCGACGCCTACACCCACCGGATCGGCCGTACCGGCCGCGCCGAGCGCAGCGGCAAGGCGTTCACCTTCGTGTGCGACACGGACGCCGCCGCCGTTCGCGACATCGAGCGCCAGCTGGGCGCGCCGATCGAGCGCCGTCAGGTCCCCGGGTTCGAGGCCGCGAGGGGGCCGGCTCCCTGGCCGCGACCGCACCGCGACAGTGTTGCCCCGCGGCCGGCTGGCGCAAGGCGTCGAGCCGGTGACCATCCGAGGCATCGCCGTCAAGATACCTCAGCACCGAAGAGGCAACGAAGGTACCGAAGAGTCAGCCGGCGGTTCGACTCCGGCCGTCCGTAGTGAAGTTGCAATGGGCTCGGAACCGCGAAAATAGGTCGTTTGACGCGCCGAAGAAAAGCGAAGGCCCCGCCGGTCTGCACCGGCGGGGCCTTTACTGCAAGTAGATTCCTACCTCAGAGGGTCACGACGTTCTCGGCCGCCGGGCCTTTTTGGCCCTGCACGACGTCGAACTCAACCTTGGCACCCTCCGCCAGGGTCTTGAAACCCTCACCCTGGATGGCGCTGTGGTGGCAGAAGACATCCTTCTCGCCATCGTCGCGGACGATGAAGCCGAAGCCCTTCTCGCCGTTGAACCACTTGACTGTTCCTGTTGTACGCATTGCCGTACTCCTTACTGTTGTTCGAATCGTCGGTGTGCGGCGTTGCGCTTGATATGCATCATTACGTAACTCGCCCGACTACTCGCTATTGCGGGACACCCCCCCGCACCGGTTGCGCTCCAACTGTTAGGCGCAATTAGTAGGGACCAGTATGGCCACTTGCCGCAAGATTCACAAGATTTTAGAGCAAACCGTCCCGAATGTCCAGGGAGCTGGTATGCCGCGCTTCTCATTCCCCAGCCAGGAACATTCCGCCCAAGAGGTCCGCGAACACGGCCCGCCCTTATACCGTGAGTAAAGCCGCCGCCCGGGCGGCGCACCTCCTTGCCAGCGAGGGTAGAGTCAAGTCCAACGCCCAAATGCGATCCCGATCGGTCCCAATCCTCACGACCTAGCAACGTTCCTCCTCCCCCCCTTTTTCCACACCCTCAGCCGCGCAGCGCTTCCACCACCCGCAGGAAGTTGCCGCCCAGAATCTTGCGAATGCGCTCCGCGTTCCAGCCGCGGCGCAGCATGAGCTCCACAAGCCGCGGCAGCTCCAGGGGCGTCACCAGGTCGCACGGCGGGCTGATCGCGCCGTCCCAATCACTGCCCAACGAGGCGTGGTCGTCGCCCACCGTCTCGACGATGTGCGCCAGGTGTCGCACGACGCTGTCGGCGCGGCCGCGCCACCGCGGGTCACCGAGAAAGCTCGATTGGTACATCACACCGATGGTGCCGCCCGTATCGGCAATCGCCCGCAGCTGGTCGTCGTCGAGGTTGCGCCAGTGGCGATGCACACCGTTCACGCCGGTGTGTGTCACCAGCAGCGGCTGCGAGCGGTCGTGGACCGCGACCGCGTCGAAGAAGCCCTCGCGATTGATGTGGGCAAGATCGACGAAAATTTTCTTGGCGTTCAGGCGCCGGACATAGTCTTTGCCGAACGCAGATAGCCCCTCGCCCCGGCGGCTCCCCGTGGGCGCGCTGGTCACACCAATGCGCGATGACGACAGGTGGACGATGGTCACCCGCAGCACGAGATCGTCGGGAATGAGATCCAGCGCGCCGAGGTCGCGGTCGAGCGCGTTGCCGCCCTGGATGCCCAAGAACGCGGCATGCCTCCCCTCCCGCACCGCCGAGCGATACTCGGCGACGTTACGCACCACGCGGAAGTCCTGCGGTACGCTGTCGAAGATACCCTGCAGGCGCCGAAGATTTTCCAGAAAGACCTCCGGACGGCGGTGCCTGCGGCGCCACGGGTTGGTGGTGATCACCCACGTCGCACCGGTCATCCGGGCGTCCCGCACACGGGGAAAGTCCACCTGGCTGTACACGTGCCCGTGGAACGGCCCGAGCCCGTGTCGCTTCCGGAGGTTGTAGCGAAAGATCCGACTCCAGATGTAGGAGTCGAGGTGGAGGTCGATGACGTCGCTGGCCAGGTACAGCTCGACCGCCTCGCGCGAGATTCCCAGTGCGCGCGCCCAGGCCGCGGGGTCGGTGCGGTCGTCAGGAATCATGAGTCACCCGCGAATCGGGCTCACATCTGGACAACGGCGGGACCGAGCAATGAGGCAACGCCTTTGCTGGTCCGATGCGCGGGAGAGCGGGCCAAGGTAACCTGACAACCTTTCGGCTCGGCACCGTCAATCCTCCAGAGCGACGCCGAAATGATCCGTATAGAACCTGAGGTCTTCCCGGATTTGCGCCGCGCTCAGGCCGTAGTCCGCCGCTGCGTAGCTGTGCGCGCCGAACTTGCCGCGCGTGATGCCGTCGGCCAGAGTCTCCTCGGGAGGCGCGACGGGCGTGGCAGCCTCCCAGCCCCGGGGGGCCCGGTTGTCGGGATCCTGATCGAGCAGCTCGAACAGGACGGTGGTCCCCGAGCGGCCTTGGCCAACGATAAACACGGGAGAGGCGATCCGTTCCTCCAGGATCGAGGGCGTGCGCTTCAAGGCGTCGACCACGAACAAGCGGTTACGCAGAACGCGCAAGATGTCGCCGCGGCTCATCAAGCGGCCGATGGTGGTGAGATCGAGGTCCCGCCTGATCGACGCCACCAGGACCTCGTACGACTCACGCCAGTCGTCGTCGCCGAAATCGGAGAGCCCAGTGCTGGCTTGGGCGCAGGCGAGCATCTCCTGCGGGTCGAGCGCGACGAGGTGCGCCGCACCACCGACCGCCGAACCGAGATAGTTGAGTCGCCTCACCCAATCCTGTCGTTCCACGCCCGGGCTCCTCGCAGCTGGCAGACATGCCGTCGTCGGCGCTGTAGAAAACGGCGAAGGTGAGCGCATCGCCATCCATATCGCTGGCGGTCCAGGCAACCGTTTGCACCCCATCCCAAACCTCATCACCGCGCGGCGCATCGAGAACGATCTCGGGCGCATGGGCGGTGACAACACGCTCGTCCAGTACAGTATTCTCACGGCGCAGCGTCATGCCGCTCGCGCCCGCAGGGTATGGGAGCGCGAAGGCGAAGGCAGCGACGCTTGTCGCCTCGCCCGATTCAGGGTTGGCAAAGGAGACGTCGAAGCAATAGGTGGCCAGTGTCGCGCCGGATGCGGCGTCGAAGGCCACGCAGTAGTCACTGCCCGTCGGGGGACTGGGCGCTTCGGCAACCGATTCGACCTCCATGAGTGGATCAAGCTGCCCCGTGTTGTCATCCCTCACCACGCCGCTGATCAAGGCGTACGACTGCGGGGCAAAAACGGCCACCCCGCCGTGCCCTGATGACGGCGTCAGCTCGTCGAAGAGCTTCTTCCAATGATACGGCGAGATCCACTGGAAGACGCAGTAGCTCATGAAGTCCGCACTGAAGTCGGGAGCGCCCGGCGTCTTGGTTCTCCAGTGTGCGACGTCGAATCCTACCTCTTGGATGAAGCCGTCCGAGTATGGCCATTGTGGATCGATGCCCTTGGGCGTATTCGGATGCCCCGGCGGCGGCGGACACGGCGCGTGGAAAAGCTTCAGGTTGTGAGCCACCTCGTGGGCTAGCAACTCGCCGGACCCCTCCTCACCCAACGCCGCCCGGCCTGCGCCCGTGTACACCGGTGGTGGGGCGTCGGCCACGCCGTCCCACGACACGGCATCCGTGGCTTTGGCCGGCAGCCACGCAAAGATCTGGTCGGGCACCGGCTTCCCGGACAGTTTCCAAGCTTGCCAGTCCTTCGTGAGTTTCTTCAGCAGATCGCATCTGGCGCACGCTTGCGGCGTATCGTAGCGCACGTCGATTCCCTTGTACGCGAGCCAGCCAGTGCCCAGCTTGTAGTAGTTGGGTGATGCGGTGGGAAAGACCGCGTCGAGGAACGCATGGGCCGACGCAGACGCCGCCCACGCCGCATCCGGTTTGGACTTTCCCGCGAACTTGGGAAAGGTGGCCGCGGAGGGATGCCTTGGGTGATAGTCCACCAGGACATAACCGACGCTGAGCGGTTTGCGCTGCTTGAACTCGACGTCGACCGTTCCCGTCGCAGGGTGGCGGTTGTTACTGTGGTCTGATTCGGGCCACGCCTTGTCGGCGTTGATCTCGGCCCAGAGATGCACCTTCCGTCCCGTGGGCACATTGAGATAAAAATTGGCCGTGCCTGCGTTGCCCTCGCGCCGTGGTGACAGCGCACCGAAGAGCGGGGGAAATGGCACCCGCTTCACGCACGGGACCTTGAACTTCGTGCTGGCTGCATAGCTTCCTGTGTCCCACGTGACGTGCAGGTCAACGGTGGCGGATGCCACGATCGCGGCGCGAGAGCCAGAGCAGGTCGGCGCGGTAGTGGCCGTTGCCGCCGTAGAAGAGCGTGTAGAAATAGTTCCACATGACCTTCGTGCCCGCCTGTGGGTCTGCCGGGTCGATGTGGGGAAAGGGCCATCCGTAGACGTAATCGGGCGGTTGACCCGTCTTCGCGTCGAGGATGGTCCCCTCTGGGCTCAGGCGGTACCGGCGTTCGTTGTGGTGCAGGGCGGCGGCAAATACCGGGTCCTCGCTGATCCGCTCGAGCGACCACCCCATGACCGGGTGCCGGAAGTCGCCGCGGCGATAGCCCCCGAGGAACTCCTCCGGCAACAGGCCCTTGGCCTCCTGCCAGGTGTCGGGTCCGAGTACGGGACCCGGCGGCGCTTCGCCTCCCGGCCGTCCATCACGTCGCCTGCTGGTACCTCGTGCGACACTCCCGCCCCCTGTGCGCGAAGACGACCGGGCGTGCCAGCTGCCTGGGAAACCTCACTCTGTGCCCATGCCACACTCGGTTCAGGCCATGGGCGGGCTGTGCCGGGCGGGAGCGCGTACCCGCCGGGTTCCACTGAACGGTTCCCGCTTCGTCTCCTCCACCACCCTCATCTCACATTGCGTCCCCATTTCCCAGGCTTCGCCTGGCGATTCTCAGCAGGATCCGCGCCATCGCCTGTTCGAGGATATTCAGCATTCGACCCGCCGCGAAGCTCGCTACATCCTCTACGGTCGCAGCCTCGAAGCCCGCGTGGTGACGGTCGGCTTCACGCGACGCGGGCGGAAGATCCGCGTCATCGCGGCCCGGGCGGCTTCGCGTAAGGAGAGACGTATCGTATGACGAGGAAGCGTAGCACGACGAATTGACGGCGCACGGAGATCCGTGACTACGACACGCGAGACACCTCGGCGATGATCGACCCTACCAAACCGCTGACATTGACGCAGCTGGGGATCGATCTGCCGAAGGTGCCTCCAACGCAAGTGGTGTCGATCCGCCTTCCGTCAGAGCTGCTCAACCAGCCAAAAGCGTTCGCCTCGGCGCGCGACATCCCCTACCAGGCGCTGATCAAGCTGCTGCCGGCTGAATCGCTGGCAGAGCGCCGCGCGGGGTCAGATGCTAACAGCAGCGTTCCTACTCCGCTGCAGGACGCCGCGCCGTCAATGACCTACGTCAGGCTCTTTGCTGCCGGCCGGCACGCGAGCCTGGGCCGGGGCGCCTACAGCTCCTGCAGCAGTGCCTTCGCGTAACTTTTCAGATGTACGGGTATCCACGGCATCAAAGCCGTCAGTGAACCCGCGGTTGTGGACATCTCAGCATTGTTGTACAAGAACAAACATGTCTTCAGAGCCGTTGCAGGTGAGTGAGGCGCGCCGGCGGCTGAGCGCACTGGTCGAGCGGGTAGCGCGGGGCGGCCCGCCGATCGCCATTGGCCGCTATGGCCGGGAGCGAGCCGTCCTGGTGGGAGCCGACGAGTATGCGCGTCTCGCCAAGCGAGCGCAGCCACGCCCGGCATCGCTACGGACCATCGAAGGCACACTGACCCTGACGTGCAGCCCGGCGGAGCTGAGCGCCGAGAGCCGGCGGCTCGGCGAGCTGTGGCTCGCCGCGCTGGAGGAGGGTAGGAGCGCACCACGCCGCCGGCCGGCGCCGCGCCTGACATGACCTAC
>JBHHYR010000198.1:0-7376 GCA_046757585.1 Binatia bacterium | reverse complement strand
GAGACACTCGTGTGCCGCAACGGCAGCTGCCGAGCCGCCAGAGGAGCCGCCCGGGACACGCTGGTGGTCCCACGGGTTGCACGTCACCATGTACGCCGAGTTCTCAGTCGACGAACCCATGGCGAACTCATCACAGTTGAGCTTGCCAATACACACCGCACCGGCGTCCAGCAACCTGCGGGTGACCGTCGCATCGTAAGGCGCGGTAAAGTTGTCCAGCATCCTCGAACCGGCCGTCGTACGGATACCTTTGGTCAGGATGACATCCTTGATAGCGACAGGGATACCCAGAAGCGGACCGTGCTCACCGCCGGCGCGCCGTTCATCGGCTGCCTGCGCTTGTGCCAGCGCAAGGTCTTCCGTGACGGTAATGAAGGAGCGGATCTCGCTGTCAGTGGCGGTAATGCGTTCCAGCACCGCACGAGTCAGCTGGAGGGCGCTGATCTCCCTCCGGGCAAGTAAGGCCACGGCTTCTGCGATGGAGAGGCGGAACAGATCACCCATGTGCCACGCTCAGAGGCGCCCGAGTCAGGAAACCCGCACGGACACCCGGAACCGCGCACCCCCTGCACTCACATGCATCCGGGCCGCCAAGCTGAGTCACTCGATGATTTTGGGCACTTTAAAGAAGTTGCCATCCCGCGCCGGCGCGTTCGCGCGTAGCTCTTCGGTCCCCGGCGGATTGCTGACCACATCGTCGCGGTACGCCGCGGCCATGTCCACCACGTGCGCGGTCGGCTCGACGGCCTGCGTATCGATCGTGGCAAGCTTCTCGAAGTAGTGAAGGATGTGACTCAGCTGTTCGCTGAACGCCGCCTGTTCGTCCTCGCTGAGGTCCAGACGCGCCAGGAGCGCGATATGCCGGACCTCCTCACGACTCAGGGCCATGGGCTGCGATTAACACAAGCTGGGCGCTGCTTCAACGTAGCACGCCGCCATCGGGCTAGACGGAACCACCCTGCCCTGCCGCCAATGGTGTTCTCGCTTGTTTCAGTCTAGTGTCGCCGCGATGCCGCACGTGCGACAGCTGCTGGGCACTGAAGGTGAACGCGCCGCTGAGAAGTTTCTACGGCGCCAGCGTTACACCATTGTGGCGCGTAACTATCGCTGTGCGGCAGGTGAAGTCGACCTGATCGCGCTTGATCGCTCTACGCTGGTCTTCGTCGAGGTGAAGACGCGCACGCAGCCGGGCTTTGGCAGCCCACTCGACGCAGTGGACCGCCGCAAGCAGCGCCAGATCATCCGGGCGGCCCAGTATTACCTGGTGGAACACCGGCTCGCTGATCGCAACGCTCGCTTCGACGTCGTTGGCGTCTGGTGGGCAGGTGGGCGGCTGCAATGCGAGCTCGTCAGGAACGCGTTCGAGCAGGCACCGTGAGTGCCATGTGCTGGGAGTGCCGTGCTCGCTTGAGGGCAGCGCCGCGCCGTGCTACCCCGCCGACGATGAGGACAAGCCACCAGTCCGGCACTTCATCCATGGCGACCGGCGTGACGGCCAGACACCGCCGTAGGCGGTCCAGTCTCGGTGGAGGTGCTAGGGCGCGCGGCACACCATACCCATGCTCGACATCCGGCTGATCCGTGACCGTCCCGATTTCGTGAAGGCTGAACTGGCGAAGGTCGGCGTCGGTGCGGCGTCCATCGACGCCCTCCTCGGCGCTGATGCCCGGCGCCGTACACTCATCCGGGAGGTCGAGGTGTTGCGTGCCAAGCGCAGCGAGGTGTCTCGTACCATCGGCAAGCAGGATCCGGCGGCGCGCGAAACACTCGTCGCAGAGATGCGTGCCGTCGGTGATTGCATCGCCGCCCTGGAGCGGGAGCGGGCCGCTGCGGAAGCCGACTTCGAGCGCCGAATGCTCGATATTCCCAACCTTCCTGATCCCAGTGTCCCAGTGGGCGCGGATGAGCGCGCCAATACCGTTATCCGCACCGCGGGCACGCCGCGGCACTTCGACGTCACCCCGCGTCCACACTGGGACATCGGTCTGGATCTTGGCATTCTTGATTTCGACCGCGGCGTGAAGATTGCCGGCTCACGATTCTACGTCCTCAAGAGCGGTGGTGCCCGGTTGCAACGGGCGCTGATCGCCTGGATGCTCGATCTCCACACACGCGAGCACGGCTACATGGAGGTCTATCCTCCCTACCTGGTCAAGCAGGAATGTCTGTACGGGGCGGGGCAATTGCCGAAGTTCGCGGACAATATCTATCACGACGCCGAGGATGACCTGTGGATGATCGGTACGGCCGAGATTCCCATTACCAACCTGCATCGGGATGAGATCCTCGACGTACGCTTGCTGCCCCTTTCTTACGTTGCGTACACTGCCTGTTTCCGGCGTGAGAAAATGTCCGCGGGCCGGGACGTGCGAGGCATCAAGCGGGGTCACCAGTTCGACAAGGTCGAAATGTACAAGATTGTTGCGCCGAGCGAGTCCCCTGCCGCCCTCGAGCAGATCGTACGCGATGCTGAAGACGTCGCCCGTGGTCTTGGCATCCCCCATCGCGTCGTGTCCATCTGCACCGGCGATCTCGGCTTCGTGGCGGCAAAGAAGTACGACATCGAGCTGTGGGCGCCCGGCTGCAACGAATGGCTCGAGGTCAGCTCGTGCAGCAACTGCAAGGACTTCCAAGCGCGCCGCGCCAATCTCCGCTACCGCCCCGCGCCGCGCAGCAAACCCGAGTTCGTGCATACGCTGAACGGCTCTGGACTTGCTCTGCCGCGCGTTCTCATTGCGGTCCTCGAGAACTACCAGCAACCCGATGGCAGCGTGGTGATCCCGGACGTCCTGCGACCCTACATGGGCGGCATGGCGCGTTTGGTACCACCGGCTGCTTCGCCAGGCTAGCGGTATTCTCCGGTAAGTTCGGCCGGCACCACCGCCGGCTGGGCGTTTCTTCGTGCCAGGGGAAGAGGATCGCGCCGCCTGGTTTCCCGACCCGTGTGGACCCTTACCGTTTCGCTGCGGCCGAAGCCCCTGCCCTGTGCCGCACCGCGGGCCGACCGACGGTGACTTGCGACCGGAGCTTTGCGATCAGACGGTCACCGATGCCCTTCACTCCCTTGAGGTCGTCGACGGACGTGAACGGGCCATTCTGCTCGCGGTACGCCACAATCGCCCTTGCCTTGACCGTACCGATTCCTTTCATCTGCGCCAACTCTGCTGCGGAAGCGCTGTTGATGTTCACCTGCGTATTCTCCGCCGGAACGACCGACGCGTGCGTCACCATGAGAATGCTGGCGATGACCACGCCGGCCAGCACCGATAGACGAACCTGCTTCATAGTTGACTCCTCCTCTCTGCGCTGCGAGGCGCAGTTGCTCGGGTGTAGACACCTAGACGGCGCAGTATCTATAGATCATATCATATTGCTATACGCAATAGCCGTTACTACGAAAGGTGACTAGTAATACATAAATCAGCCCTCTCCACCATGTGGCGCGTTGCTGCCTCCGCCGTGGCTGTTGACCCCCCTTTGCACGATCTACCAGCCTAGCAGCCCGTTGAAAAACAGGGCCCCTACTGCGGGTGGCTATTTTCCGCCAGCTCTGCGTTGCCGAATCCTCAACAAAATCACCCGATTTGCCTCCGGTTCGGCGCCTTGATCTGACGCAAAATCGCTTACCCTCGCTACGGTGCCTGTTTTTCAACGGACTGCTAGCAGAACAATGCGCTGGTCCTGCTGGCGGCCTGGAGCCTCCGACGTTGACAGAGTTGGACCCTATTGGTAGGCATTTGGGAAGCGAGGAGCAACGAACAGATGCACCAACAATCGGCGCTACTGCAGTTCCTATCGATCATGGTGCAACCGGACAACATCCCGATCGTCGGGATGATGTTTCTCGTCCTATTCTTCACCTACCTCGCCTTCCGCGAGGCGCGAAAGAACGATCAGCTGATCGAGGAAGGGCGGCGGGAGGACGTGCTCAAGGAAATGCAGGAGTAACGCAAGCACGGAAGGAATGGGCGAATGCCGTTTACGATCATCGCAGAGAACTGCACGGGCTGTACCGCGTGCGAAAAGCGCTGCCCCACGAAGGCGATCACCGGGGAGCCGCGCCTGGCCTTCTATATCGAGCCTACGTTGTGTATCGACTGTGGGGCCTGCGGGGTGATCTGTCCCGACGAAGCCATTCTCGACACGTTCGGCAACGTGACCCAAGTGCTGAAAAAAGCGCAGCGGCCGATTGCGATCGTCCACCCGGACAACTGCAACGGCTGTGGTGTGTGCGTCGATGTGTGCCCATTCGACTGTATCGACCCAGCACCGAGCAATGGACCAACCTACCTGGGCAAGGTGCAAGTGAACGAGAAGTCCTGCGTCGGCTGCAAGCTGTGCGAAGAGGTGTGTGGCTGGGAAGGGATCTACATCATGCCTGCCGAGGAGAAGACCCCGTTTCTCGAATCGCTCGGCTACGAAGGCGAAACCGCCAGCGTCTGACGCCTGCGGCAGGTTCCGCGACGAGGGCACCTGAAATGTGCCGGCGGGGATGTCCACCGCCGTAGTGCGGCTCCTGGCACGCGCACTACTGGCGATTCCTGGCGAGCACCGCCTGGAGGGACCGCTCCGTTTTTTCGTTCAGGATGCCATCCGCTTTGATGCCCCGCGAGCGCTGAAATGCCTCGATCGCGTTTACCGTCACGGCGTCAAGTTGCCCATTGATTTCGCCCTGGTACTCGTTCGCTACCGTGAGTGCTGCCTGAGCGCGCTTCACCTGTTCCGGAGTGGTCTTTTGCGCCAGTGCCCTGCCCTCGACGTCGGGAATTGACGCCTTGATCTTCTTCTCGGCCTGCCGGGCGCGCTCTTCGACACCATGGCTGCTGCAGGCGCCGAGGACGAGCAGCGCCGCCAGGATAACCATTGCCCTCTGCATGGAATCACACGATCTTGTTGAGCGGGTACTCGATGATGCCGGTAGCGCCCTGTTTGATCAGACGAGGGATCAGTTCCCGTACCTCGGGTTCGGAAATTACGCTCTCGACGGCGTACCACTCGACTCCACCCAGGTGACCGATGGGGAACAACGGCGAGACGGTCGGAGCCGTCAAGCTTGGAATCATCTCGATCACCGCCGCCAGCTGCCCTTTCTGCACGTTCATCTTAATACCCACCTTGTTTTCGGCCGTCAGTGCGCCTTGCAACAGAATGCTGATCTGCTCGATCTTTTCCCGCTTCCACGTGTCTTGCCAGGCCGTCCGGTTGGCAATCAATTGCGGGTTCGATTCGAACAGCTCACAGATGATCCGCAACCGGTTTGCATGGATCGTGCTGCCCGTTTCGGTCACCTCGACGATCGCGTCGACCAGGCCATCTGCAGCTTTCGCTTCCGTGGCACCCCACGAGAACTCCACCTCCACCGGGATGTTTCTGGCCGCAAAGAACCGTTTCGTGTAGTGCACAAGCTCCGTTGCGATGCGCTTGCCGCGCAGGTCCTCCGGCGCCTGGACCGCGGAGTCGTCGGGCACCACCAGCACCCAGCGGGTGGGACGGAAGCTGGCCTTCGAGTACACCAAATCGCAGACGGCTTCGACCTGCGAATCGTGTTCGAGAATCCAATCCTTGCCCGTGAGACCCACGTCGAGGGTGCCATCCTCGACGTAGCGTGCCATCTCCTGCGCGCGGACGAGCGAACAACGAATGGCCTCGTCGTCGATGCTCGGAAAGTAGCTGCGCTCCGGGACGGTGATCTTCCACCCGGCTTTACGAAACAGATCCACCGTCGTGTCCTGCAGGCTGCCCTTGGGAATACCGAGCTTCAGAGTGCTCATGCGCGTTCAGTATCCTCGGTCCCGCTATCACCTCACGTCTTCTTCGGGTAGAGCGTCTCGGGGTCCGCGACCCGCGGGGCGATGGTCTGCCACCCCTGCTTGCTCACGCTCCGAAAGAAACAGCTCTTGTAGCCCTCATGACAGGCAACGCCGCCATGCTGGCGTACCTTGAGCAGCACCGCATCCGCATCACAGTCGACGCGCACCTCGGTAACCTCCTGCACGTTGCCCGACGTGCTCCCTTTCACCCACAGCTCGTTGCGCGACGTGCTGAAATAGCAGGCACGAGCGGTGGCAAGCGTCTTGTTCCAGGCTGCGCGGTTCATATAGGCCAGCATCAAGACTTCGCCGGTGTCGGCGTCCTGTGCTACGGCCGGGACAAGACCGCCCCGCTTGTCGAAATCTGGCTCTTGCATGACTACTCAACGCGTGTTCCTAACACGCGCCCTCCGCAGGCGCAACGCGTTCGCTGCCACGTTCGTGTCCGGCGTCACGGTACGGCAATCGCGTGCGCCCAGGCGCCCCCGGGGCGGCACGCGGAACCACCGCCGCGGCCCGCCGCGGCCGTGGTTTGCCGGCCGACTCTTTCCCCGATAAGGTCAGGGTAGCCGCTGAGGAGCAGTATGAGGTTAGGGGAAATCGCCGAACGGATCGGCTGTGAGCTCGAAGGTGACGGGAGCGTCGAGATCCACGGGGTCGCCCCAATCGAAGCAGCCGAACCTGGGACGCTCTGTTTCCTGGCGAACCCCCGCTACCGTTCGCACCTCAAGACGACGCGGGCCTCGGCGGTCATCGTGGCCAAGACCGAAGGCGTCGTACCGCTACCGGCTCTGCGCGCCGCCGACCCATACCGGGCGTTCGCCGACGTGCTCGAGCTGTTCGACGTGCCACCACCCGCGCCCGCGGGCATCCATCCGACGGCAGTGATCGACCCTAGCGCGCAGATCGGGCGCGACGCGGTGATCGGGCCGTACTCCGTCGTCGGAGCGGACGTAGTCCTCGGAGACGGGGCGCGTCTCGACGCACACGTGGTCATCTGTCCTCAGGTCCGCATCGGGGAGGGGTTTCGAGCCTATCCGCATGTCATCGTCCGTGAACGCGTCTCGATTGGCAACCACGTGACTCTCCAGAGCGGATGCGTAATCGGCAGCGATGGCTTCGGGTACGTCATGGCCGCGGACGGCTCGGCACGCAAGATCACCCAGGCCGGAACCGTGGTCATTGCTGACGATGTCGAGATCGGGGCCAACGCAACCATTGATCGTGCAACCGTTGGGGCCACGGTCATCCAGCGCGGCGCGAAGCTCGATAACCTCGTCATGGTGGCGCACGGCTGTTCCATCGGGGAGGGCGCAGCATTAGCGGCGCAGGTCGGTCTCTCGGGAAGCACACACGTCGGCCGCTACGTCCGACTCGGGGGGCAGGTCGGGGCTGCTGGCCACCTGACCATCGGCGACCGTGCGCGGGCGGCCGCGAAGGCTGGGATCCCCAACGATGTGCCTGCCGGCGCCACGGTGGGAGGCTATCCTGCGGTGGACATCCGCATTTGGCGGCGAGTATGTGCCGCCCTGCCCAGGCTTCCTGGACTCCTACGCCGCGTACGCC
>JBHHYR010000197.1:0-7380 GCA_046757585.1 Binatia bacterium | reverse complement strand
CTCCAAATTCCCGAGGAAACGGGGCTCACTGGCGTAGGGCTACACCCCTAGCAGCGGAGCCTCATGCCGAGACCGGAACGAAGTGTCCGGTGGGACGGAGGCGCCGGGTGGGGCAGCGCGACCCTCAGGGCTTCGCGTCGCTGCGGCGCAGGCGCACACGAAATGTCGAGCCCACACCCAGCTCGCTGGTAACGCTGATATCGCCGCCAAGGCCGCGGACCAATTGCTTGACGATGTAAAGACCCAGCCCGACGCCACCGTGGCGCCGGGTGCTGGATCCGTCCACCTGACGGAACATGTCGAAAATAGCCGGCAAGGCCTCAGCGCTGATACCGATCCCGGTGTCGGCAACCGTGATATCGACCCAGCCGTCCGCGGCAGCTGCCTTGACCGTTACTGATCCCCGGTCCGTGAACTTCAATGCATTGTGGACCAGGTTGCGTAGAACCTTCTTGAGCTTTGCGCGGTCCGATCGAAGCAGGATCGGGCTGGCCTCCACGTCCCACGCCAATGCCACTTCGCGCTTCTGCCAATCAGTAGGAATGCTGTCTTTCACGTCGTCGAGGAACTCGCGCACAGTGAATGTTTCGAGGTTCAGCGGCAACAGACCTGCCTCGAGGCGATTGACGTCAAGCGTCTCCTGAATCAGCTCGAGCAGCTGGAGCGCGTGCTGCCGTACGCGCTCCAGTGCGTCCCGCTGCTCGGCGGAGAGGGCGCCCATGTCCTCTTCCAGGAGCAGGTCTCCGTAGCCGATGATCACGTTGAGCGGAGACCGCAGCTCATGTGACATCGTGCCGATGAACTCCGATTTCAGCTGACTCGCGGTCCGCAAGCTCTCAACCAGACGCGCATTTTCCAGCGTCACCGCCGCTTGCTGCGCAATCCCGCGGAACAGGCGCTGCTCGCGCGCCGAGAATGCTCCCGCGCGTTGGCTGTAGCCGGCCGCCAAGAGCCCCACCGACACTCCTCCCCGTTGCAGGTCAGCGCACAAGAACGACGCCATATGCCAACGTTCCATCAAGGCGCCCGGGAAGAGTGGCGAGTCGCGATTCTGGACCGCAACCACGCCTTGCTCCGCAATCACGGCAAACAGCGGGACGTCGCCCATCGGAAACTCGAAGCTGCGCACTTCCTCGAGAACGCGGGCATCCGTGCCTGACGCGGCCGCGACACGATACACATCGCGCTCCCTCTCACGTAGCAACGTAACGCTCCACTCGCAGTGCAGCGCCTCGCGCACCAAATCGTTGAGCCGCTCCAGAATCTCGTGCGGATCCAGCGACGTGGTCAGCGCCTGCGCCGCACGCAGGAGAATCGCAGAGGTTGCAGCTTCCTCTTCCAGACGGCGGTTCGACTCATTCAGCGAATCCCCAGCTGCCACAAGCTCAGCATTTTTCTGCACCACATGCTGGGCGTAGAAGAGCGACTGACTGGCGACCAGAAAGAACACTGCAGGCGGCACAACACCACCCACCGAGGCGATTTCCGCGCGGCTCCCGACGGTCAGCAGAGCAAAGTGCCCCGCGCTCGCCAGCGCGGCCGTCACGACGCCACATTGCCACTCCATCATGCTAGCTGGCACCACCGCGAGCAAAAATAGGAAATGGAAGAGGACGGGCGATTGAGCCACGAACAGCAAGCCGAGACTTATCGCCAGGACGTCCGCCGCCAGCTGCACGTACGCGAGGAGCCGCAGGGCGCGACGCGTGCGTACCCAATGGCGATACAGGAGCGTAGGCGCAAGATCCGCGGCACCGACAAGAACAATCGGGCCGCTCCGGATGGAGGCGGGGGCTACCCACTCAAGAAACGCCAGCAGGAGCAGAATCCCTGTTACGGACCGCCACCGCGTGGTGATGAGCCAGTCACTGAAGTGGGCAAAGTCTTCCTGTCGGAGAGAGGCCGTTCCCAAGTGCACAGTGGAGGGCATTCGGCGGCGCGAAGCTAGCAAGTTCGTATCAGCGATTAAAGAAGCGCGAGTTGCGCAAGATTGCGCGGGGCCTTGGTAAAAAGGTCGATGGTGTGGCGGGAAGATACAATGTCTGATAAGATATGTTATGGTAACTAGAGCCTAGCCCTGCAGCAACCGCACCTCCGCAGCCACCATGTCCCCCTCCGGCGCCTGGGGAAACTCCCGCACGAAGCGCTCATAGAGCTTCAGTGCCACCTGCTCCTGCCCCGCCTGCACCCGGCAGCGCGCCTCGCCCAGAACCGCAACCGCTCTGTACGGACCGCGGACGGCCGCAGCTTCAGCGTAACGATCACCCGCAGCTTGAAACTTGCCTTCTTCCTCCAGGGCGAAACCAAGGCCTAGCAGCGCCTGTTGCTTCAGGTACGACGGCCACCCGCCGGCGTGCAACGCTCGCTGTAGCAAGGCCGCGGCGGCGTCGGGTTTGTGCGCCTTCAAATCCGCGGTCGCCGCGTACAGCCGTGCGAGCCGGCCCACGGCGCTCGACTGCCAGCGCTCAGCGACGTCACCCAACTCCGCCGCTGCCTGGCTGTACTTTCCACCCCGCAAGCGGGCCAACGCGTGGCTGAGATCATCGTTGGACTGGCGCACGCGCGCGCTGCGCATCGACAGAAATCCTGCGGCGGCGATGACCAGCAACACCACACCCGCGCCTATCCACGACAACAAACGCACGTTTGCCTGGGCCCAGGCAATGAACGCGCGCCCCGCGTTGACGAACTCATCCGGGCGCTTGAGATCCTTCCGTCGAAAGCGGCGGCGTGCCATCTAGGTTAATTGTCGCGTAGCGGATTTTCGGAACGCCAAACGGGCCCCGACACGGTCACATCTTGTACTTGAAATCGTCCGGCGACATCTTCTCCAGGATCTCCGCCCACTTGTCGCGCGAGACGTTGGAGAGATTCGTTTCGTTGGAATCCTCTGCCTGTTGCAGGACGCTCGAGGTCTCGATCACCCGCTTATTTACGTAGATCGGGCTCTTCGTGCGCAACGCCAAGGAAATCGCGTCGCTCGGGCGGGAGTCGATGGTCCGTGCCGTGCCATTGATCCGCAGGTGGATCAACGCGAAGTACGTGTTGTCCTTGAGGTCGGTGATCTCGACGCACTCCACCGTCGCGCCAAGTTCCGAAAGCATGTTGCGCAGGAGGTCATGGGTCATTGGGCGCGCCATCTTAATGCCCTCGATCTCGGTTGCCATTGCCGTGGCTTCCAGCAACCCGATCCAGATCGGCAGATTGAGCTTGTTGTCGCGATCCTTGAGGATCACGATCGGCGTCTTCGTAACCGGATCGAGCGTGAGCCCACCGACGCTCATCAAAATTGAATTTTCGAGGCTCATGGGTCTTCCTGCACCTAGCTTCAGTGGATCATTGTGCCCAGAAATGTTTCGGTACGTCAACCCCGTTCTACGGGTGCCATCAACTCACCAGGCGATCGATCACGCGGTAGAGCTGGTTCAGATTGCGGCACTCCTCAACAAGATCGCAATACGGCAGGTAGCGATCCATCTCGCTGTCGCCGAAACCCCAGGTCAAGCGATTTTCGGGGTTCAGCCAGATGAGCTGCTTGGCGCGGTGCTGAATCTCCTTGACGACCGACTCATGGGGCAGATTGTAATTGTTCCGTGCATCTCCCAAGACGATCACTGTGGTCTTGTTATTCACGGCGGTCATGTAATCGCGGTGGAAGGCGCGAAAGGCACGGCCGAAGTCCGAGTGGGCAAACACGTTGATTATGCTGCCGTTGAGCGCCTCTTCGATGGCCTCGTTGACTTCCTGCTCTTCGAAGAGCTGCGTGGTCTCCCCAATGTCGCTGACGAAGATGAAGCTGCGAACCCGCGAGTACAAGTCCTGCAGAGAGTACACGAACTGGAGCATGAAGCGTGATACATTGCGCACCGAGTCGGAAACGTCGCACAGCACGATCACCTGGGGTTTGTCGCGCACGCGGCGGTCGAATTGGATCTTGAACGGCACGCCCCCGTATTGGAGGTTTTTTCTCAACGTATCCTTCAAGTCGAACTTGCCGCGTTTCGCCTGGCGCCGGCGCGCCGACACCACGTTCTTCAAGCGTTGGGCGAGTTTCGCCACCGCCTCCTTCATGCGGCGGATCTCCTCCTCCGAGAGGTAGTAGAAGCTCTTCTCAGCCAAGCCCTGCATCCGTTGCCTCTCGCGCACACCCTGGTCGCGTTTTTCGAGCTCCAGTCGCACGGCGCGCTTGATCATGGCGGTCAAATCCTGCAGGCGGCGGTCGATCAGTTGCTGGAGCTGGCTGCGCAGGGCTGGATCGATGTCGGCGTCGTCCAGCTGTCGCTTGAGCGCATCAAGTTCCTCTGCCAGCGCACCAAGGCCGAGTGTCTGTGCCATGGTGTGACTGTAGCGCCCTTCCTGGAAGGAACGCTCGATCTTGCGCACCTCAGCGGCACCGGCTGCATCACGCAGCATCTTCTCGAGTTGCCCCGTGTTGTTGCTCAGCAGAAACTGCGCAAGCTCCGATAGCTCGATGTCAAGGCTGTCCAGCACACCGGCGAGGGAATCCAGGAGCCGTTGGAACCCTGCCGCGTCAAGCTGCATGGCGTCCATGAGGGACGTCGCGCTGCCTGCAATGATGTCCCCTAATCCGCCGAAATAGATGTCAAACAGCGCATCGTACGTACCGGCGTCCACCGCGCGCTTGACGACCGTCGCACGCAGCACATCCTTGACCGTCGTGCGATCCGCCAGACCGACCAACTGCAAGGCCTGGAAGCTATCCATGTTTTCAGCCATGGACACGCGCAGCCCGTTCCGCCGCAGCAGGGCGGTGAACTCAATGATTCGGTCGTCCATCAGAGCGCCCCGTGTGACCAGGCAGTTCAAAAAATCGCAGGAGGTGCTTCGCCGAACTCGGCATGGGCTCGGCTCGCCTTGCTTTCGCAGCGTTGGCCCTCCGTCCTGACCCTGTCGAGCGGCGCAAGGCGACGTTCTCCGGCAGGTTCCTAGTGCAGCAACTCCTTGGCACTCTCCACCACACTGGCGTCGTCGAGTTTCGCCCGCTGCCGTTGCAGATAGTCTTTCAGCTCGTCTTGCGCCTTGCGGATATCACCTTCGTACTTCAAAATCGTATTCAGAGTGTCGTCCACGATACGCTCATCAAGCCGGTTCGCGTTCAGCAACGTGAGCGCCTTGGCCCAATCCAGCGTCTCGCTGATGCTCGGCGTCTTCTTGAGATCGACTTGCCGGATCCGCTGAACAACGTTGACTACCTCCTGCGCGAGGGCTGCGGAAATGCCTGGGACCTTCAGGCGAACGATTTCGAGTTCTTGGCTGGCGGGCGGAAAGTCGATGTAGAGATGCAGGCAACGGCGTTTCAGCGCGTCCGACATCTCGCGTGCATTGTTGCTCGTGAGCACCACCTGCGGGATGTGCTTGGCACGTAAGGTGCCCAGCTCCGGGACGCTCACCTGAAAGTCGCTGAGGACCTCAAGAAGGAACGCTTCGAATTCGGTGTCCGCCTTGTCGATCTCGTCGATGAGCAGCACCGTCGGGGCTGCAGCGGAGATGGCGCGCAACAACGGGCGTGGCAGGATGAAACGGTCAGAGAAAAAGACATCGTCTTCCTTTGCAATACGGTCCACGGCCTGCGCCAGCGACTTGGCTCCACCCAGCACCTCCGTGATCTTGTCCTTGAGGATCTGCGTGTAGAGCAGCTGTTTGGCGTATTCCCATTCATACAGCGCCTTGGCTTCATCAAGCCCTTCGTAGCATTGGAGACGGATCAGTTGCTGGCCCAGCGCGTTGGCGAGGACTTTAGCCAGCTCCGTCTTTCCCACTCCCGCCGGCCCTTCCACCAAAATCGGCTTGCTGAGATGGCTGGCCAGGTACACGACCGTCGCAATGCGCCGGCTACAGATGTACTGTTGCTGCCCAAGGCGCTCAATGACGTCTTCGATAGACGCAAACGTTCCGTCCTGCGATGGCATGATTGACAACCGTAACATAGCACCTGCGTGAAGACAATTGAGATTCTACCGCTACGCACCGCGGCGCTTCCACAGACGTGCGCGCCGCCGGCTGGCAAACGACGCCTCGCTTCAGCCGACGGAGCCGGCCCGCGGCGGTCGGGACTGCTCCACAGCGTACGACACCCTGGCGTCGATTGCTGTCGCATGGCGCGGTTCCTATAATCCGGGCGTGTGTACGCTTGCGGTGTACTTTCAGACGAGCAGCGCCTACCCCGTCGTGGTGGCGGCCAATCGGGACGAATTCTACGACCGGCCGGCCGCGCCGCCCCGGCAGCGCTGGGATCACCCGTGGATAGTGGCAGGCCAAGACCTGGTTGCCGGCGGCACCTGGCTCGGCGTCAACGCCCACGGCCTGGTTGCGGGCATCGTCAACCGCCGCAGCCGCAGGGAGCCGGACCCCACGCGCCGCTCGCGCGGCCAGCTGTGCCTGGACGTCTTGCACGAGGCGTCGGTCGAGGCCGCTTGCACCCGCGCGTGCGCCGATCCCGGTATCCGGTACAACGCGTTCAACCTACTGCTCGTTTCGCCCGAAGCGGCTTGTGTAGTGGGGAACTCCAGCGGCGAGATGGCCGTGACCGGCCTACAACCGGGCCTGCACCTGCTGACCAACTTGGAAGTCGACGATAGTGAGTGCCCCCGCATTGCCAAGTCATACGGTCTCTTCGAGACGGCCAGCCGGCAGCTGCGACCGGACGCGCTCCCGCAGCTGCTCTCTGCGCTGCGCGCCATCCTGTCTGACCACTCGACGCCGCTTGATCCGCGTTCCGAGGAACCGCCCAACAATCTCTGCGTACACACGGAACGTTTCGGCACGCGGTCATCTACTCTATTGCTCTACTCGGTGGGGGAGCGGCGTTTTCGCATGTGGCACGCCGATGGTGCCCCGTGTGAGACCGAGTACGCGGAAATTGCTCTGCCTGCGGGCAGCAACACGGTTGGACAAGACTGACAGAACTGGCTAGTCTTATACTCCGATGGCGCGGGGTTGGTGCGGGTGGGGCGTGCAGGTAACGAGCATCCTGTGCCCTGTGGTGCTCTCGCTCTCGGCATGCACACTGCCAGCCGGTCGCGTTGTCGATACCCAGGTGGATGCAACCGGCTTTCCCGCCCGTGCGCAGTACGCGGGGCCGATCGTCAACGGACGCTTCTACGCGCTAGGCCAGTTGCTCGCACGTGAGCAGCAGCGCAACGACGCGCTGCAACAGCAGTTGAGTGCCCGCAGCAAGGAGATTGCGGCACTGCAGAAACAGGTCGAGCGCCTGCAAGCGCGTGAAACGGAGTTGCGCACCACCCTGGCACGACCCCGTCCAGCGCAAGTGGCACGAGCTACATCGTCGGCCGTTGCTGTCCACGCTCGGGATGGTGGGACGCACGGCGCTGCAAGCCAGACAGCCCAGCTACAACCATT
>JBHHYR010000196.1:0-7427 GCA_046757585.1 Binatia bacterium | reverse complement strand
CGAAATAGCTCGCGTACAGCATGAAGACCTCAACGTCTACCGGCACGTCCACCAGGCCTAGCGTACGCCGCAACAAGGTGCTCTTCGCGGCCCGTTCATCGAGCAGATGTGGCAGATGGTAACTCTCCACGCTGCGGCCTCCAGCGCGAATCTCCGCGACCAGTTCCCGGTAAGCACGCTCGGCCGCGAACACCTGTGCTGCCGGCCGCCGGCGTCGCAGCAGCGTCAACAGCCCGGAACGAGGATGCTGCTGCAACAAATCGGCGTCAGCGCGAGGGAACTCGATGTCGAGTCCGATCCGCGGGAATTGCAGCCCCTCCCGTGCCGCCCAATCTATGGTCTCGTGATACCGTGCTCGAGCGTGTTCAGGGTTGTCAGCGTTCAGCCAATACCCATGCGCGACGTCCAGCAGCAGCCACGCCGTCACCGCGACACCCGCCTGATCGAGCTGCCGGACTACCAGCGCGCGTGCTGGCGTGAGATCCAGCATGCCCATGGCCACGGAAGACCGGCTGCGCACAAGGAACTCCGTGACTCCCGGCGTGGCGAAGAGGTCGGCGAGCGGTTCACTCCCCAGTTCAACGAAGAAGGTCAAACGCGGCGCCGGTGTCACAGCCTGTCCATGAAACCACACATACGCGCGAATGAACACCGGCTAGACGTGCCAACAAGGCGATCCATTCTTGTCTTGTTTTGCCGCCGGATCGGAGCACGCAATGCGAGCGCCGGAACGCGGCTGCCGATCCCGGAGGTGCAGGTCACGTCTGCACGTTGCCGCGGCCGGAGTTCAGTGGCGCCGTGGCGCGCCTTGAACGCACTGGTGTCGTATGCCAGGGTCGCGCGGGTGGGTGAGCACGCCGGAACAAATCTAAGTGAGGTCCTTCACACCCTCGCCACGACATACGGACAGCGCACTGCTGTGGCAGGCGAGTACGGCTCGCTGAGCTTTGCGGACCTCGACCAGGCCGCGGACACGTGGGCGGCCGCTTTCACGATGGCTGGGCTCACCCGCGGCGCACACGTTGGCCTGCTTGCGGGCAATGGCCCGGCCTGGCTGGCAGTGGCCTTTGGAGTCTGGCGTGCGGGGGCAACGCTGGTCCCGGTCTCGACGTTCGTGACTGCTCGCGAATTCCGTGAGACTCTCGAGCATGCCGACGTCGATGCGTTGGTGGTCCAGCCACGGCTGCGGTCCCACGATTACCTGACGTTGCTTGATCGACTACCCCGATTACCGCGGTTGCGGCAGGTCCTGCCGCTGCGCGACGCCGTTGCGGTTACCGAACTGGCGCACCGCCCGCCCGCGCTCGCCTCGCCTGGCGCTCCGTGGGCGAACGAACAGGAGCGGAGAAAGCGCCGCGCCGTGTCCGATGCCGAATCGATCGCTTGCATGCTGTACACCTCGGGGACAACAGGCCGGCCGAAGGGGGTCATGCTCAGCCACCGAGCGATCCTGGCGACGGCAGTGCCGACCATGGAGCGTTGCGGCCTGACCAGCACGGATTCCCTGCTTTCCACCCTACCCTTGTTCTGGGTCGCCGGCCTGGTGATCCGCGCATTACCCACCCTGCTCGCGGGGTGCACGCTCATTCTCGTCGAGACATTCACCGTCGAGGCGGCGATAGGCGCGCTGCGCCGCCACCGACCCGCTGCGCTGCACCTGCGGCCGCCACAAGTTGGTCAGGTGCTCGGCCACCCTGATTTCCGCCCGGCGCTGCTTGCCAACGTACGGAAGGGCGGCGGCCGCGTGGACTGGTACGCGCCGCACCTCGATCCAGATGCCGTCCGTTTCATCACTGGCTATGGCATGACGGAAATGGCCGGGTACGTCACCGCGTTGCACTGGCAGGATCCAGTGCACGTTCGCCGCGCGCAGCTCGGCGCGCCGCTGCCAGGAGTGGAGCTGCGCGTCGTGAATGCGGGCGGGCAGCCCTGCCTGGCGGGTGAGGTGGGCGAGATCCGGGTGCGCGGTCCCGGAATGTTCAGCGGCTACTATAAGCAGCCGGCAGGGGCGGGCCTCGACCCGCAGGGGTTCTTTGTGACCGGAGATCTTGGCCGCATGGATGCCAGCGGCGTGTTCCAGTTCGTCGGCCGCAGCAAAGATCTGTTGCGCGTCAAGGGCATCAACGTGTCACCGCTGGAGGTCGAGGCTGTTCTGGGCATGCACGTCGGGGTCGACGCCGTGTACGTCGTGGGGCTCCCGCCCGATGGCTTGGAACAACGGCTCGTGGCGCTGATCGTCGCAAGGCGCGGTGCGGTCGTGACGGAGGCGGAGCTGCGTGCCCTCGCAACTGAGGCACTGTCGCAGTACAAGTGGCCGGAGCAATACCTATTCGTTGAGCGGGATGAGGTGCCGCTCGGCGGCACGAGCAAGCCGGAGCGTGCTGCGCTAGCGGCGCTCGCGACGCAGCGGCTCTGAGAAAGCACCCGCGGGCCAACGCCCCAGGTCGCGGTTGCTCGGCCACAGCCTCCTTGACCCCTGCTGCCCGCCCTGAAACCATGGCAGCGATGATTCGCAAAGAGTGCGTGGCGCGCGCGGTCGCCGCGCGCCTGCGAGAGGCCGGCTACACGGCGTACCTTGCAGGCGGCTGCGTCCGCGATCGCTTGCTGGGACGCGCGCCGCAGGACTTCGACGTGGCCACCGACGCCCCCGCTAGCACCGTGCAACGTCTGTTCGCGCGGACGATTCCTGTGGGGGTCCAGTTCGGCGTCGTGCTGGTGGTCATGGAGGATGAGCAGGTCGAGGTTGCGACCTTCCGAGCGGACGCGGTGTACCTGGACGGTCGCCACCCGAGCAGCGTGCGCTTCAGCTCGCCGGAGGAAGACGCGCGCCGGCGGGACTTCACCATCAACGGCATGTTCCTTGACCCGGTGACCGACACGGTCATCGACTACGTCGGCGGGCAAGCGGATCTGCGGAACCGTGTCATCCGTGCCATCGGCGACCCGGCAGCCCGCATCGCTGAGGATCGCTTGCGCATGCTGCGCGCCGTCCGCTTCGCCGCGCGGCTCGGGTTCACCGTCGAACCCGCCACGTTCGCCGCGATTCAGGCTGCTGCCCCCTCGATTACCGACATCGCCTGGGAACGCATCGGCGAGGAGGTGGGGCGCATTCTCACGGACAGCGCCGGCGGCAGCGCACGGCGCGGCTTCGAATTGCTGGACACGACGGGACTGCTCGCGCCGATCCTGCCCGAAGTCGCCGCGCTCAAAGGGGTGGAGCAGTCACCCGACTATCATCCGGAAGGCGACGTATTCGTCCATACGCTCGGGCTGCTCGAGCAGCTCGAGCACCCGCGCGAGACCTTGGCGTTGGGTGCGTTGCTGCACGACGTTGGCAAGCCGAGCTGCGCGCAGCGGACCGCGCAGCGCATCACCTACTCCGGCCACTGCAAGCTGGGGGCGGCAATGGCAGTAGAGATCTGCCCGCGGCTGCGGCGCAGCCGCGAGACGTGGGAACGCGTCGCCTTCCTGGTGCGTGAGCACTTGCGCCTCCTACACGCACCGGACATGCGCCTGAGCACCTTGAAGCGTTTCCTCGCTTCCGAGGGCATCGACGAGCTCCTCGAGCTGGCACGCATCGACGCGATGGCGTCCAACAAGGATCTCACCTACTACGACTTCTGCCGCAGAAAGCTCCGCGAGCTGGGCGCCGAAGAGATCAAGCCCGCCCCCCTGGTCCGCGGCCGCGACCTCATGGAAATGGGCTTCGTGCCGGGCCCACAGTTCAGTCGCATCCTTGCCGCCGTCACCGAGGCCCAGCTCGATGGGACGCTGGCCACACGCGACCAGGCCCTCGCCTGGGTGCGCGAACGTTTTCCACCTGGGCACGGTGGGTAGCGTTTTGGCCCGTCAATGGCCCCAGGGGAGGCCCGCGCGTGCATCGGATGTGGGGCCACCAGCGCCGCGGCCGTTGGCGCTGCTGGTTCAGCGCGCACCGCGCTCGCACGCCGGGCCGCAACGGTGGCTGTGGACATCCGCAGACACCGACGTACATCGACCGGCCGGATGCCCGTGCCAGCACCGTGCGATCAAGAGACATGCGGAAAAGCGTCACTCTGAGACTGGACGACGAAGCCTACGAGCCGCTGCGCGCGGCGGCGAAAGGGGCGGCTGGTTGGGTGAGTGTCGGATCTTCGAGACCAAACAGTTCGAGAAGGACCTGCGACGGACCGCCGCAGCCGGCCGCCAGACACTCGTTGGCAAGCTTCAACGCGTACTCGCCCCGCCGCTGAGGCGCCTCAGCACTTCGGGCCCAATATCCCCAACCTCAAGCACGCACTTCAAGCGTAGAGAACCCCGATGCGCAGTTGCCTGGCCAGCAAGCGAAAGTCGGCCTGGTTTGCGGTCACGACGGTCGCACCGTGACGGCGCGCCGTTAGGGCGATGAGCACGTCGTTCTGGAACTCACGCCGCTTGGCGATCTCCCATCCGGCTGCATCGCCGATTTCCTGCACCAAGCGACCGGTTTTCCACCAGTCATCAGCGGTGGGTTCCCAGCACGTCCGCGCCAATCTGTACAGTTGGGCCACCAGACGCCGTGCTCTCAGGGTCCGCGCCCCACGGCGCAGTTCGGAAAGCACGACAGCAGAATGCCTGATCATGAAGGCTTGGCGCACGGAGGCGAGCAACTCGTCATGCAGGCCGGCCTCCCAGTGCCCAATGTAGATGTCCGTGTCCAGGACAGCCCAGGGCACCTTACGGCTTCCGGATGCTGTGGGGCGCGAGCGTCCGTCTCGACCGTTCCATGAAGCGCCAGAACTCCTCCATTTCGGCGACGCGCTCTACGGACAATCGCACGGCTTCGGAGTCCGTCGACGCCCTGAGCGCCTTTCTGGCTCGGCGAACCGCTGCCTCGTCCACGAAATAGGACTTGCGCTTCAAGTTGCTGCTTCTCGCCATCTCGCCTCCGCCGTATGCATACAATTTAGAACGATCCGGCATACGTGGCAAGCGCGAGACCATTGCGGACGGCTCGCGGGGCTCGTGCCAGTTGTGGGGGCGAATCTGCCTTGCCAGCCGGGCCTGAATGGAAAGGCCGCAACGTTACTACGTCCGCCCGAGCCTTCATAGCGAGGGACGTGGGGGACGTAGTAACGATGGTCACTCAAGTTGCGACGGGCCAGCAGGGACGTTCCCGAGTTGCGAAGTACAGGGGCCTCAGGCGCTCACCCATACCCGGCGAATCCTCTCGTGCAGCGATGACGTGCGGTGGCCGGTGGGGCTGCTGGCTGAGCGCGCGCCGCGCTTGCACGCAAATCCGCAACGGCAGCTGTGCCCTGGGGGCTTCGCATCTCGACCTAGAGCGTCCTCCGCGGCCGGCAGCGCGACCGCCAGAACGGCAAGACCTGAGCGGGCTCCAACGGAGCCGCCTGCCACTTTTGCCCTCACGGGCTCGTCAGACAACGGGGACGACCTCGAACCGTTCGGTGCGAAAGTGCTGGTCGAGGGCGGCCACGGTGCGAAGGCGCAGCCGCCGCATCAGGGCAAACGATGTGCAGTCGGTGAAGCTGTATCGCTGATCGGGCCGTCCGACCATCAGCAACCAGGCCTGCCGCTCGTCGTCCGCGGTGACGCGTATCAGATCGGCGACCCGCGCATCGAGCAGAGCGTTGCCGATGTCGGCCGCCAATTCATGGCCGAATCGATAGCGACAAAAGGTCACGGTTTCGTCGAACACGAAGTTCGACGTGATGCGCCGCCCCCGAAACGAGCGCAGGAGGTCTCGCACGCGAGCGTGATCCGGATCGGCCCGGTTGGCGTACGCGATCCAGGCGCTCGTATCCACGAAGATCCGCTCCATTGGGCGGAGTCACTTCTTGGAGTACAAGACCTCGTCGTGGGTGCGCCCGTAAGCTGCCGCGTCGTTAGCAGCGCCCTCGATCCGCGACAGAGGATCCTTCGCGCGGCGCCCCGACGCTCTGAGATGCCTCGTGAGAATCTCGCGCACGAGGTCGGACACGCTGCGCCCCTTCTGTTCGGAAACCGACTTGAGCGCCTCGTACTGCCACTCCTCGAGAAGGATCTGCGCTCGATGCATTGGTTATGTGTAATACACCTCACACGCCATCAGATCAAGCTCGGCACCCGGCGCGTTTTTGTTGGTACCAAGCGATAGCCGCGCGGAGTTCGCCTCGGGCCGCGTCCTCGACGCGGAGGCGCTTCCTCACCTGCGCAGGATCTCCGTTTCGATCTGGCGGCGCACGTCGTCCCAGGCCCTCGTGCCCGTGGTGCCAGCGTCCAGCGCGGCGCACCGCCGTTCGATCTCAGCGGCTCACGCCTCTTCGACTCCCGCGGCGTCGCTGTCGCGGGCGTCCAGGCTCTCGATGAGTCGGGCCGCGATTTCTGCGCGTTCCTGCTCGGACAGACCCAGCGCGTCCTGCAAAATTCTGTCTGCCGTGGTAGCCATGAGCGGCAGCGTAGCAGCGGGGCCGAAGCTGACCAAGCCGCTCCACCCGACGTGTCACCCGACGGCGGCGATGCAGCAGGGCGGTGAGACCTTGCAGCTGCTCTTCAAGTCTGGAAGCCACCAGGGGTCGTGGACCGGTACAACTTCCTGGACCTGACGCCCCAGACAACCTGGTCGAATTTCCTGATTCTTTCTCCGCTTATTTCTTTGCAGACAATCCACATGTCCCACGTAGTGTCACCCGGAACTTCGGCCCGGAGCTCTTGGAGCTTTTGGTCAAGGACAGCGTCCACGCCATCTAGAAACGTTCGTAAGTAACTTTGAGGCTGTGCAGATCCTCTCTGCCTGGTTTCGAGGACGTCTGGCGCATTGACGGCAGCGAAGGATAGAACGTAGCGAGTATCTTCGCGGGCAGCCCACCTTCTCACATCGTCGAGCATGTAGTTGATCAACTCGCTCGCCTGCTTCTGCACATCGGAGGTTGCGACCCGGGTCATTGAAGCAATTTTGAGTTCCAGGACCCAGTCGAAGCCATCCCCCTGCGGCCCGCGGTAAGAGAAATCGGGGTAGATCCCCTTGCCGCCACCCGGGACATGGAACTCGGCGGTCAGACGGTGGAACAGAGGCGCTCGCCAGCGCGCAAGGAAACTGGGGGCGGTTGCTAGCGTAGTCGGACTCACGCGTGGAAAATGTCGTTCCAGGATCCCGTAAAGCTGTCCGCCCAGATCCCCCTCCCACCACGGGCCGGCAGGATCACGGCGCCAACTGTCGACGTATTCGTTCATAGCGCGGTGCATCCGCGCTACCGTGCGTGCCGGGTCCACCATCGTCCTCCGCCGTCGGTGCTTGGGGGATGCAGAGGAAGGTCCCTGCACGCGGCCGTCATCTCGCTCGGTTCCATCCCCACAGAACGCTCGCGCACACGCGCGGGACCGCACGCTGACGATTATCAGCAACAACTAGCAGTCCGTTGAAAAATAGGCACCGTAGCGAGGGTAAGCGATTTTGCGTCAGATCAAGG
>JBHHYR010000195.1:0-7514 GCA_046757585.1 Binatia bacterium | reverse complement strand
GACGGCGGCACCCCGGTAGCGTGCCTCCCACAGGAAATGTGCCTCCGGGATACGCGTATACACGGGGTTCATGCTCCAGATCACGATGAAGTCGGAGTGAAACCAGTCATCCGCCGATCCGTCCACAGCCCCGAATCCCCATGTCTGCGCCGCGCCGATCGGAAAATCTCCCGTGCCGGCAAGCGAGTCCATCAGTGGCACGCCGAGAAGCATGAAGAGCCGCATTTGCGCGGCGGCGCTGGGACCGAAGTCCATGTTGCCGAAGTCCCAGGCGATGCCCTGGGGACCGTCCTCCAGGCAGACGTCAATCACACGGTCGGAGATCTCGGTCAGCACATCATCCCAGGACGCTTTGCGCCACTTTCCCGATCCTCGAGGACCCACCCGCCGGAGCGGATACTTGAGCCTCGAGGGACGCGACATCAGCTCACTGTAGCATGCCCCTTTCTGGCAGCCGCGGGGGTTGAAGTCCGGAAGGCGCGCGTTGGTTTGCGTGTACACCGCCGCCTGCTCTTCGCGCCACACGACGCCCTCCTTGATGTACACGTCCCAGCTACACGCCGAGGCGCAGTTGGCCCACAGGTGCGCGCCTCGCACGACCTTGTCCCAGCTCCACTTCTCCCTGTAGAGATCCTCCCAACCACCGTAGGTGGATGCCCCGTTCGCCGGCCGTTCGGCCGCCGCGGCGGCCGGCGAGACGAGGCGAAGCCCCCGCAGCGACAGTGTCAAGGCCGCCGCTCCCTTCAGGAAACCGCGCCGCGATACCGTTGGCACCCAGGCGGGCTCTTTCTGCTTGCTCATTTGCTATCCCGGATACGGGCGCAGGCAACGAAGCCCTATGACAATCACGACCACCGCCAGGAAGGTGATGGCCATAGGCCTGCGCGGAGCGGCCCCGGTTGCCTCGCTTCTCATCGCCGCTCTCCCCTGTCCCCAGCCCACGACACGCCTCGGCGAAACCGGCCGGCCACCATCATCGCGGCTGCTTGTCTGACCAGTTTCAAATACGCTCCCATCCGAAGCGCTGTCAAGCGAATTCACACCGGTTGTACGCGACATCTGGCCTGACCAATCTTACGGGGTCGCCTCTTCAAGACCGCAACGCGCTGGAAAACTCAACAGAACAGATGCTCAGCACCGGGCTCGAGCCAATACCCAGCGACCAGCCGCAGACGCGATCCTGTGTGCGGGCTTGCCCAGCTCTCTGAGAGTGCGCGGGCCATCGCATCGCTAACGCGATCACTGGCTGGCGCCGGGGGCAGCAGGGTGATTGATTGCTTGACATGACTGGTCTTCTCATGGAAGGCACCGGTCGTGGTGCAGCCTCGTCGCATTGCCAGGCCGCCCCGGGCCCGGCTCGTTGCGCGGCGTCCGGAAGGACTCGCGTGCTAACCGGTCACTGCCTCTGCGGCGCCGTCCGGTACGAGATCACCGGAGAGCCGCTTGCGCTCTTGTACTGCCACTGCGAGGAGTGCCGGCGGGCGACTGGCTCGTCACTCAACACCAGCATTTTCGTGCGCTGCGACGACTTCCGCATCGTGGCTGGAGAGGACGCCCTGTCCTTTCATCAATCGTCACCCGGGAATCGCCGCCATTTCTGCTCACGGTGCGGATCGCCGGTCTTCAAGCGTTTCCCGGAGCCCCCCGATCTCATGACCGTGCGCGCGGGAACGCTCGATTCAGATCCAGGCATCCGGCCCAGCGCACATATCTGGGTGAGTGAGAAGGCTCCCTGGTTCGACATCACCGATGGGCTTCCTCAGTTCTCGAAGGGGCCGGTCCCACCGCCCGAAGACGCCGCCTAGCGAGCGGCGACAACCACCAGCCTTTTGAGTGGGGTTGGGGCCTCTGACATGGGCTGGCAGCGGCTCTCTGCAGTGAGATGCGCCGTGGTTGTGCTGGTGGGGATGATCGGCTGTGAAGCAGCCCGCGCTGGGGATGTTCCTGCTGCCCGGGCGGTTCCCAACTGGTACGGGAGAAGTCTGGTCAAGGCATACGTCGGGCGCCCGCAGGCCCCGAAACCGGTGGCCGGGACACCGCCGCCGCAGCACCCCTACATGGCCGCACACGGGGCGAACAACATGCACGGGGACTCGTATGCGTCTGGGACGTACGCGGCAAGTGGGCCCCTCGGCAAGAATCCCACGGTGACGTCGGCGGCGTACGCCCCGCTCGGCGGCCTGTGCGCCGCGCTCACGTTCGATGCGCGGGGGCGCATCGTCACGGTGTGCGGCGGTTTCAGCGCGTTCAACTTGCGCGTCCTCGATCCCCGTACGCTTGGGGAGTACACGTCGCTGAAGCTCCCACCCCGCGCAAGCACGTGGCAGGCAGCCCTGACGTTTGATCTCCAGAAGATCTTCACCGACACCTCGGGCGGCGCGTATTTCTTTCTTGACAACCGCGACCGCATCGTCCTCGTCGACGCCCACCAAACGCTGCGGATCATCGGGATCCACGAGACCGAGCAGGGGCTCAAACTGGTGGACGAAGCCTCCTACCCCTTGGCGGGCTACCTGTCGCAACGCGACTGCTTCTCCTTTCCGCACCACCTGTTTCCACGAGGCCGATGTGACGCCGTCACCGCCGTCCTGCCGGACTGGGACGGGTACTATTGGTGGGTCTCGCGCTACGGCATCGTGGGCACCGTTGACCCAGCGACCGGTACCGTGAGGACCATCCAGCTCGACGGGGAAGAAATCCAGAACTCCTTCGCAGTGGCTGCGGGTGGCGTCTATATCGTCTCGGACTACGCCATGTATGGCTTCCGGCGGGGCAGTGACGGGACGCCGAGGGTCAAGTGGCGCGAAGCATACACCCGGGCAGCTGCAGCGCGCCCCGGTCAGATCAACCTCGGCTCCGGTACATCACCGACCCTCATCGGGGATGACCTCGTGGTGATCGCCGACGGGGCAGATCCCACCGACGTCCTTTTCATCAATCGCACTCCCGACTTCACCGCGCACCGGACATTGTGCAAAGTGCCGGTGTTCGAGAAGGGGCACAGCGCCACTGACAACTCCCTCATCGGCTTCGGCAATTCGGTGATCGTCGAGAACAACTATGGGTACCGGAATTTCACCAGCCTCTTATTTGGCAAAGCGACCGTAGGCGGGATCGCGCGCGTCGACATCAGCGAGGACCGCTCCCACTGCCGCACTATCTGGGTGAGCCACGAACGGGCTCCATCATGCGTTCCAAAGCTCTCCCGTCGCAACGGCCTCGTCTACGTCTACACGAAAGACCCACAACCCTGGGGTGTGGATGCGTGGTACTTTACCGCGATCGACTTCGAGACGGGTCGAACCGTTTACAAGGTTCTCACTGGCACCGGCTGGGGCTATGACAACCTCTGGGCACCTATCACGATCGGTCCGGACGGTACGGGCTACTCGGGCGTCTTCAACGGCCTCGTGGCGGTGCGAGACGAAGCGCCGTAAGGTCGCCCAGGCAGAGCCCATACTGGCGATTCCGCCGGGACCACTCGCGTGCGTCCGAGTCGGGATAGTATCCGCCGCTGCCAGTACGTTGACTCGGCACAAGGCGTACGCTAGCCAGAAATGATGGCTGCTGGTGAAGCGTTCGTAGAACTCGTGCACATCATGGAGCGGCTCCGCGGACCCGGTGGCTGTCCGTGGGACCGGGAGCAGACGCGCGCGTCAATCAAGCCCTACCTCATTGAAGAAGCCTACGAAGTCGCCGAAGCCATCGAGAACAACAACATCGATGAACTGCGGGCGGAACTCGGAGACTTGCTGCTCCAGGTCATCTTCCACACGGAGATGGCACGTGAGGAAGGGCTGTTCACCATCGAAGACGTGATCCACGGGATCACCGAAAAGATGATCCGCCGCCACCCGCACGTTTTCAGCGACACCGCCGTCAAGGACTCTGCCGAGGTGCTGCGGAACTGGGCGCGTATCAAAGCCGACGAGCGCAAGCATCACGAAGACCGTTCCACCGTGGCGGGCGTACCCCGTGCACTTCCTGCGCTGCTGCGGGCGCATCGCTTGAGCGAAAAGGCTTCGCGCGTCGGTTTCGATTGGCAGGGGCCGAGTGGCGTCCTGGACAAGCTGCGAGAAGAAGTTGCGGAGCTCGAAGCCGCGATTGAGCACGGCAGCGCATCCGACGTGGAGGCGGAGTTGGGCGACGTGCTGTTCGCACTGACTTCACTCGGGCGCCACCTTCACCTGCACGCCGAGGACGCGTTGCAACGTGCGAGCGACCGTTTCGTCCGCCGATTTCGTTATATCGAAGAGCGCCTGGCTGAACGCCAGCAGGAGCTACAGCTGACGCCCGCACACGAGATGAACGTCCTCTGGGACGAGGCCAAGAGCAAAGTCTGAGGGCGAACCGATTCTCGCAGCAAGCCTACTGCTGTGGGTCTCGCTGTCGCACCAGGCGCCGGCGCAGCAAGCGGGAGGCTGCCTGCACCTCATCTCCTCGCAGCGCAACAATAACCACCAGGAACACCAGGATACCAACGGCCACCGCGGCCAAAAGCACCCCAGCGTGCGCCAGGAGATGGCCAGGCTGTGACCACTGGGTCAGTCCAGCGACGTAGTGGACCGCCGGAATCATCACGACGGAGGCTGCCAGGCTGCGGGCGAACGACGGCAGCAGCCCAAGACGCAGCCCACCGAGCCGCCGCCGCAAGACAGCAACAAGCAAGACGAGGTTCACCGTCGCCGCCAGGGAGGTCGACAGTGCCAGGCCTGCGTGGCGCAAGTCGAACACCGACATCGTCTGTGTCAGGGTGGCGATGCCGGCGGCGAGGCGCGACTCGCCGGTGGCTGCGACCGGGCCCATCAAGAGCAGACTGAAACCGCAGTTGGCCACGAACGCGGCAGCGGCGGTCATCACGGGTGTGCGGGTATCCTCCATGGCATAGAACGCCGGCACGATCAGCCGGACCATGGAGACCGACCAGAGTCCCAGGGCAAAGGCGAAGAGGGCGTGGGCGGTCAGCACCGCCTGCTCGTAGCCGAACGCCCCGCGCTGAAAGAGCACTGAGGTGATGGGCGTCGCCAGCACCATGATCCCCACTGTCGCCGGTACGGCGATCAGATTCGCCGTACGGATCGAGAACTGTAGGCTGCGCCGCAACTCGCCGTAGGCGCCGCGTGCGGCCTGCGCCGAAAAGCTCGGCAGCGCCGCTGTGCCCAACGCAACCGCAAAGATCCCGAGTGGAAACTCGAAAACCCGACCAGCGTACCAGAGGTACGAGACACTCCCACTTGGCAGGACCGAGGCCAGGATCGTGTCAACCATGACGTTGATCTGGTACACCGCTGCGCCAAAGACCATCGGCACCATCAAACGCATGGCCCGGCGCACTGCCTCGTGCCGAGGGTTCCATCGCGGCAGGATTCGAATGCCATGCCGCAGCAGCGGCGGCACCTGCAACATCAGCTGCAGGGCGCCTCCGAGGATCACCCCATACGCCAACCCTTTCACCGGCGTGGCGAGCCGCGGGCAGAGGAAGACCGCTGCCCCGATCATCGACAGATTCAGCAGAATCGGCGACATCGCTGGCGCCGCGAAGTGCCGCAGCGAGTTGAGAATGCCCGACGCTAGAGCGACCAGGCTGATCAGGAAAATATAGGGGAACACCCACCGGGTCAGCGTGACAGTCAACGCGAACTTGCCCGGCTCACCCACGAAGCCAGGCGCGAAGAAGGTGACCCAAGCGGGGGCGAACAGGACACCGGCGAGTGCGAGCACGGCAAGGCCGACAGCCATCAAGGTGGTGAGCGCCGACGCCGCGTCGACGGCTTCCTTACGCGAGCGATTGGTCAGGTAATCGGTGAAGACGGGGATGAACGCCGTGCTCATCGCGCCTTCCGCGACGAAGCGACGCAACAGATTCGGCGTGCGAAAGGCGACAAAGAACGCGTCCGCCGCCAACCCGGTCCCGAAGTAATAGCCAACCACTGCGTCCCGCACCAGACCGGCGACGCGGCTGAAGAGGGTCAAGAGCCCCACGAGCCCCGCTGCGCGGGCGATCTCCTGATTCTCACTCATTTTGCCCCGCTGCATCGACATCGTCACCGCTGTGCCGTTGGCCTGGTTTGACGGTCCGCAGCTGCTATGCTACCCAAGCGCGCAACACTGTGAGGAGGAAGCGACTTGGCCCAGCGTCACAAGTCTGCAATGAAGCGTCACCGCCAGAGCGTCAAGCGCGCCGCGCGCAATCACGTCGTGCGCACACACGTGCGTCATGCGGTTCGCGAGCTGCGTACGGTCATCGCTGGCAAGGACAGCACGGCCGCGGACACGCAGCTGCGTACGGTCATGAAAACCCTCGGCAAAGCAGTCACGAAGGGAGTGCTCCATCGCAACAACGCCGCGCGGCGCATTGCCCGGTTGAGCCGGCAAGTTGCCGCCTTGAAGACGTCCTAGCAGCCCGTCGGAAGACGGGGCCCCTGCTGCGGGCGGCTACTTTCCACCAGCTGTGCGTTACCGAATCCTCAACACAGTCACCCGATTTGCCTCCAGTTCGGCGCCTCGATCTGACGGACAATCCCTCGCCCTGGCTACGGCGCCTGTTTTTCAACGGACTGCTCGCTCGACATCCCGCCGCGGGTGGGCCGTGTCGCCCCGCCGCTCCCGCGCGTCTCAAAACTCCTCGACCATCTGGTTGTACACGTCGCGTGCCGCGTGCCTGAGCAGCCGGGCGAGTGCCGTGCGGCGTTCGGTTTCCGCCAACTCGATGTTGTTGAACTGGGGGCTACGGACGTCCGCGGCCCCCAGGGTGCCTTGCTGGAACTGCGAGGAGCTCGTCACGACGACGCGGGCGTTGGCGCTGTACTCGTCCGCTTCGCGCAGGTCACTGACGGACCACAAGATCTTGCCGTCACGCTGGCGGGTGAGCGTGAGATCCAACGTCAGCACGATCGCGTATTGCAGCGCCATGTCATTCGCGTCGAAGGACACTGGGCGTACGCTCACGTCGCGGATGATCCCGCTGAGCACGGCATCGCCGGCTCCCGGCTCTTCCTCCATGCGGAAGTGACCTCGCTCATGAATCTCGCGCTCGAAGGCGAAGGCCAGCGTCTTGGCCAGTCCGAACTCGCGCGATCGGTTGACCAACGTGCCCACGCTCAAGGACTGGACATCCTCCGGTAGGCTGGATTCGTCACCCGACAGGTGGTAGCCGCAGCCGCTAACCACGATCAGGACGATGCACGCGAGACGCCGCACAACTATACAACCAAATTGACGAGGCGGCCCGGCACCACGACCCGCCGGCGAATAGCTTTGCCATCGACGTACGCCTGCACGGCCGCGTCACCGAGCGCGGCCGCGACGATGTCCGCTTCCGAAGCGTTGCGCGGTACCGTGACGCGGCCGCGCACCTTGCCGTTCACCTGGACGGCAATCACGGCCATGTCTTCGACGATGAGGGTGGGATCGAAGCTGGGCCAGCGTGCCGCAAAGATGCTCGCGGGATGGCCCAGCGCCTCCCAGAGTTCCTCGCCGAGGTGCGGCGCGAACGGGGCGAGCAGGATCAGGAG
>JBHHYR010000194.1:0-7857 GCA_046757585.1 Binatia bacterium | reverse complement strand
CATCTCGAGCATGCCTGTCCGCGATCTCATCAACGCGTTGGACCCGCCACCGCCCGATGCAGTGCTGCGCGCTGCGAATCGCTTGCGCTACCGTGACTATCTGACCGTGGTGTTGATCGTGAAGCGGGAGACCGTGTTTCCCGATAACTGGATTTACGTGCATTCGCCTGAAGTGCGGCTGGGCCGGATCCAGAATTACAAGAACTGGAGCCCGTACATGGTGCCGGATGCGTCGCGTACGTCGCTGGGGCTCGAGTACTTCTTGTGGGACCGGGACGAGGAGTGGACTTGGCCGGAACAACGATTGATCGAGGCCGGTATCCGCGATTGCGTGAAAATTGGCCTGATCGACCCGAGCGAGGTGGAAGATGGCACGGTGGTGCGAATGACGAAGGCCTATCCGGTCTATGATCAGACCTACCAGGAGAGCCTGAACACGGTGCGTAAGTACGTGTCGCGGTTCACGAACCTGCAATTGATCGGCCGCAACGGCCAGCACCGTTACAACAACCAGGACCACTCGATGTTGGCAGGCGTATACGCCGCGCGGAATCTGGCCGGCGCTGACTACGATGTCTGGGCGGTGAATACGGAGGCGGTGTATCATGAAGAAGGTCGCGTGCGCCGCGCCGCCGAGCGCCTGGCGCCTACGCCGCTTCCCGCACAGGTGCCGGACAAGGTGATCGCAGCGGTGTTCGCGCGCCTGGATCCGGTAGCCCTCGGGGCGTCGTTCGGAGTTGTTGCCGGTTTGGGCCTGTTCTGTGCGACCGCCGTGCTGTTGCTGAAGGGCGGTCCCTTCGTCGGACGGAATCTGAGCTTGTTGGCGAACTATCTGATCGGTTTCAGGGTGACGTGGACCGGGGCGTTGATGGGCGCCGCGGAGGCCGTATGCGGCGGGTTTGCCCTAGGCTATCTTGCGGCTGGACTCCGTAACTGGGGCCTGGCTTCTTATGCATGGCTGTTGCGCCGGCGGGCGGCGGCCGAAGCACGCCGCGACCTGCTGGATCGGGTGTAAAGAATGGACCGGGAACTCGACGAATACCAAGTAGGCCGAGCCGTCGCCCGCATCCATGCCGGGGTGCTGGCGCTGGTATGCGCCGTGCTGGGGGCACTCGGCATCTTCACGGTGACCGCGTGGTTGTTGATCCGGGGCGGGCCGAATGTCGGTGCACACCTGCAATTGCTGAAGCACTTCTTCTACGGCTACTCGGTGACGTGGCCAGGCAGCTTGGTGGGGCTGGCATACGGCGCGGTCCTCGGCGGCCTCGTAGGCTGGATTATTGGCACCGTGTACAACGGCGTGGTGTGGCTGCGTGGCTCTTAGCCTTGATCCGAAGATAGATGGGAGAACGAATAGGAACTTTGGCCAGGAAGCGCTGGCGCTGCAACCACGGGTCCCCTCCTTTCGCACAGGAGGGGCAGGGAGGATTTCATGGCGCGTCGCAAAATCCCCCTCAGTCCCCCTTTGTCAAAGGGGGAGGCAGCGATAACGGCCCGCTCGTATCTTCGGATCGAGGTTAGCGAGCACACGCAGTCACGCCACAACGGTACCGCCGTGCGCTTCTGTATCGTCAGCACGTTTTACCCGCCGTTCAACTTCGGCGGTGATGGCATTTACGCGCATCGCCTGGCCAATAGCTTGGCGCGGCGCGGGCACGACGTCACGGTGCTCCACAGTCCCTCGGCATACGAAATGCTGGCGGGCCACCGCCCGACGGAACCGTACACGGACCATCCGGCCGTCAAGGTTCACGGCGTGCGCGCCCCGCTTGGCAAGCTCGGGTTGCTGGCAGTCCAGCAGACCGGCCATCCCGTCCTGCAGGCCGCCCGGCTCCGGAAGTGGCTCGACGAGGGGACGTACGACGTGATCCACTACAACAACGTTTCCCTGCTCGGGGGACCCGCAGCCTTCCGCTCCGGCCGGGGCCTGAAACTGTGCACGCTCATCGACCACTGGCTCGTATGTCCCATGCATGTACTGTGGCGGTTCGATCGCGAGGTCTGTACCAAACCGACATGCATCCGCTGCACCGTTGCGGGAGGGCGCCCACCCCAGCTCTGGCGGTACACCGGCCTCGTGCAGCGCGCGACGCGCCATATCGACGCCTTCTTGGGGCCCAGTGTGTTCACCATCCGTATGCATCAAGAGCGGGGGCTGCGCGGCACGATGATCCAGCTGCCGCTGTTCCATCCTGAGCCCGTTGCGGCTCCAGCCGACCCGGCCCTGGACAACGGGCGGCCCTACTTTCTGTTCACGGGGCGATTGGAGAAGATCAAGGGCGTGCAAGTGATCATTCCGGTCTTCCGCAGGCTCAGTGAGGTCGACCTGCTGATCGCAGGCACGGGTAACTTCGAAGGCCAGCTGCGATCGCTCGCTGCCGGCGCGGCGAACATCAAATTTCTGGGACGCGTGGCCCCGCGTGGTCTCCAGGCGCTCTATCGCCAGGCCCTGGGCACCTTGGTGCCGTCACTTTCCTATGAGACCTTCGGTCTGATCGTCGCGGAGTCGTTTTCCGCCAGCACGCCGGTGATTGCCCACGCACAAAGCTCCCTAGCTGAGATTCTCCGTGTTCACGGTGGAGGCCTGGCCTATCGCACCGCAGAGGAGCTGCGCGCTGCGATCGAGGCGTTACGTGCGGATCCGTCGTTGCGTGCCCGCTTGGGATGCGAGGGGCGTGCTGCCTACGAGACGGAATTTGCCGAGCCTGCTTTCGTGAACCATTACCTGGCCGTTGTAAGGGAGTTGCTCGCGCGCAAGCAGGCGGGCGATCCCCTTCGCCCGCCGAGCGTGTCAGTGAGCCAGTCGGTCCTGGCGGGCCGGCCGGTCTTCTTTGCGCGGGGAAGCGTGAGGCGCTGACTGCAATTGCAGCCGAGGCAATGTCCACGCCACAACTGTCGATCGTGATTGCCTCCGGCGCTGGCTTGCGGTTCGTCACGCGCTGCCTGGCATCGCTCGAGCCGCAACGCACTCAGCACGACGTCGAGTGCATCGTCATCGATCGCGTCGGAGGCGAGGTGGCCGCTGCTATCGTGCGCGACTTTCCGTGGGTCAGACTCGTTGACCGCCCCCCGGCTGAAAGTGTACCGGACTTGCGCCGCCACGGGATCGCGCTGGCGCGGGCGGACCACGTCGCCATCATCGAAGAGCACTGCGTGGCGCGGCACGACTGGGTTCCCACGATCCTGCGTTGCGTTCGCGATCCCCTGGCCGTGCTCGGTGGGCCGGTCGAAGACGCGAATTACGAGCGCCTGATGGACTGGGCCGTGTACTTCACCGAGTACAACAATTACATGCCGCCGGTGAAACGGGGCGACACGGCCGACGTCTGTGCTGCGAATTGTGTCTACCGACGCGACCTGCTGCTCGCCCACCTGCCGGCTGCGGGGAGCGGGTACTGGGAGGCCGGCTTGAACCACGCCTTGCTGGCAGCCGGAGAACGGTTCCGGCTGGAGCCGGACCTGGTCGTCTACCACGAGGGGCCGTTCGGCTTCCGCTATTATCTGCGGCAGCGTTTCCTGTTCAGCCGCGCCTTCGCCGGAATCCGCCGGGCGCACGTGTCACGCGGGTTCCGGATTGCGTACGTGTTCTTGGCGCCGTTCCTCGCGCCGTTGCTCTTGGCGCGCACGGCAGCGCGCGTGGTCGCGAAGCGCCATCGCGTCCGCAAGTTCATCTGCGCACTCCCCTACATGATCCCGATCACCGTGACCTACGTCTTCGGAGAATGGATCGGGTTTCTGTGGGGTCCCGGCGATAGCTTGTCGAAGATCGAGTGATGGTCGGGAACGCAGCGGCACCGGAGTCGCCGGCCAATCGACCGGAACTGTCCGTGGTGATTGCCGTCATCTCGGGAGGGTGTGACGTGCTGCGCGGGTGCCTGGAGGCACTACAGGCCAGTGCCGTAGGGTGCCGCGTGGAGTGCATCGTTCCCTACGACGCTCGACTCGATGGCGTTGCAGAGCTGGCGCATCGATTTCCATGGGTCGACTTCGTGGATGCGCGCGCACAGGTGGATGCCGAACGGTTCGGAAGCTTCAGCCGCGAGCATCACGACATCTTACGCGCCATCGGATTGCGCCGCGCGCGGGGGCGCATCATCGCCATGTTGGAGGATCACGGAACCGCCTCATCGGACTGGTGTTCCGCGCTTCTGGCAGCGCACGAAGGGCCGGATGCGGCCGTCGGGGGTGCCATCGAGAACGGCGTGGACCGCCCCTTGAACTGGGCGGTCTACTATTGCGACTTCGGCCGCTACCAGAACCCGGTGCCGCAGGGCCCGGTAGCGTCCGTCAGCGACAGTAACGTGGCATACAAACGCGACGCGCTCGCGAGCGTGGAGGAGTTGTGGCGGGAGGCCTTTCACGAGACGGTGGTGAACGGGGAATTGCAGCGGCGTGGTGCGATGCTCCGGCTGGAGCCGCGCATGATTGTCTACCAGACCCGGCGTGATCTGCGGCTGTGGCCAGCGCTACGCGAGCGCTACGTCTGGGGGCGGTCCTTCGCCGGAAGCCGGGTGGCGCAGACGACGCGCGCGCGGCGTGGGCGCTTCGCCGGGCTCGCGCTGCTGCTTCCTGCCGTCCTGTCTTGGCGGGTCCTGTCACAGGGGTTGCGCAGAGGACGGCATCTGGATCGCTTGCTGCTCTGCATGCCGCTCGTCGTGCTGCTCGAAACCTGGTGGTCCTTTGGCGAGCTCGTCGGGTATGTGACGGGCCGGAGTGCTGCACCGCGGCGCGCCGGCTGACCACGCGGGGCCATGCGATCCATTGCGATCCTCACCTACCATTCCCTCGATGCGAGCGGCTCGGTCGTCTCGGTCGCGCCGCAGGCTCTTGTCCAGTAGATGCGCGCTCTTGCCGACCGCGGTTTTCGAGGCATCTCGCTGCGCGAGGCGGTGAGCCACCGGGAGGCTCATGGGTCGTGGCCCACGAGATGCGCCGTGCTGACGTTCGACGATGGCTATGCAAACGTCTTCGACGTGGCGGTGCCGGCGCTGGCCCAGCACGGCTTCACGGCCACGGTGTTCCTCGTCACTGGTCACGTAGGCGGCCGGAACGACTGGGCGCCGCCACCAGCCGGACTCGGCACCCAGCCGATGCTCAGCTGGGAACAGGTTGCGGAGCTGTCGGCGGCTGGCATGGAAGTCGGCGCGCACACGCGCACGCATCCGGACCTGCAACGACTGTCGGCAGCGGCAGCGAAGGAGGAGATCGTCACCTGCCGAGCGGATATCGAGAGCCGTTTACAGCAGCCGGTTGAGAGCTTCGCGTATCCGTTCGGCCGGGTCAGTCCGGCGTCCAGTGCGATCGTACGGCGAGAGTTCCACACCGCGTGTACGACCGTCCTCCGACGGGCAGGGCCCGACGGCTCCCACAGCCTACCACGCGTCGACATGTATTACGTCCGATCGGTGCATACTTTCGAACGCCTCCTGAGCGGGCGACTCGATGGCTATCTGGCGGTGCGGCGATGGGGACGTCTTGTGCGGCCCATTCTGACAGCGCACAGAGAGTGAGACGTGTGAGGCCTCATTCGACGTAGCCGAGAGCGCGGAGCCTTTCTTTGGTTCTCGCATCGACCGATTTGGGGGTTCGGGTCACACCTCGTTTCAACTCGTCGATCTTTGCCAGCAAGGCATTCCTCAAGCGGTCCCTTCCCGCGGAAGGGGAGCCAATTAAGTTCGTCACCTCGTACGGATCGTCTTCGACGTGAAAGAACTCGTCGGTCGCCGCGGTTCGTAAGATGTACTTGTACCGTCCGTCCTGGAGCGCGTATTTCTTGCCGGATTCGTACACGGTTCTCTCCGGGATGATCCGCCTCGGCCGCTTGTCGAAGTCCCTTCGTTGCGCAAACGCGTACCGGGGCGGAAGCTTGTCATGAGAGTTCAGAAGAAGTGGAACTATGGAAGTACCTTGGATGGCCGGGACCTGGCCATCCAAGCTTTCACCCGTGAGCGCTGCGACAGTGGGGAAGATGTCCACGTTCTCGACGACCCGGTCCACGACGCGACCCGCAAATGCGCCGGAAGGGAAGTGCAGCATCAGTGGGATCCGAATTTGTTCATTGTAGATCATCTTGCCGTGATCCAGCCAGCGATGATTTCCCAGTCCCTCGCCGTGGTCGCTGGTGATGATCCAGAAGCTCTTGCTCGTGGGAAACTCGGTCTCGATGTGCCGGAATAACCGCTGGACCGCCCGGTCGACGGCGGCGACTTCGCCGTCGTAGGCGTCCATGAGCGCCAACAACTTGTGGCCGTCGCGGTGGAAGAACCCGAAATCAACGTGTTGCTGCTCGATGACGAAGCGGAGCAATCGCTGGCCGGCTTCAGGCGAGGCGTTCGGAAACCGATGGGCCGGATTGTAGGGTACATGCGCGTCGAACAAGTGCACCCAGAGGAAGAAGCGGCCACGAGCGGGCCGCTCGCTCAGCCACGCAATGGCCTGCGCCACGGTGTGCTCACCGATCCGGTACTTTCCTACAGTTTCCGGCGGTTCGTCGAAAACGTCGAAGCCTTGTTGCATGTTGCCCGCTTTGAAGTGCTTGTCGGTACTGACGAACGCCGCGGTGACGTACCCGATCGCTCGTAGGGACTCCGCCATGGTGAGGAACGAGTCGTCCAACACATGACCATTCTTGCGGACGTTATGTTGCAGCGGGTACAGCGACGTGAACAAGGACGCGTGCGATGGGGCCGTCGTTGCCATCGGGGCGAACGCCTTACTGAATCTGACCCCGGTACGTAAGAACCGATCAATGAACGGCGACGTGTGGCGGGGATAGCCGTAACAGCCGAGATGGTCAGCGCGGAGCGCATCCATGGTGACCAGCACGATCACGTCCGGCACGGCCAGCGCTGGGGCGGGCGGCCTCGCCAACCACCACCAGAGTGTCGCGCTGGCGGTCACTGCGATGCAGATGACGGCCAGCACGACGGTACTTGAGGCGCGTGCAAGAGTCGTTCGAATCGTCGCCATTGGTATTCGTTAGCAGAAGGCCTGCGCCTTGCTGTTACCCTTGCACAGGGGGCGTACTGGCAGGCGAACATAGCACCGTGCACAGTTGCCAACTTGTCTTTCGACCAGTTTTAGGGTGTTGTTTGGGGCGCAGCGTCCCCTCCATGATCGTGCAGAGCCTTGAGACAAGGAAGCCGTGACGGCATGACACGGTCACGCTGGCTCGGCCTGCTGGTCGGCTTGTTTCTCGCCGCATTCTTCACGCGAGCTTACCACCCCATCTCGCGGCCCGTCCAGTGGATGGCGCGAGCACGGGCTTTCAACCGCGCGTTCGACGCTCGCGACTGGTTCGGCACGTACCAGTCGTACCATCCCGGCTTTACCACCATGGCCATCGGCGGCCTTGCGTTGCGACTGTACGACGCCGCGGCAGGGACGCCTGCTGCGGCGTGTTTCAACTGGGCCAACTTCCCCTTCGCGACCCCGCGCGGGCGGCGGATGGCGGCAGGGGTAATGGGCCTGTCCCTCGCCCTGGCCGGGTTGATCATCGCCAGCGTCTTGGTCTTGCGCCTGCTTGCCGGCTGGCGGATCGCCTTGGTTGCAGGTGGGTTTATGACCTTCGCTCCCTTTACCCTGGCGCAGAGCCGCCGATTTCACGTGGATGGGCTGCTGAGCGAATTCATGCTGCTCTCGGCGCTGCTGCTGTTGCTCGGCCTGCAGACCAGGAAGCGCCGGTACCTGCTGTGGTCCGGTTTCGTTGGCGGCCTGTCGCTCCTCACCAAGACGCCCGCGGCCTTTCTGGTGCCGTTCACGGCGCTGGCGTTGCTATCCTATGCGGCAAAGGAGTTGCGGGCGTGCCGACTGCGGCAGGACGAGCAGCGGCGGGGGGCGTTGTTGCAGCGAGCGTGG
>JBHHYR010000193.1:0-7870 GCA_046757585.1 Binatia bacterium | reverse complement strand
GCGCTCGCGATCGTGTTCCTGCACGGCCATCCGGATTACATGGTCGGGCTCATCAAGATCGGCGCCGATTATTCAAAAACGGCAACCCTTGCGTTTACTGCCGCCAGCAACAATTTCGAGCTTGCGATTGCCGTGGCCGTAGCCGTGTTCGGTATCGATTCCGGTGCTGCGTTCGCCGCCGTCATCGGGCCACTGGTCGAGGTTCCGGTGCTGATCAGTCTGGTGAACGTGGCCTTGTTCTTCCAGCGTCGCTACTTCGGGGCCGAGATCGTACCGGCAGCCGATCTCACGGCGGCGCCGTCCCCCCCCTCTGCACGCAAGCCCCCGCTGCCGAGCCAGGGGAGTACTGCGTAAAGCAGCGGCTGCCCAGTAGGTGCGCGACACCGGTACCCTGGAAGCACCGGGAGGATGCGGCAACGCAGAGCCGGCGGAAAATAGCTACCCGCAGTAGGGGTCCTGTTTTGCACCGGGCTGCTAGGCATCGAGCAAGCGATCAAACCCTTCGATCATCGCCGTATGCGCCAGCACGCTCCAGCGAAAGGCGCGGCGTACACGAGCCTGCTGCTGCGCTGTCTGCGCAAACCACTCGACGGCCTTCATGGCATTACTGCCGTGCTCGTCTTCGGCCTCGACATGGATCTCGTAGAACTCCAAGGTCCGCCGATCGAGGCCGTAATGGTCCCGCAACGCTTCATAGATCACCTGCGCACCGGCGGCGCGCCCGGGCACCTGCATCTCCACCGCCAGGCCGAAGGCACCCAGCCCCTCCTCGAACGAGCAACGGCAGAAATAGCCCATCGCGGCCGCTGCCCCGAGGGTAGTCGCAAGCGGTAGATACGCTCGCACCTCCTCCAGCGACACGCCGAGCCCCTCGAGAAACTGCACGTAGAGCTGGTAATGCTCCGCTTCCCGAATGTAGCCCATCTCACCCGCGAGGTTGCGCCCCAGCGCGGCGTAGATGTCGCGGTTCGGCACGATCGGCGCCTGACTGAGCCACGCCGCGATGCTCGGGACCGCCGGCTCCGTATAGTAGTGCGCATCCTTGGCCCAGCGCACCAGCTCGGCCCGGCTGCACTGACCGCTCATCAGCTTGCGCATGAAGGCACTTTGCGGCGCGTGCGCGCGCTTGAACCCGGAACATTCCTCGAGGAACTCCCCGGGAGACAACGTACGATCGTCTGACGGGCCCATATGATCCTCCTTGTGGAGTGACGCTGAGCGCGATACATACTGCGACATCCCGGACTTCGCAATCGGAGAGGGCGATGGGCCTACAGGACTCCTGGAACCACAACAACTACGCCGTGCCGCCGGAGCGGTTCTCGCTCGTCGAGGCGTGCATCGACGCCCTGTTCCCCTGGGTCAAGTTCGTGAGCAAACCGTATCTGCTCGGCTATCGTCTCTCGGACGATATGCATGCCGGGGCGCTGTATCTTCGCCCGGCGGCGCCCGCGGCGGCGTTGCATGCCGCCATGGCCCGCCTGCGCCGCCAAGACGCCGACCTGGACCTGGCACTCGAGGGTCTCGAACGCATCGCGGCGGATTACAATGATCACTGCGGTTTCATGGTGCCCACGGTCGCCGCGTGGGAGCAGCGTGTCGCGTTGGCTGAACGGCTGCAGCACGATCGGCCGGAGTTCGAGATTCGCGTCGTGGACGTCTTTCGACCTGGCGATAGCCGTGCCCTGACCGACTATCTCTATCAGGCCTTCATACGGATCGGCCTGCTCGGACCGTTCCGCAACACCTTCGAGATGCAAGCAATGAGAAAGCGGAAAGCGCATTCGGAGCCGGCGGGGTCCACGCAGTGACGTCCCTGCAATTCGGGGTCCTTCTACCGCAGTTTGGGCCGCTGGCGCGCGGCGCCGATGCCCGCGATCGCATCCGCACCGTCGCGGTGAGGGCCGAGCAGCTCGGGTACCACGTACTCTGGACGGCGGAACACATCATCTTTCCCCGGACCATCACGACACCGTACCCGTACGGCGGGCGGTTTCCCTATCCCGTCACTGACCCGGTTCTGGATATCGTGGCGACGCTGTCCTACGTGGCAGCGCTGACCAGGCGGATCCGGCTAGGCTCCTCCGTGCTGGTGCTGCCGTACCGCAACCCGATCGTGCTCGGAAAGCAGCTTGCCAGCTTGGACGTCCTGTCACATGGCCGGTTGCTGCTCGGCGTCGCGGGCGGCTGGCTCAAGGAGGAATTTGACATGCTGGGAGTGCCCTTCCGCGAGCGCGGCCGCCGGCTCGATGAGTATATCGCCTTGCTGCGGTCGCTGTGGAGCGAGGAGCGGGTCACCTTCCGGGGGCGCTGGTTCGAGTTGCAGGAGGCCGCCTTCTTCCCCAAACCAGCCCAGCAGCCGCCACCGATCTGGATCGGCGGCGGCAGCCCAGCTGCGTTACGGCGCGTCGCCCGTGCGGGTGACGGGTGGATAGCCGCGCCCCGGCCGACACTCGATGATCTTGCTGCAGACATCGCCACGATTCGCCACCAGGCGGAAGGGGCGGGCCGCGATCCCGGTGCGATCGGCGTCGCATCCGCCGGTGGGGCCGCCGCGCTGGACGATCTTCTCGATCGCCTACCACGACTGGAGAAGATCGGGGTCACGATCATCAGCGTCCCGATCGCCTTTTGGGCTCGGACTTTCGAGCACTCGCTCGAACTGATGGAAGAGTTCGCGCGCCGCGCGGGGCTCTCATCGCGCTGATGCGGCCCCTCACCATCGTCGCTTTGAACGCCGCCGCGTATGACGCCGAGTTCGACTCGGTCCGGGCGCTCGACCCCGGCATCCTGCTCGTCCATGCCGAGTACCGGAGTTCTTGGGCAGAGGTATCGGCCCGGCGCACGGGTGCACAGCCGCCCGAGCCCGAAGTACTGTCGGATGCGCTCCGCGCGGCGCTGGCGCGCGCCGACGTCGTGTTCGGCTTCGTGGTACCCCGCAACCTACCTCGCCTGGCCCCCGGCGTACGCTGGGTCGCCACGCCGGCCACCGGCATTGATCACCTGCGCGCCACTGGCGTGCTCGAGTCGGACATCACCGTCACCACGGCCGGCGGCCATTTCGCAGCGGTCATAGCCGAGCACGTCTTTGCCGGCATGTTGTACTTTGCCAAGCGCCTGGCACACTTCGAGCGCGAGCGGCAGGAGCGGCACTGGCGCATGACGCGCATCCAGTCGCTGGCCGGCCAGACGGTGGGGCTCGTCGGGGTGGGCAGCATTGGCGGCGCCGTGGCCCGCCTGGCGCAAGCATTTGGCATGCGTGTCTTGGGTGTGGGCCGCAGCAGCCCCCAGGGCCGGCGCATCACGGGCATCGATCGCCTCCTGTCTCGTACCGAGCTGCCGGCATTGCTCGCCGCATCCGACTACGTCGTGCTCGCCGTCGCCGAAACTCCGGAGACCCGCCACATGATGGGCGCCACCGAGCTTGCAGCGATGAAAGCGGATGCGGTGTTGATCAACGTTGCGCGCGGTACCGTCGTTGATGAGGCGGCCCTGGTTACCGCTCTCCGCACCGGTGGCATCGCCGGAGCCGCCCTCGACGTGTTTGCCCAGGAGCCGCTACCGGTAGAAAGCCCCCTGTGGGCGCTACCGAACGTTCTGCTCACACCGCACGTCGCTGCAAATGTGGCGCAGTACCTGCCGCAAGCCATCGCGCTCTTCGCGGACAACGTGCAGCGCTTCCTCAAGGGTGCGCCGCTGCTCAGTCAGCTCGACCGCAGGCGCCGCTACTGATCCTCACCTGTTTCGTGCGGCGCGCTCTCTGCGCTCTCGCCCTCCCACTCCGCCAACACCGCAGCGGTGTGTGGCAAATGGCAACTCTCCTCCTCTTCGAGGAGGCTCCGCAGCCGCAGCAGATCGCGTTCGTCGTCCACATCGAAGGTTTCGGGGAGGAGGCGCACCTGGAGTCCGAGCGCCGCCGTTTTCCGCAGCGTGTCGGACAGCACCCGATTGGTGCTCATCTCGATGCCGGAGAACACATCGTGCGGAGAGCGCATCGCAACCAGGTAATAGCCCCCATCCGCGCTCGGACCGAGTACGACGTCGACTTCGTTCAGGTGCTCGTCGGCCTCATTCAGCCAGGTCTCGCGCACATGAGGCACGTCGGCGCCGATCATGATGACGTTTGCGAAGCCGTCCGCAAACAGCTCGCGGAAGCAATTGTGCATGCGCTCACCGAGGTTCCGACCCCGTTGGGGCAGGCAGCGGGCTGCAGGCGTGGCGACGGCCGCAAAATCTGCATGGGGAGGATGGAAAACCCACACGAGTTCCCGTGGCCCGCCACCGAACCGAGCGCCAATGTCGCGCAAGAAGGCACGGTATAGGTTACACGCACGCTGAGCGCCTATGGCCGCCGCCAAGCGGGTTTTCACCGTTCCGGCGATCGGGTAGCGCGCCATGACGGCGAGGGCAGTGCGGGAACACATTGGGGGAATCTGAGATCCTCTCTCTGGTTGCTGGTTCGGCGCTGCTAGCCCTCGTCACACACTGCTGAGATTAGACAAGCGCCCCGATTCACGCCATACATCGCAACATGGAACGAAAGAAACTGGTCCGGAAGTCTGCTGCAACGACGAAGCGTACCGCAACGAAACCCCGCGCCACCAAGACGGCGGCGGCGCGGCGCAAGAAGACATCGCGGCTCGCTCCGCCGTCTCCGGCTCTCGCCCCGCGTTCACCGCGGCGCGCGGTCTTCATAGACGTCGAGAATACCAGTGGTGAGGCGGAGCTTGCAAAGGTACTCGAGCAGCTCCGAATCGACCGCACCGCCCAGTCTACGGAGCTGACGGCGCTTGGCAACTGGCGGTCCATCGGGGCACGCGTCGCGCGTATGCTAGCCGGTCACGGAGCGCAACTCGTGCACAGCGCCCCGGCGGTTGGGGTGCGTGATTGGAGCGACCTGTGGATCGCGGTTGCTGCGGGCCGCTGGCTCGCGAGTGCGGCACCCGGTGACGTGCTGGAAATCGTCTCTGACGACCGCGCCTTCGACGCGGTCGGCGATGCCGCTGCGGCGGCGGGCGTGGTCTTTCGGCGTCTGTCGTACCGCGCCCTCCCCCAGGATGGAGGGCGCCCTGGCGCGGCTGCGCCCAGTACGAGGGAACCCCGCAGCCGCGCACGGCGGCGCCGGAGCCCGCAGCCACCGCCGGCGGCGGGCAAGCAAGAAGCTGCTGTGGCAGCGGCCACACCGAGAGCGCTGCCGCAGCGCACCGCCGACGAGGCCGCGCACGCGGCATCGCACGAACAGATCCAGACGGCGTTACAGCGACTGGCAGGACACCCAGAGCGGTGGATCACCCTCGACTTGCTGGCCAACACCTTGCGGGCCGAGGGATTCAATCGACCGCCTGGGTCGCCGCGACTCATCACGCGGCTACGCAGGATGCAGGGCGTTGAAGTCAGTCCGACCGGCATGGTGCGCTGGGCGGGTATCCCGCAGGAGTCTGGCACGACGCCTCCCGTCCCACACACCGCGCGCCGGCCCCGGCGCCGTGGCGGCCGGCACCGGCACCGCACGGCGGCTCCGGGTGCCCCCAAAACGCCAGCGTCCCCACCGGAAGCGCCGCCGGAACGGGCGTGACGCAGCCGCGTTGCGCGCCGTTGTCAAGGGGTAACTGCACGTGGGGGCGTGCGTTCATCTGGACGCGTCTGCCCTGGCACCGGCACCCCTTCGCGTGCTAATCGCAGTGATATGCAGCGCGTGATCGACGCCTGGTTTGAGCGTGGTCGCACACCCCGGCCGCAGTTCCATCGCATCCGCACCCACGACCGGTGGCAGTTGGCGCTCTACCGCTACCTGCCACCGAAGCGCCGCCACCAGACGCCCGTATTGCTGTGCCACGGCATGTCTTCAAACCGGTGGGACATGGACGGCCCGGGACGCATCTCACTAGCCCGCTACCTCATGCTGCAAGGCTATGACGTCTGGGTTGTCGAGCTCCGGGGTGCCGGCCGGTCCACGCGCCCCACTTGGTGGAACCGTAAACGCTATGACTGGACCTTTGAGGACTACGTCCAGCACGACGGGCCTGCCGCGCTCCACAAGGTGTTGCTCGAAACCCACGCCCGCAAAGTCCACTGGGTTGGCCATTCCATGGGTGGCATGATCGCGTACGCGTTGCTGATGAGTCCAGTCCATTACAAGATCGCCAGCACTGTCACGGTCGGCTCGCCGACGATGAGCAACGTAGGGCATCCGTTGCTGGACTTCGGCGTTCCGTACCGGAATTTGCTGCGCTACCTGCCGGCGCGAATCCCGCTCGGCACGCTTGCCCGACTGAGCGCGCCGCTCGCACCGTTGCTGGCGCGGTACGTGAGCAGCACCCTCTCCGAGCTAGGCTGGCACCGCGGAAACGCCGACGTGAACCTACTGCGCACGCTCATGTTGACGGCAGTCGACGATTTACCGGCTTCCTTGCTGCGCGAGTTCGCCCACTGGTACGAGACGAAAACGATGCGCGATCGCTATGCGATGTTTGACTTCACCGATCATTTGGAACGTATCACGGTGCCGATTCTCATTATCGCCGGCAGCAAGGATGGCCTCACGCCACCTCGGGATCTGGAATACGTCTACGACCGTATCACCTCACGGGACAAAGCCTTCCGCATCATTGGCAAGCAGTACGGATTTGCGCACGACTACAGCCACGCCGACCTGATCCTCGGCCTGCACGCGCCCGATGATGTCTACCCGGTGATCCTCGAGTGGCTCGACGCGCACCGGGCGAGGACCGTCCCCAGCCGGCGGGCGACGGTCCGGGCGCTGCACGCCCGACCGCAGGCTTGACGGTGCGCCGCGCCTGCGCCGCTGTACCGCGACCTGCCGAAATCCACGTGCCCCTGCTGGAGTCACTCCGCCGTCACGTACGCCCCGCTGGTACCGCCGTCGACCAAGAAAGTCGTACCGGTGACATAGGAGGACTCGTCCGACGCCAGGTACAGCGCGGCGGCAGCGATCTCGTCCGCCTCGGCCAGGCGTCCCATCGGCAGGTGTACCAGCCGCCGGGCCCGCGCAGCAGGATCGGCCAGCAACGATCGCAGCAGCGGCGTGTTCACCGGTCCGGGGCACAGCGCGTTGGCCCGAATGCCGCGGCGCGCAAACTCGATGGCAATCTCCCGCGTTAGCGCCAGCACCCCCCCTTTGGAGGCAGTGTAGGCACTCTGTGAGGTGGCTGCACCCATCACCGCCACGAAAGACGCCGTGTTGATGACCGATCCTCCTCCCGCGCGCAGGAGAGCAGGGATTCCGTATTTGCAACCGAGGAACACCCCTTTGAGGTTCACGGCAATGACACGGTCAAAGACTGCGTCGTCAGTGTCAACGACCGAGCCGTCTGCGCCGGGAAAGATCCCGGCGTTGTTGAACAAGACATGCAAGGCTCCGAACCGGGCTTCGGCACCGGTGATCATACTTTGAACGTCCGCGCTCTGGCTCACGTCGGCTCGATGGAACACCGCCGTTCCACCGCATGCACGGATCTCATCGGCCACCGCCCGTCCCGCGTCCTCGTCGGCATCCACCACGAGCACCTGCGCACCTTCGGCGGCGAACCTCTTCGCGCAGGCGCGGCCGATGCCGCCGCCGCCACCGGTAATCAGTGCAACCTTGTCATCCAAACGTCGCGGCATGAGGGACTCCTCCCCGTTGGTTCGTCACAAGCACGCAGGATGCCCGGGCACCCTTCGCTTCTGCAACCGGCACGCGGAGTACGGCTGTTCACAAATGCGGTGACATGTGGATTCCCCCTCTCCTGACCAAGGAGTGGGCAAGCGGGAGGTCGCGACTGGCGCACTACTCCCTCCCCGAACCCCCTCGTTCGACAGGAGGGGGCACCTCGCGAAATACGTCACCGTAATGCTGAACGGCTGCACT
>JBHHYR010000192.1:0-7874 GCA_046757585.1 Binatia bacterium | reverse complement strand
GGTGTCGGGTGACAACTATCTGGAGACCAGCAGCGTGCTGCACGACGGGCAGGACGTCGAGTTGTTTCCGCCGCTGGCCGGCGGTGCCTGATCGCCCTGCGGGGCCGGCACCCGGGGCCTGCGGCTTGACGGTGCCCCGCCGCCGCCGTGTTGATGCCAGCCGATTGGGCCATGTCTAATCGTAGTCTCGATCTGGCCTGGACGTACCACGACGCCACCAAGCATTCCGTTGCCCGGTTGCGCGCCAACCGGCACTTCCTGGACTGGAAAATCAAGCCGCGGCCGTTCAAGATCTACCCGCAGCTGCCGCCGATTCCGTTGCCCGCGGCACAGCTGCTGCGACCCACCGCGGCGCTCGCGGCGGTGGCGCACGAGAACCCGCCCGTCCGCAGGAGCCGGGCGGTTCCAGACCTCCCTACGCTGGCGGCTGTGTTGTACTTCACAGCCGGTATCACACGGAAGAAGGTCTATCCCGGCGGCCAGGTGTACGACTTCCGTGCCGCCGCGTGCACCGGCGCACTGTACCACATCGACCTGTACGTCATTTGCGGCGACGTGCCATCGTTGGCTGCGGGCGTCTATCACTTCGGGCCGCATAACTTCAGCCTTGTGCAGCTCCGTGCCGGCGACTTTCGCGCGAATCTCGTCGAGGCCAGCGGTGCCGAGCCCGCAGTGCTGCACGCCCCGGTGATTCTCGCCTATGCGTCGACCTACTGGCGCAACAGCTGGAAATACCAGGCCCGGACGTATCGCCACTGCTTCTGGGACAGCGGTACCATGTTAGCAAACCTGCTTGCGGTTGCTGCTGCGGATCAATTGCCAGCAGGCATCGTGTGCGGGTTCGTCGACGCTGCGCTCACCACGCTGCTCGGGCTCGAACCGGCGCGTGAGGGTGCTCTCGCGCTGGTAGCGCTCGGACACGACCCCACCCTGTCGCCGGCACCGCCCCGGGCTGTCCCAGCGCTCGCGCTGGAGACCCTGCCGCTGTCCAGCCGCGAAGTTGACTATCCGGCCATTCGCGCCATGCACGCCGCGTCGGTGCTCAAAACCCCTGATGAGGTGCGTGCCTGGCGAGCGAACGCGCAGCCCGACCGGGCGGATCCTGCCCCACAGGCGCAGACCTCTCCCCTGTGCCCGCTCGATGCCGCTGCGTTGCCGAGTGATCCGATCGACGCCGTGATCCGGCGCCGCGGTTCGACGCGGCACTTTTCGCACCGGCCAATTACGTTCGCACAGCTCTCCACGATCCTGCGGTACGCAACCCGAGGAATACCGTCCGATTACGGTGCCTCCCCTACCGACTTGTACCTGATCGCGAACGCCGTCGAGGGCCTGCAGTCAGGTCCCTACGTCTATCACCGCGCCGCAGCGAGCCTGGAGCTGCTGCGCGCCGGCACGTTTCGCCGCGAAGCGGGCTACCTCGGCTTGGGCCAGCAGCTGCCCGCGGATGCCAGTGTCAATATCTACGCGCTCTGCGACCTGCAGCCGGTCCTGGCCCGCCATGGCAATCGGGGGTACCGCGTCGCCCAGCTCGATGCGGCTGTGATCGGCGGCAGGCTCTACCTCGCCACGTACGCCCTGCACCTCGGCGCAACCGGCTTGACCTTCTTCGACGACGAGGTGACCGCGTTCTTCTCCCCACACGCTCGCGGCAAGAGCGTGATGTTCCTCGTTGCCATTGGCCGGGGCAGGCAGAGCACGAAGGTGGAGTCGGCGTCCTGATAATTTCCGAACGACACCTTGACAGAAATCCGCACCATGGGCTATTTGTTTGGCTACAAGTGAGATTCACCTTATGAAATTAGGACTGCCAGACGGGGAGCTCGATGCGATCGACGTACAGATCCTGGCGTTGTTGCAGGAGAGCTGCAAGCTCCCGCTGGCAAAGATCGGGGAGAAGGTAGGATTGTCCGCGCCGTCAGTGATCGAACGCATCAAGAAGCTCGAAGACAACGGGGTCATTGCGGGGTACCGTGCGATTCTGAACGCCCGCCGGTTGGGCAAGGATGTCACGGCGTTCATCGGCGTTACGATCACGCACCCCAAGCTCATCGAGGGGTTCGAACGGGTCATGGTGGAGTTGGACGATGTCCTTGAGTGCCACCATGTGACCGGCCAGCACACGTTGCTCCTGAAGGTGAAGACAGCGAACACGTCGTCCCTGGAGGAGCTCATCAGCACGCTCCGTTCCGTGGAGGGTGTGGATCGGACGGAAACGATGGTGGTGCTCTCCACGCACACGGAGCGCACGCAGGTTGCCCTGCGCGCCGGTGCCACGGCGGTGCCGCGGCGGCCGCGGCGAACGGGTGAGAAGCAGGCAGCCCACCTCAAAGGAGTGTAACGATGGCGGAGGTGCGCCGACTGAGCAGGCAGGGACTGTACGACCCGCGCTTCGAGCACGAAGCATGCGGTGTCGGGTTCGTCGTCAACGTCCAGGGCGTCAAGTCGCACGACATCGTGCGCAAGGGTTTGCAGGTGCTCCAGAACCTGACGCATCGGGGAGCATGCGGGTGCGATCCCTCGACCGGCGATGGGGCTGGATTGCTGATGCAGGTGCCGCACGAGTTCCTGCGCAAGGAGTGTGGCGCCCTGCGCATCGAGTTGCCCGAACCCGGCACGTACGGCGTCGGCATGGTCTTCCTGCCTCGCGACGTCGGGGAGCGTAACGTGTGCGAGGAAATCTTCGATACCATCGTCCACGAAGAAGGCCAGCGGCTGCTCGGCTGGCGCACCGTGCCGACCGACGCCAGCAAGTGCGGCGACCTCGCCCGCAAGGCTCTGCCGGAAATACGCCAGATTTTCATCGCCGCCGGCCGTAACCTGGCGGACGGCGACGCGCTCGAACGCAAGCTCTACGTCATCCGCAAACGCGTGGAGCACGCGGTCCGTACCGCCAACCTGCGCGAGCACGAGTCGTTCTACATTCCCAGCTTGTCATCGCGGACGATCGTCTACAAGGGCCTCCTGCTGCCCGAGCAGATTCCGCAATTCTATGCCGACCTGCTCGACCCGACAATGACCACGGCGCTGGCTCTGGTCCATCAGCGCTTCAGCACCAACACGTTTCCATCCTGGGATCGCGCGCACCCGTACCGGTTCCTGGCGCACAATGGCGAGATCAACACGCTGCGCGGCAATGAGAACTGGATGCATGCGCGCGAGAAGCTGTTCTCCTCGCCGCTGTTCGGCGACGATATCGGTAAGCTGCTGCCCATCATCGAGGAGAGCGGCAGCGATTCGGCGAAAATCGACAATGCGCTCGAACTACTGGTGCGTACCGGCCGCTCGTTGCCGCACGCCGTGATGATGCTGATCCCGGAGGCGTGGCAGAAGCACGAGGACATGAGCGAGACGAAGCGGGCGTTCTACGAGTACCACGCCTGCCTGATGGAACCGTGGGACGGGCCCGCCTCGATCGCGTTTACCGACGGGCGACTCATCGGCGCCGTGCTCGATCGTAACGGCTTGCGCCCCTCGCGCTACGTGGTGACCAAGGACGGCTTCGTGGTCATGGCCTCCGAGGTGGGGGTGCTCGACATCGCGCCGGACAACGTGTTGCACAAGGACCGCCTCCAGCCTGGCCGGATGTTCCTGGTCGACACCGAGCGCGGCCGCATCGTGGGCGACGAAGAAATCAAGGAGAGTATGGCGGCGCGCCGGCCGTACCGGACATGGCTGGACCAGAATCTGGTGCGGCTGCGGACCCTCCCCGCACCACCCACCCTACCGCCCGCCTACGACCCCGACGGGCTGCTCGTGCGGCAGCAAGTCCACGGGTACACGGCCGAGGAGTTGCGCATGCTGATCGCACCCATGGCCATCAACGGCCAGGAAGCCATCGGCTCGATGGGAACCGATACTCCCTTGGCGGTGCTCTCCGACCGCCCGCATCTGCTGTTCAACTACTTCAAGCAGCTCTTCGCGCAGGTGACCAATCCGCCGATCGATCCGATCCGTGAAGAGCTCGTGATGTCCGTGACGGCGACGATCGGGGCGGAGCAGAATCTGTTCGACGAGACGCCAGCACACTGTCATCAGCTGGAGCTGGACAACCCGGTCATCGACAATACCGCGCTGCAGAAGATCAAGGACCTGTCAGTCGGCTCCCTGCGCGCCGTCACGCTTCCGGCGCTGTTTCCGGCGGGCAGCGGCGGCGCCGGCCTGCGCGCCGCGCTCGACGAGCTGTGCCGCCAGGCCTCGGCCGCCGTGGCGCAGGGCTATAACGTCATCGTCTTGTCCGACCGCGCGCACGACGCGACGCGCACCCCGATCCCGAGCCTGCTGGCGACCGGAGCAGTCCACCACCACTTGATTCGCGAGGGGACCCGTACCCGGTGCGGTCTCGTGGTCGAATCCGGCGAGCCACGGGAAGTGCACGATTTCTGTGTGCTGATCGGGTACGGCGCCGGCGCCGTGAATCCGTATCTCGCCTGTGAAACGGTCATCGATATGGTCGCCCAGGGTCTCATCCCAGGCATCGACGCCGATACTGCCGTGGCCAACTACCTGAAGGCAGCCAATAAAGGGGTGCTCAAGGTGATGACCAAGATGGGCATCTCGACGGTACAAAGCTACCGCGGTGCCCAGATCTTCGAGGCCGTTGGCCTCAACCATGACGTGATCGATCGCTACTTTACCTGGACCGCCTCGCGCATCCAGGGGGTCGGCCTCGACGTGATCGCCGAGGAATGCCGCCTGCGACACCATCACGCCTACGAGGTGTCAGTTGCGATGAACGGGGACCTCGATCCCGGTGGCCAGTATCAATGGCGCCGCCGCGGCGAGTACCACGTCTACAATCCCGACACCGTCGCCAAGCTGCAACACGCGACGCGGGCCGGAGACTACAAGCTCTTCAAGCAGTACTCCGCCCTGGTGAACGGGCACAGCGCACAGCTCTGTACGATCCGCGGTCTGCTGCGGTTCAAGCCCGGAACGCCGATCCCGCTCGCCGAGGTGGAGCCGGCGAGCGAAATCGTGAAACGGTTCAAGACGGGGGCCATGTCCCTCGGCTCGATCAGCCGCGAAGCGCACGAGACGCTCGCGATTGCCATGAACCGCATCGGCGGCAAGTCGAACACCGGCGAGGGCGGGGAGGATCCAGTGCGGTACGTGCCCGACGCACACGGCGACCTGCGGCGCAGCGCCATCAAGCAGGTGGCGTCCGGCCGCTTCGGGGTCACCAGCCACTACCTCGTCAATGGCGACGAGCTGCAAATCAAAATGGCACAGGGCGCCAAGCCCGGCGAGGGCGGGCAGCTGCCCGGACACAAGGTGGACGCGTACATCGCCGGTATCCGGTACTCGACGCCAGGGGTCGGCCTGATCTCGCCGCCGCCGCACCACGATATCTACTCGATCGAGGACCTGGCGCAGCTGATTCATGACTTGAAAAACGCCAACCACCGGGCGCGTATCAGCGTCAAGCTCGTTGCAGAGGTGGGCGTCGGGACGGTGGCTGCGGGCGTCTCCAAGGCCAAGGCGGACGTGGTGCTCATTAGTGGCGACAGCGGCGGCACCGGGGCCTCACCGCTGAACTCGATCAAACATGCTGGCCTGCCGTGGGAGCTCGGCCTGGCGGAGACCCAACAGGTCCTGGTCATGAATGACCTGCGCGGGCGGATCCGTGTGGAGACGGACGGGCAGCTGAAAACCGGGCGCGACGTCGCCATTGCTGCCTTGCTCGGGGCGGAGGAATTCGGGTTCGCCACCGCCGCGCTCATCAGCTCCGGGTGCATCATGATGCGCGTCTGTCATCTCAATACCTGCCCGGTCGGGATCGCTACGCAGAACCCGGTGTTGCGTAAGCGCTTCGCCGGCCAGCCCGAGCATGTCGTGAAATTCATGCTGTTCGTTGCCGAAGAGCTGCGTGAAATCATGGCCGAGCTCGGCTTCCGTACCGTCGACGAGATGGTGGGCCGGGTCGAGATGCTTGACGCCAGCGAGGCCATCGACCACTGGAAGGCGCGCGGGGTCGACCTGAGCCAGATTCTTCACAAGCCCGACGTTCCCCCCAGCGTGCCCATCCACGCCGTCCAGGTACAGGATCACGGACTGGAACGGGCGCTGGACAACGAGCTGCTCGCGCGCGCCCGGCCGGCGTTGGAACGGCGGGAGCCGGTCGAGATCCAGCTCCCCATTCGCAACGTCAACCGGACCGTGTGCACTATCCTATCCGCTGAAGTGTCCCGCCGGTGGGGCCGCGAGGGGCTGCCTGCCGATACGATCAGAATCAGGTTCACGGGTTCGGCCGGCCAGAGTTTCGGCGCCTTTCTCGCCAACGGGATCGCGCTGACCCTCGAAGGCGATGCGAATGACTATTTCGGCAAAGGGCTCTCGGGCGGGCGCATCGTCGTCTACCCGCCTAAGGACGCCAGCTTCGCGGCCGAAGACAACATCATTGTGGGCAACGTGTCGCTGTACGGGGCCACGGGCGGTGAGGTGTTCCTGCGCGGCCAGGCGGGTGAACGCTTCTGCGTGCGTAACAGCGGCGTGACTGCTGTGGTCGAAGGGGTCGGCGACCACGGCTGCGAGTACATGACCCGGGGCCTCGTTGTTGTGCTCGGCCGGACCGGGCGCAACTTTGCCGCAGGCATGAGCGGCGGTGTCGCCTACGTCCTCGATTTCGACGGGCGCTTCAAGAGCCGCTGCAACCTTGGCATGGTCGCGGTCGATCCGGCCGCGCACGGGGACCTCGATACGATCCACGCCCTGGTCCGCCGCCATTACGATTACACGCAGAGCGCCGTCGCCTGGCGCGTGCTCTCCGGCTGGAAGGAGTACGCGCAGCAGTTCACCCGGGTCATGCCGGTGGAGTACAGCAAGGTGCTGGCAAAACAGCATCTCGACTCCGAGGCGGCAAAGTTGGCGAGTATATGACACCCGCAAGCCCTGTCCGGACGGCGCAGCCGCACCGGCCCCCGCTGCCCGCCATGAACGACGATGGGTAAGATCACCGGCTTCCTCGAGATCGAACGCGAGCTGCCCCGGCGCCGCCCTGTCGAGCAGCGCTTGCGGGACTGGCACGAGGTGGAAGGCAAGCACCCCGAGCCCAAGCTGCAGGCGCAGGCGGCGCGCTGCATGGATTGCGGCGTCCCCTTCTGCCACAAGGGGTGCCCGCTCGGGAACATCATCCCCGATTGGAACGACCTCGTGTACCGCGGCCGCTGGAAAGACGCCATCAACCGGCTCCACGCGACCAACAACTTTCCGGATTTCACGGGGCGGATCTGCCCGGCGCCGTGCGAGGAAGCGTGCGTGCTCAACATCAATAATGACCCGGTGACCATCAAGCAGATCGAGAAGCAGATCATCGAGCATGCCTACCAGGCAGGGTGGATCGTGCCGGAGGTGCCGCGGCGGCGGACCGGAAAAAAGATTGCGGTCGTGGGTTCCGGCCCTGCGGGGCTGGCCTGCGCGCAACAGCTGGCTCGTGCCGGGCACTGGGTGACGCTGTTCGAACGCGCCGATCGTATCGGTGGCTTGCTGCGCTACGGTAGTCCCGACTTCAAGCTGGAAAAGCAGTGCATCGACCGCCGCATGGCGCAGATGGCGGCCGAGGGGGTGACCTTCCGGCCGAACACCAACGTCGGCGTGGACTACCCGGTCGATCGCCTGCTCAACGAGTTTGATGCGGCGGTGCTGGCCGGCGGCGCCACCTGGGCCCGTGATCTGCGCGTGCCCGGACGGGAGCTGGATGGGATCCATCTGGCCATGGAGTTCCTGCCGCAGCAGAACCGAGTTGTCGCGGGCGATCGCGTAGACGAACTGGCCGACCTCGTTGGTCTCGGGGCTGACCGCCAGCCGCGTCGTCTGCGCGCGGCTGCCGGAGAGCTGGATCTTGCGCGGATTGGTGAAGGTGCCGTCCGCGGCGA
>JBHHYR010000191.1:0-7904 GCA_046757585.1 Binatia bacterium | reverse complement strand
GCTGAGCAGCACAATAACCCGGAGGTTCGGTGTTCAACTTTCGGGGGTCACTTCAAGCTGATTCGAGCGACCGTCGCTTGCCCCCTCGGCCTGACGCTTCCGGTGGTAGCAGACCGTCCCTTCCCTCACCCCCAGCACGCGGGCAATCTCGCAGTTGTTCTGTTCCTTCTCCGCCAGGACGCCGATCGTTACAAGCTCCTCCCTGCGAAGTCTCCTCGCCATCCGGGCCGCCCTCCTTCCATGAGGTCCGAAGAAGAACGTAGCCCCGCCGATTCGCAGGGTCGTAAATCTGGACGTTTCCTAAGAGCGAAAAGAACACGTCCCAGTGTAGCGCTACAGAGCCTCCGGCGTCCTGACTACTACCGGAGCCTGGAGCCTCACCATACCAACGGCAAAGAACACTGATCATGCTCCAGCAACCCACCCTCGACCTCCTCCATCAGCTCCGGTTGCCAGGCATGGCCGCCGCTGACAGCTCGACGAATACAGCCAGCCCGTCAGGCTTGAAGAGAAGTCCGAGGAGCCTATCTCCCGCTACGCTGTGACCGGCCTCTGCTTTTAGGATGGGGAGGCACGACCCTTCTCGCGCGACAGCTGACGCCGTCTGATCGTGGAGACCTCGAGGAGAGGGGGCACGACCTCAAACACAACGGGTACGGGCAGAATCTGCTGGAACTCGTTCGGTAGGCGCAGGCCTGAGCTCGCATGTGCCAGTAGCCGCGCCTGCCGCACACGCCGACGCGCATTGTTCATCATCGGTGCGATGCCGGGTCCTCGAGCGGCCCGGCCGCCAGACGGACAAACAGAAACATTACGCCAAACACCATCGGTGTTGCCTGGAAAACGTAGAAGAATGCGTACCCGAGCAACACCGCGTACGCGATCAGGCGGACGAGGTAGACGTCGCGCCTGAGTGTTGAACGAAACCCAGCCATCCGGTGCCAGCCCCAGATCAATAGCCACGTGGTGGCAGCTGCAGCAAGCAGTGCCACAATGCCGTACTCGCCGAGTAGTTGCACGGTGAGGTTGTGGGGGTTGGTGGGATGAATGTTTGTGCTGATCTCCCAGTACAACTGAGCCGACGCCGGGTTCGACACACTGCTGTTCATGGTAGGCGAGACCTGAGGTGAGCTCATGAACGCCACGAGGTTACCGGGGCCCGCCCCAACCATCGGCCTGTACCGAACCACGTCGAGCGCCCGGATGATTGCGCCAAGGCGCTCCATCGTCGATCCTAGGTCGAAGAATCCCCAGTCTCGGTTGGCGCGGACCCTCCCCACGTCAAGAACCGAGGACAGCAACGCCGTGACAGCCACTCTCTGCATGCGGCTATAGACGAGAAGGACCACAGCTGCAACAGCGCCTCCAACTGCCAACCTGAGACGGCTCCACGCTGATGAACGCCACAGGACGACGACGACCATCACAGCATACGCGTAGAACGACGCTCGGTTGAAGGTCTCCAGCACGAGCCAGCTGAAGAGCACCACGAGTGCTGCGTAGCGGCGACCCCGCCCAGCCAGAAAGAGGAAGAGACTCCCTGCTCCACCAGCCAACAGAATAAGGGTGGCGAAGAGATCTCCTCGCTGGAGTGAGCTGCGGAACGCGTCCCTGTAGTTGAACGAGTACCGCATAACTGATGTCGGCAGCAGCTCGAGTTTCGCGAGGATGAACTCGGCCAGCAGCAGCAGGGCACCGGCGATCAGGATACGGAAGAGGAACTCCGTCTGGCGCGGGTCTCTTACGAAGCGGCGGGCAGCGGCGAAGACGACGACCCCTTCGACGAGGGGCCACAGAGCCAGCAGGGAGCGAACGTGGGCTTCGGTCGCCGCCTCGGTGACCTCCGGATACCGCGGCGTTAGAACGACGTGCACCGTACCCATTAGGATCAGGAGTACAAAGGCCACGGCGAGGAATCGGGCAGGACGGCTTGCGTAGACCCGCTTGCGTGGGTGCGCCACCAGCGCCACGAGGAGCGCCCCGACGAAGAAGATGTCCAGCACATCGTAGAGCGAAAACGGGATCGCTGTGGCGTGGAAGCCCACGTTGAGCAGCGTCTCCATCTCAACGTTAATCTCCTTCTTCGGGAATAGGGCGAACATCGCGAGCCAGGCTGCTACCGCGTGAAACGGCTTCGCGTGGACGCCGAAGTAGACAACGTAGGCCAACCCCACGGCGAGGATGCCGGCGAGGTATAGGACGAACGTCGCCTCGGAGTATCCGCCGAAGTAGCCGGGAAACATCAATGCACCAAACGCAACGACAAAGACAAGTAGGACGGCGGTGTCCTCGACAACACCCATGGGGACTCGTTTTCGGGACGCGCGGCCCAAATATGCGGCGCCGTCCTCAGGAATGAACGTCTTCACCTCCTGACGCAGACAAAAGAGGGGTTTCGGCGGCTCTGGTGGGCTCGATTGCTTCCTGAGTCAGACGCCTGCCGGTCAAGAAAGGCTCGTCCGGCGACCAGTAACTGAGTGAACGAAGTTCCACAACCGGAGCGGTCCGTACAGCAAGAGATACAGCGCCGCGTAGCGCCAGTGCACCCTGACGGCGGGGCGAAGGGCTCTTCGGGCCCGCTTCCTGTCGCCCATGGCCGCGTGGTATCGCGCGCGGTAGTACCCGGCGCGACTATATGCCTCTTTAATCGCCACAGGGTAAAGCTCCCGCAGGTCGCGTCTGCGAGCGAGTAGCCTGTCGAGGGTGTACTCGCGTTCGTCCGCCCAGACGGAGGTAGTACGATTCGTCAGCGCATCGGAGTGCACCCTGTACTTTGCCAGAGGCACGTCAATGCTCCGGAACGGCTCTTCCGCAGCGAGCTGCATGAACAGGCAGTACTCCTCCGACGCGGTCATGCGGGGATCGAAGTTGAGCCCGTGCCGCTCGAGCGCGGAGCGCCTCACCACCACTGCGGGCACCGCAATCTCCCACTGGCAAAGAAACGCCTCCAACACATCCCCCTCCCGTTTGGGCGGAACCCACCGGCCTACTTCCTCGCCCTTTTCGTCGATCATTGAGAATCCACCGTAGCTCACCGCGCAACCCGAGGAGAGGATGGATTCGACCTGACGCTCGAGCGCGTCGGGCAGGAAAACGTCATCTGTATCGAGGAATGCCAAGAGCTCGCCTGCCGAGCGTTTTACGGCCTCCGCGCGCGCGGCTCCTAGGGTGGTCAGGTTGTCCACGCTGAAATAACGCAGCCGCTTGTCGTATTGCCGCGCGATATTAGCGCTATCATCGATGGACGCATTGTCCCAAAAAATGATCTCCCAGCAGGGGTACGTCTGCCCGTAAATCGAATCGAGCGCCTCGCGAAGATACCGCTCGCCGTTGTGGCAGTTGACGATCACACTGACAAGCGGCCGTTCCTTTCGATCACCAGTCATAGTCCAGGCCCGACAACTCTATTGTCTGCATTTCCGAGGGATCGTGCGGAAGGTCTGGGCAGTTAGCCACAAGAGCCGGTTTGTCGCCCATCGCCTGGAACGCGTACCATACGCCAGGGGGCACGATCAGCAGCTCGTAAGCGTCGGGACGCCCCAGTTCGTACTCGCCGAACCCGCCGCGGGTCGGTGAGGCCCGGCGGTTATCGTGGATGACAAACCGGATGCGGCCGACCGGGACGGCGACGCGCTGGGTCATCCTGCTATGGCGCTTCCAGCCCTTGACTACGCCTGGCTGGACTTCGGAAAAATACACCTCCCCAAACCGGTCGAAGACGGGCGAGTCGGCCCGGAGCATGTGTAGCACGGCACCGCGTTCGTCTTGGATGACCGCGAGTGGTTTGAGCGCGACACCTTCAATCACGAGGCCCATGGTGCCCCACGCTGCGAAGCGAGAGCGGCATACTCTGCGATCTGTGCAGCGGTTCGCTGTTCGGCCTCTACTGCCCCCTCCCGGTAGTAAGCTCGATACCACTCAGCGGTGAAGCGCACTGTCTCATCGAAGGAGAGCGAAACAGACCAGCGTAGCTCTACTAACGCCCTATCACACGAAAGCTTGAGCAGCGTCGCCTCCGGTTGCTTCGCAGCCGATGAATCAACGTGCCATTCTGCACCCGGCCACTGCTCGGCCATCTGGCGTACTAGTCTCTCCACAGGCACTTCCACGGTGGGGGGGGGACCAAAGTTGTAGGAACTCCCAACCGCCGCGGCGTCGCGGCTCCAGAGCTTCGCTCCCAGCCACAGGTAGCCGCTGAGCGGTTCCAGTACGTGTTGCCAAGGGCGGGTCGCGTGGGGGTTCCGCAGGGTCACGGCTTCGCTCCGTGACCAGGCGCGCACACAATCCGGTACGATCCTGCCCTCGGCCCAATCCCCTCCGCCAATGACGTTACCCGCACGCGCCGTCGCAATCTGCGGGCCATCGCCGTGCTCGAAAAAGGAGTGGTAGTACGAGTAGAAGGCCAGTTCGGCGCAGCCCTTCGAGCCGCCGTATGGATCTTCGCCGCCGAGGGTGTCGGTCTCTCGGTATCCCCACGGCCATTCCACGTTCCGGTAGGCCTTGTCGCTCGTGACAAAAACGGCTGCCTGCACGCTTGGGTCGGTGCGCAGCGCCTCGAGGACATGAACGGTGCCTAGGGTGTTTATCGCGAACGTCCCCGCGGGGTCCGCGTAGGAGCGGCGGACCAGAGCTTGCGCGGCCAAGTGCATGACGATTTCTGGCCGGAAGTCACGGAACACGGACCGCAGGCACTCAAGGTCCCTCACGTCACCCGCGTAGTGGAGCACGCTGTTCGCAAGACCGATCGTCTCGAAGTGGGAGGGGTTCGTGGGCACATCCACGGCGAACCCAGCGACGTCAGCGCCCAACTCCAGCAGCCACGCCGCCAGCCACGACCCTTTGAAGCCCGTGTGGCCCGTCACGAGGACACGCCGTCCGTCGTAGACCCCATCGAACATCAGTCGTTCCGCTCGACACACCAGGGGGCGTTCCCGGCCCGCAAGAGAGCGTCCAGCACATCACGGTCACGCACGGTGTCCATCATGTGCCAGAAACCCTCGTGCCGATAGGCCATCAGCTCGTCGTCACGCGCTAGGTTTTCGAGCGGATCCTGCTCGAGCACCGTCGCATCTCCGTGAAGATAATCGAACACGCCCGGCTCGAAGACAAAGAAGCCGCCGTTGATCCAGCCGCTCCCCGTCTGTGGCTTCTCGGAGAACTCCACGACTCGGTCACCGTCGAACGTCATGGTGCCGAAGCGGGCCGGGGGACGCACGGCCGTGACCGTCGCCAGTTTTCCGTGGGAACGGTGGAACGAAAGCAGTGCGCCGATGTCGATGTCAGCCACTCCATCGCCGTAGGTTAGCATGAAGGCACCTTCACGCCGTAGCAACGTCTCCAGGCGGTGAAGCCGGCCGCCCGTCATGGTCTCCTTGCCCGTGTCAATCATCTGGACCATCCAGTTGTCCGCGGCGCCATCGCCCCACTCCACGCCGCCCGTTGCCAGGTTTACCGTAAGGTCGTGGGTCCTCAGATGGTACTGGAGGAAGTACTCCTTAATCACTTCCCCAAGGTATCCCACTGCCATCACGAAATCCCGGAAGCCGTGTGCTCCATAGATCTTCATGATGTGCACCAAGATCGGTGCGCCACCTATCTCCACCATCGGCTTCGGCCTGAGATCCGTCTCCTCGCTCAGCCGGGAGCCGCGGCCCCCGGCGAGAATCACCGTCTTCATCGATCAGGCGACCTCCAGACTAGCCAATTGCGTCAAGAACGGTGTCGCAGACCCGATCCACGTCCGTCTCGTTAAGCCCCGGGTGCAACGGCATGCTCAGCACCTCACCGTACAACCGCTCGGTGACCGGAAGATGGAGTTGATCGCTACGATAGAACGTCAGGAGGTGGTTCGGCTTGTAGTGGATTCCGCTCTCGATGCCGCGCATCTTGAGCGCGTCTTGCACAGCATCGCGCTTACCGTTGAGTACACGGACTGGCTGGATGTGTGGGACGACGGCGTTCAGGTCCGCCTCCAGTAAACGAAGCCCTTCCTCTCCCTTCAGCCGGGAACGATAGTGGCTGGCCAGGTGAGTGCGGGCCGGAGCGAACTCCTGACGGAAGCGACGAAGTTGGACCCGCCCAACGGCAGCGAACAAGTTGCTCATGTGGTAGCGGTAACCCTGCCGGTGCACGTCGAATACCCAGCTCCGACCGCCTTGATATCTTTGCTCGGTGTCCCGCTCTACGCCCAGCAGACGACCATTCCGCACACAGTCCATTACGGTCTGGTCGCCGCTCACAACCAACCCGCCCTCGCCGCTCGTTATGTTCTTGATGCCGTCGAAGCTGAAGCAGCGTACATCACCGAAGCTCCCTACGAGACGGCCGGCGTGCGTACAGCCAAACGCCTGCGCCGCGTCCTCGATCACCCTCAGACCCTGTTGTTCGGCAAACGCGTACACCGCATCCAGGCTGCCCGGGTTGCTAGCGTAGTGCACGGGCATGACAGCTCGCGTGCGCTGCGTTATGCGCACTTCTGCGTCCGCCAGGTCAATGGTAAACGTCTCAGGAAGTACCTCACACGCCACCGGCACGGCGCCGGCACCGCTGATCGCCTGGAAGGAGGCCAGGAAGCTGAGTGATTGGACCAGCACCTCATCGCCCGGCTCGCAGACCGCGGCTACGGCGAGGTGCAGCGCCGCGGTGCCGGAGCTGACGCATGCCACCTCCGTTGTCGACACGCCGAGAAAGGACGCTAGCTCCCGCTCGAAGGCCTGGACTTCGCGTCCCATTCCGAGGAAGCCGTCCTCAACCAGCACTCTCCTGACTGCCTCGGCCTCCTGTTCACCCACGATCGAGCGTGACAGACGCATCATGTGGAGGGCAGCACTACTAGCATCTCCAACGCCTGCGTCCCGGGGCAGAAGCGACACCCAGCCGATAGGGATACTACTTGGGAGGGAGACCTGACCATCTCTTATCTCCGGTACTTGAGCCGCTCGTAGACCGTCCGGACTGCAGACTTGCGCAACATGCCCGGAGGGATGTCTCGAAAACGCAGCCGAGCGCACGCCGCAGCTTCTAAGAACTTCTCCGCGGCGACAGCGAGGTCATGATGCTTCGCGCAGTAACGGAAGCATCTGTCACCGAGCTCCTGAAAGCTCCGGCCCAGCTCGGTCACTATTCGTTCAAGGGAGTCGTCCGGCCCCTCAAGGTCCGAATCACCGATAGCATGTCCAACGTCGTGATCGGAGCGCTCGAAGAGCCACCGGTAACGATACCGGCCCCGTACGGACACCCGGGACATATCTAGTAGGACCGTCGGGATTGTCAGACGAGCTGCCTCCAACGCCGACATCCCCATTGCGAGGACGATGTCCACCTCCCTTCGCAGATAGTCCTCGAGCGCCTCCAGGCCCAGCTCGCCCACATGCACCACTTTGAAGTGCTCGTGCTCCAACAGCTGCCGGTCCAGCGTCCTGCCGTAGGGGCCATTACCTACAACGTGAAACACGATGCACTCGCGGCGCCGTGCCGCGAGTTCAGAGAAGCGCCGCAGCGTGTGGAGCAGGATATGGATCTTGAAGTCGTACAGGCGGCCCACCCAGCAGGCGTGGACGGGCCCAGGCCTACGAGCGCGCCGCGGCCGGAGTTCGGGCATGTCGAGAGCCACCGGAACGTATTCTACATTCGCCAGCGGTATACGTAGGAACCGCGACGTGGTTTCCGCAGAGAATCGATCCTGGAACACCAGGCTATCCCGATCCATCAATAACCGCACGTAGTCCCGAACACGTGTCCGCTCGCTCCTGAGCACAGTGGCCATAACGGCATTGTATGCAGACGGATACTTGTACTGGAGGTTACGTACACCACGGATCGGCAGGACGGTGCTAACGAGACTGTAGTGATGGAGGTTCCACAAGAGGAGTCGATTCTCCGCGTGGAGCCGTAGCTCAGGTCGG
>JBHHYR010000190.1:0-7929 GCA_046757585.1 Binatia bacterium | reverse complement strand
GGTGCGCGACGACCAGCGTCTCTTCACCGCAGAATTGACTCTGCCCTAAGGCGGAAGTGCGTGCTACCATCGCATCAACCGTCGGGGTGGCCGCGAAGACGTCGCTGCACGACTGTCGCAGCGCCTGCGCTTCCGGCAGACTCAGTAGTTCTTCAGCGGCATGATTGCACATTGTGATGTTACCCGCACCATCCGTCAGAATGACTGCATCGCCCAAACTCCGCAGGACGTTTTCCAGCAAGCCGGCGGCGGAGCCGACTGGTCGCATGCGACGTTGCGGTTTCCGTCGCGGCGGCTTGCCTGACAGCACCACGGCACACTAACATACCGCCAGCCTCACGTGAATGAGATGCGTTGACAAAACCAGGGGCCCGACGTTAGCGTGCCTTGTCCGCATGATTAGCGTCCACAGGGCTCTGGAGCTCATCTTGAGTGAGGTGCCACGTCTGGGGGTGGAGTACGTGCCCGTGCCGCAGACCCTTGGTCGTGTCCTGGCGGCCGGGGTTCAGGCCAGCCGTGATGTCCCGCCGTTCCGCAATGCCGCGATGGACGGCTATGCAGTGCGTGCCGCGGACGTGGCTACCGCCTCCGCTGAGACGCCGGTTGTATTGCGCATCCTTGAAGTCATCGGCGCTGGCGTGGTCCCTAGCCAGAGGGTGCGTGTTGGGGCTGCGACGAAGATCATGACCGGCTCGCCCATGCCCGAGGGCGCCGACGCCGTCGTCCGGGTGGAAGATACTGAGGAGCGGGATGGGCACGTGCGGATCCTGGCCCCTGTAGCAGCTGGCACCGCCGTGCGCCGTCCCGGTGAAGACGTCCGAGCGGGCGACACGGTGCTCGCACCTGGACGCGCCTTGCGCGCAGCGGATATCGGTTTGCTGGCATCGCTGGGCCTTGCAGTGGTGCCAGTGCGCCGCCGGCCCGTCGTGGCCATTTTGGCGACCGGGGATGAGCTGGTCGAGCTCGGCCAGTCGCTCGGGCCGGGTCAGATCGTGAACAGCAACGCGTATGCGCTGGCGGCTGCCGTCCAGGAGGCTGGTGGTCTCCCGCAGTTGCAGGGAATCGTGCGTGACACGCCGGAAGCCACCCGCCGCGCGTTTCGTGACGCGTTCGGCAGCGATCTGGTACTGTCGACCGGTGGTGTGTCGATGGGCACGTTCGACCTGGTGCGCCGGAGCCTCAGTGACCTGGGTGTGACGGAACGGTTCTGGAAGGTCGCCCAGAAACCGGGGAAGCCGCTGAGCTTCGGCGTCCGCCACGGCACGCCGGTCTTCGGCCTGCCTGGCAATCCCGTCTCCTGCTTGGTGTGTTTTTACGTCTATGTGCGGCCGGCGTTGCGCGCCCTCTGCGGGCTCGAGCGCCTGCACCTGCCCACCGCCATCGCCACCGTCGACGAGCGCATTAGTACGGCGCGCGGGCTGACCGAGTTCGTTCGTTGTACGGTCGATGGGGAGCCAGGATCGTATCACGTCCGCGCTACCGGTTCACAAAGTTCTGGCGTCCTGCGTTCGCTGTCGGCCGCGCAAGGGCTGGCGGTTGCCCCACCGGATGTGACAGTGCTGGAACGCGGCAGCAACGTGCGGGTGATTCTGCTGCACAACGACGCGGCGATGGAACCGCCGGTATGATCGGTCCGCCGGGACGCGCCGAGTCGGTCTGCCGGTCGTGAGGGAGGGTGAGCGAGTGGCGGGCCGGGTCGGCCATGGTTACGATCTGCACCGGCTTGTGGAGGGGAGAGCACTTGTCCTCGGCGGTGTACGCATTGCGTACGACCGTGGCCTGCAAGGCCACTCAGATGGCGACGTGGTTCTCCACGCTCTGTGTGATGCCATTCTGGGCGCCATGGCTGCGGGAGACGTCGGCCAGCATTTTCCCGACACGGATGAACGCTACCACGGCATCCCGAGCAGCGACCTCGTGCGCCACGTGACCAGCCTCATGCGCGAGCACGGCTGGCGCCTTGCCAACGTGGACGTGACCGTCTGTGCCGAGCAGCCCCGCCTTGCGGGGCACCAGCAGGCGATGCGTCGTCGTCTTGCCGAGTTGCTCGCCGTGACCACGTCGCGCGTCAGTGTCAAGGCCAAGACGAATGAAGGCCTGGGCCCAGTGGGCCGTGGCGAGGCGATCGCCGCCACCGCGGTGGTGCTGCTGGATGGCACCTGAAAGGGGCGGCGTCCTTGCACTGTGGCCGCTGGTGTGACACCAGGGCGCACCCGATGGTCATTCCTCCCCCTCCTCGCTGCCCTCGCCAGCCGCAGCCTCATCGAGCATCTGGTCGAAATCTTCTCCCGTCACATCCTCACCCATTTCCTCGCCCATCTTCCGCATCCAGCGGGCGACGCTCTTGGGGTCGTTTTCATCAAGGCTGGCGAGCGTACTTGGGTCGGCAAGGGCTTCCATGCGGGCTTCCTCCGACTTGGGCATGGCGAAGCGTGAGAGCAACCGATCGACCGCGCGGCTGCCGCAGTTGTCACACTGCGGGAGGGGAGCTTCGCTGACGCGCAGCGTCAAGAGGGAAAATCGCTTGCGGCACTTTCGGCAGCGGTACTCGTAGATTGGCACGCACGGGCTCCTTGCCAGGCGATTCCTCGTGTCGAACGTTACGGCCGGCGATCCAGGGGCTGCACCCTCTCGCCGCCGATCTTTTTTCTAGCAGATCGACGCTGGCCGGCAAGAGTCGCCGGCTACGCGAGCGTCTTCGTGGAAAACCCGTGGTCGTTGTAGAGGAGGACGGATCGCTTGCCGTCGACGCTGGTTTCAAGAGCGACGTCACGTTGCCATAGACGGTACACGTAGGAAAGCGTCTTCTCGGCGTATTCGAGCTGGAGATCACGGCCGTCGTGGGCGTGTTTGAGATAAAGCGTACGGTTCTGGCCGAAATCGGAATCCTCGACTTTGATGACCGGGGTCGTAGCCATTCCGACGTTCTTCAGCAGTGTTTCCTTGATTTGGCGCCAGCCTTCGCGGTCGGCGACATTGCTGATGACCAAATCCTCTCCCTTCGCTTCGTACTCGTACAGGTGGAGGTCCCGAATCAGCTGTTCCGTCAGGTGCCGGCGCAGAAAGGAAACATCCCGGTCGGTTTCGCGCACTTGCAGGAGTTTGCGCGTGCCGTTCGGCTCCGTGCGACGAGGCTGGCCGGCGTCATCCGGCGCCGGTTCGTCCTCGCGGCGCTCGATGGCTTCCCAGATCCGGAGGCCAAGGTGGTACGGATTGAGCCCGCGCGGGACGGGGCGCACGACCTGGTTGTGACGCACGATGAACTCGATCTGCAGGGCCTGTGGGAGGTCGAGACTATCCAGAATGCGCTTGTGCCAGTACGAGGCCCATCCCTCGTTCATGATCTTGGTTTCGATCTGGGGGATGAAGTACTGCGCTTCCTCGTGGACGATCGTGAGGAGGTCGCGTTCCCATTCGGCCAGGTACGGGTTGTGGTCACGGATGAAGAGCAACACGTCTTCATCGGGTACCAGCGGTACCTTACGCAGATCCGGCTCAGCATACGGCTGGCGGCGGTGGATGGCCTTGAACGGGTCTGCACGCGGACGCGCACGGTCGACTGCCCGTTCTCGTTCCTCGGCCGGCGTGGGCTTGCGTACCGCCAGGTTGCGGCGGCACTGCAGCGACAGCGCGTGTGCCGCGTCAAGCACGTTCTCGACCTTCTCAAGCCCAATGCTCGGGTCTTCCACGTACGACCGGACGCGCTTACCGTGAGCCTTGAAAGTGCCGATCGTAAATTCCGCCCGGGTACTCTTGAAGGTGAAGTTGTTCTTGAAGAAGTCGTTGTGGCCGTACACGTGCGCAATCGTCAGGATCTGGAGCAGGAGCGAGTTGTCCCGCATCAGGTACGCGAGCGCAGGATTCGAATTGATGACCATCCCATAGGGCAAGCCGGACACGCCGTAGTCATAGAGGGTCTTGAGTTTCTCAAAAGCCTTTCCGTAGGACCAGTGTGGATAATGAGATGGCATGCCCGCGTACGCCATGTAGCTGAGCATCTGGGTGTAATTGCAGATCTCGAACTCCTGCGGGTAGCAGCTCAGCCCAAATTCCTGCACCTTCTCGCGGATCTTGGCGTCCCACGTTTCGAGATCGCTGACGTCGTAGGTGGCAGCCATGGTCAGGCGCTCACTCTTCCTTGCCTCGGTCCTTTGCCAGGAAGGCTTTGAAACTCGGCCAGATGTCCTCCTTGCGTTCGATTAGGACGGTCTGGAAATTGTCCGCTTCGAGGCGCCGGAAAACGTTTAGCATCGAGCTCTCATAGTAGCGCGAACCCAACGGTTTGATTTCGCCGTAGCCGAACAGGTTGCACACGTCCGCGAGGTCCTTCGCCGCACGCAAGGCGGTGGCGTTGTCCGAGTCGAAATTGTCGCCGTCCGAACAATGGAAGGCGTAGAGGTTCCACAGTGAGGGGTGGTAGCGGGCAGCAACGATGTCCAGTGCCTTCTGGTAGCCCGAGGAGATGAAAGTGCCCCCCGATTCACCTTTGTGGAAGAACTCTTCTTCGCTGACCTCGCGTGCCTCGGTGTGGTGTGCAATGAAGACGATCTCGACGTTGCGGTACTTGGTGACGATGAACTGGTAGAGGAGAAAAAAGAAGCTGCGCGCGAGGTACTTCTTCATGGTATCCATAGAACCGGAGGTGTCCATGATGCACAGAACCGCGGCGTTGGACTCCTTCTTGACGTCGGTGACGAGGTGGCGGTAGGTCAGGTCGTCGTCGTGGAAGGGGAAGCGCTCGTGGACGACGAGAAAGTGGTCCGCGGTATGGCGGGTGGCGAGCCGTCGTTTCACCTTCGCCTTCACCGTGCGCCGCTTATCCAGGCGCACACGCACGCCCACCTGCCGGTAGCCCTTGCGCCGGCTCAGGCGCGGGGTGGCGATCTCCCGCAGCTTCTTGCGCTCGAGATCGGGAAGTTCCAGGTCTTCGAACATAATGTCGATGAGCTCTTCCAGCGTGACATCGGTTTCGTAGTAGTCCACGCCGGGCTGATCGCCGGCGCGTTCGTCGCCCCTGCCACCGGTGCCCGGCACTTTGCCGATGACTTGCCCGGGCTGTGCATCGCCCTCGCCTTGCCCAACCCCCGGCGCGTTCTCCCCGTAAACGAAGCGGTACTCCTTGATGCCGCGAATCGGTACTTTGATGATCCGGTCGCGGTCCTTCCCGATGATCGACTCCTCGGCGACGATATCCGCGATGTTCTCTCGGATCGACTGCCGGACCTTCTGGCGATGGCGCAAGCGGTCACTGGCTGAGCGATCGCTCCGCTCGGCGTCAGCCTGGCGAAAGGGTCGGAAGATGGTGTCGGTGGACGTCATCAACGCGTCGACCTCGGAGGAGATGCGACCGGCTGCCCGGTCTGGATAAAGGCGCGATCCGTCGCCGGTCAATCCTTCCACAGGTTGTTGGCCGCGTACTTCAACACGACGTCTACGCAGTTGTCGCAGTATCCGTTCTGCAACAGCGTGTTGACCATGGCGTTGTATTTTTCCGTTTGCTCCTCGTCGCGCGTGCGTGCCTTGGTGATGATACGGCTGATGTCACGCACGGACGTCATCAGTTTCTTCTCGATCGCTTCCTTCAGTGGTTCGTAGCTGTGGTAAGTCACTTTCTCCCCGCGCCGGCTTGCCGACCACAGGTACGCAATCACCTCCTGCCGAAAACCCTCCGCCGCCGAACCGATGATGGCGATTTGTTCTTCGATGGATTTCAGGAAGCCCTCGTCCGGCTGTAGCTCCTCCTTGGTGTTGCGATCCTTCACCCTGGTCTTGTTCACGTAGGCTTCGGCGTGGTCCAAGTAGTTCTGAAACAGCGACTCGGCTTGCTCCTGGTACGAGTAGACGAACGCCTTGGTGATCTCTTTTTCGATGACGTCCAAGTACTCCTTGTGCAAGATGTCCTGCAGGAAGTCGAGGTACTGCCTGCGCGTGTCGTCGGGGATGTCGGCCTCCTTGGTCATGTTGATGAGCGCCTCGCGCACGGTGATCGGGTTGATGCAGTTGCCCGCGATGTTGTCCGATAGGGCGTTGTCGAGCGCTTTCATGATGAAGCGCGTCGAAATGCCGGTCATCCCTTCGCGCTTGGCATCATCGCGCAGTTCGTGCACGTCGATCTTCTTCGTCTTGCCCTTCTCGACCACTTCTTCGCCGTTATACAGTTTCAGCTTGGTCAACAGATCGCATTTCGTCGTCGGTTCGAGGCGTGAGAGGATCGCGAACATCGAGGCGACCTCCAAGGTGTGGGGAGCCACGTGGGCGCGAAAATCCGAATTCCGGAGGATTTTCTGATAGATCTTCACTTCCTCGGAAAGCCGCAGATTGTAGGGGACCTTGACCACCACGATGCGGTCGAGGATGGCTTCGTTGGTGTGGTCGGCCTTGAACTTTTGCCACTCGGCCTCGTTCGAGTGCGCGACGATGACGGTGTCGACGTACACCATACCGTGGCGGCCCGGTGCGGGAATCACCTTTTCCTGGGTGGCCGTGATCATCGCATGCAGGTACTCGGTTTCGTTCTTGAAGACCTCGATGAACTCGACTATGCCGCGGTTGCCAACGTTGATCGCGCCGTTCAAGTCGAGCACGCGCGGATCACCCTCCGAGTAGATATCAAGTTTGGAGATGTCCTCGCTGCCGATCAGGACCGAGGTGTCCTGGTTGTTGGGATCAACCGGTGGCACGACCCCGATGCCGACACGGTTCCGCTTGGAGAATACCCGAGTCGCCACAGGAACCTCCTCGTAGCGCCCCCCAAACTCCTCCTTGAGTCTGAAGCGACAAACGGGGCAGAGGTCTCCCTCCACGTGCACCCCAAGCATTTTCTCGAACTCGCGCCGCAGGTGGCGCGGGATGAGGTGCAGCGGTTCTTCCAGCATGGGACAGCCTTCGATGGCGTAAATCGGTTCGCTGTCTTCCAGACCGCACTGCAGCTTTTCCACCAACGAACTCTTGCCGGAGCCCACTGGCCCCATGAGGTAGAGCACCTGGCGACTTTCTTCTCCCTTCAGGGCGGCGGAGTGAAAGTAGCGCGCGATCTGTGCCACTACGTTTTCGATGCCGAAGAACTCATCGGCAAAGAAATGGTAGACTTTGAGCGACTCGTCCTTGAACAGCCGCTTCACACGCGGGTCGTCGCTCTGGTTGATGTCATGTGCACCCGCTCGCATGATGACGTTGTGTACGCGAGCGTGAGCCAGTTCCGGCAGGCTGGGATCTTCCTTGACGCGTTCGAGGTATTCGAGAAACGAGCCGCGCCATGCGCGTACGGCGCTTGCGGCTCGGTCCTCGTGGATCAACTGCTCAAACGTGGTCTTGTCTTGCTCCATGACCCGCTCCTTTGGCGATAAGCCGTTTCGCCTACCTCCTGCTCAACTGCCTCCTACGTCCTACGTCATTGGATGCTCACCGGGTCGCTTGTATTCAGTACCATCATACTGGCCCTAGAGGACCAGATCAAACTCGGACGTTGTGGGAGACCGACGGCGAAGGAGGGTCTTGACGCGCTGAAGATTCCGCAGTAGGTGGAGCCGCGATACGAAATTGTACACTCCGCTCCTTCTCCGTCGCATGGACAGCGATACGTAACCGCCATGCTAACACCGTGGTATTTGTGCGTCAACAATTTTCCCGAGCGCATAAAGCGATCACGGTGCCAGATTCCGCCGCATGAGATTGATCTCGGCCCGCCTGCAACCGGTGCGTAGCGTGTGACCCGCTGGCCGGTCTTCGATGAGCTCATCGGACGGCCTACTGTGCGCATACGCTGAGTGGGGACGAGGCCGGCGTTTCCACCCCCGTGGCACGTGGCGGCATGCCGTCACTGCTGCTAGGGTTGCAGCGTCATGAGATAGGGAGCGAACGATGGATGAGCAAGACACGGTCACGCGGACCCAAGCGCTCCTGGTCGCGATGGACTTCTCGCCAAGTTCG
>JBHHYR010000189.1:0-7959 GCA_046757585.1 Binatia bacterium | reverse complement strand
CTAGGGCCGGACATGCGCGGTGATGGTCGCGGCGATTTCCTGCGCGTAGGCGCGTACCCGTGCGGCGTCTTCCCCCTCCACCATGACACGGACCAACGGCTCGGTGCCGGAGTAGCGCACGAGGGCGCGGCCGCGGTCCGCGAGGTTCCCGTTAACGCGCGCGATCGTCTCACGCACGGGTGCAATCGCGTCGAGGTCCCGCCGCACCGTGACCGGAACGTTGAGCAACACTTGGGGAAACTTGACCATGGCGCGTTTCAGCTCGCTCAACGGCCGTTGACGATCGACCATCACACGCAGGACCGACAGCCCTGCCGCCAGGCCATCTCCGGTGGTAGCGTGGTCGAGGAAGATCAAGTGACCGGACTGCTCGCCGCCAAGGTTGCAGGCGCGGCGCCGCATCTCCTGCACGACGTAGCGATCGCCAACCTGCACCCGGACCAGACGGGCGCCGCGCTCGCGCAGGGCCAGCTCGAGCCCGAGGTTGCTCATCACCGTTGCGACGACGGTGGACTGTTTAAGCGTGCCTCGCGACAGCATTGCCGCAGCAAGCATCGCCAGCATCTCGTCGCCGTCGACGACATCGCCGTGTTCGTCTACCAGAATCGCGCGGTCGGCGTCGCCATCCAGCGCGAGACCCAGGTCGGCACCTTGCGCACGCACCGTTTCCTGCAGCGGCTGTGGGTGCAGGGCACCGGCATCACAGTTGATGTTGGCACCGTCCGGGCTGACCCCGATGGCCACGACGTGGGCGCCCAGGCCGGTGAGTACCGCCGGCGCGACACGGTAGGCCGCGCCATGCGCGCAGTCGACCACGATCTTCACGCCCGCCAGTGCACAAGGGAACGTGCGCGTGAGAAAGGCGGTGTACCGGGCGGCAGCATCGGTGACCATGCGGACCCGTCCGACCGCAGCGCCCGTCGGGCGGGCATGGCCGGGACCGCCGCTGCACATCAGCCGCTCGATCTCCCGCTCGGCGTCGTCCGGGAGCTTGAAACCGGTGCGGGCGAAAAACTTGAGCCCGTTGTCCTCGAACGGGTTGTGTGAGGCGGAGATGACGGCACCGGCGTCGGCTGGCATGTGGCGAGTGAGAAACGCGACACCCGGGGTCGGGAAGACGCCAGCCAGCAGGGCATCGATTCCCATCGAGCACAGGCCAGCGGCCAGTGCACTTTCGAGCATGTCGCCCGACCGGCGCGTATCCTTGCCGATGACCACGCTGGCACGGTGGGCGCCGTTGTCCGTGCACAGGCAGCCCAACGCGCGGCCGAGCCGGACCACCGTCTCGGCCGTCATTGGTTCGGCGTTGGCCTGCCCTCTCACGCCGTCGGTGCCGAACAGGGGCGGCGGCAGACCTGAGCGGCTGCGCTCAGCGGTGGCCACGGCTCGCGCGCTTTCTCTTCCAGAGGGACAGCCGCACCTTCGCGGGCTTCATCGAGACCAGCTCCACGCCAACCGGCAAGTCGACCGTCGGCTTCACCTCATGCCTGCCCAGCTTGACACCGGCAGCATCGATATAAACCGCGCCCGGCTGCAGCTCAAGGCTGTCGACCAGGCGTTTCGGGCCACGGACGGTGATCGCGATCCGGTTAGGGGTGACCCGGTAGTGCGAGGTCACGTTACGAACCCGGACCTGCACCCTTTTCCAGACCCGCGTCACCTTGACTTCCTCGATGCGCACCTGGGCCGCGACCCGATCCGCACTGACGGACAGATATTCGCCGACGGGTTCCAGTCGTAGCTCGCGCTCGAGTGTACCGGGTGTCGCCTTGCTGATGTCCAGCTGCTCGGTATCCACAGCGGTGACGTCCTGCACATCCGACACCGGTCCGGTCACGCGGATCGTCTCCGGAGACACCTTCGTATCCGTGACGACCAGGCCCGGCGGCAGCTTACCGTCCAGCCGCAGGCGCACCGGTACGGACTTGTATCCCACGCGCTCCAACTCGAGCGTGATCTGGGCGGGATTGATGCGCACGGTTCTGACGCCGCGAGGCAGATTCAACGATTCGGCTGCCACGCGGAACACGGCCGGGCCCGGTCGTACGCCACTGAGATCCAGGGGGATCAACAGCCGGTCGTGATCGATGCGACCGAGGAGGGCACGGGGCCCGCTGACTCGCAGATCGATGAAGTCGACGCGCGGGCTCGTGATCATGAGGTGCGCTGGAATGTTGCGCAGCTCGAGGGGAACTCGCAGCGACTCCTGCGTGTCCCGCTCGCCGAAGTTGACGAAGAACCACAGACTGAACGCGATCAGCAGCGACAGCAGCTTGAGGGCGAAATTGTGCGTGATCAAGCGGCGCAGGCGTTCCGGATTGAGCAACGTGGCCCGCACCTTGTGCCACAGTGCTCGCAGCTGCTCCCGCTCGAGCCCCTTCATGTTCTCAGCAACCGCTGCAGCGTGCTGCGCAGGGTACCGGCATCGACGTCGCGTGTAATCCGGCCTTCGCGGACCATCGAGATGGCTCCCTCCTCTTCGGAGATAACGACGACGATCGCGTCGGTCTCTTCGGTCAGGCCAATGGCGGCGCGGTGCCGCGTGCCGAGGGTCTTGCTGACATGCGGGTTGGTCGTCAGCGGCAGGAAGCAGCCGGCCGCGATGATCCGCCCCTTGTGGATGATCAACGCCCCGTCGTGGATCGGGGAGGGCGGCAGAAAGATGCTGGTGATCAGCTCGCGGCTGACTCGGGCGTCGAGCCGGGTCCCGACCTCGATGTACTCGTTCAAGCCCACCTCCCGCTGCACCACGATCAGCGCGCCGACGCGCTTGCTGGCCAGCGACACGGCAGCGCGAACGATCTCTTCCAGCTCCTGGCCGTGGATTTCCGGTTCCACGCCAAAGAAGGGGCGCGTCCCCACCTGGGTCAGAGCGCGGCGGATGTCGTCTTGGAAGATGACGACGATGACCAGCAGGATGGAGCTCAGGAAATTGTCCAGGATCCAGTTGAGGGTGTACAGCGAGAAGTACTGGGAGGACAGGAACGTGAGAAAGACCACGGCCAGCCCGATCAACATCTGCACCGCGCGCGTGCCGCGAATGAGATCGATGATCCGGTAGATGATGAACGCGATGATGGCGATATCGATCGCGTCCTGAATCCGGAAGTTGGCGGGTAACTCTAGCATAGGGTGCTGCGATCCAACGCAGGCAGGCTTATACGTTCATCGAAGTCTCGGTCTCCAGGTTCAACGCGCCGCGCGCCCCACCGCTCGAACCGCCAGGGGCCCAGCTCCGCCCGGCGGTGGCGGCGCCCGGCCGGGGGAGCGGCGGGCCTATGAACGTACGGAAAGGGTCGCGCCGGAGGCTCACTCAGGCGCGTACGTCCGCGCCCGCTGCGGTCAAGGGCGTGGAACCGTTTGCACTGCCGGACGAGCGGATGATGTCGTCGATCTCGGCACCGTCGAGCACTTCCTTGTCCAAGAGGGCTTCCGCGATTTTGTGCAGCACCTCGATATGGCTTGCGAGCAGGTCCTTCGCCTGCTGGTAACTGTCCTGGATGATCCGGCGGATCTCCGCGTCGATCTCCATCGCGGTGTGCTCGGAGTAGTCCTGCAGCTGGGTGAAGTCGCGGCCGAGAAAGATCTGCTCTTCCTTCTTGCCGAAGGTCATCGGCCCCAGCTTCTCGCTCATCCCCCACTCGCACACCATCTTGCGCGCCCAATCCGTAGTCTTTTCGATATCGTCGGCCGCACCCGTCGTGACGTGACCGAGGATGAGCTCCTCCGCCACGCGCCCGCCGAAGCGGATGGTGAGGCTGTTGCTGATGAACTCCCGCGTGTAGGAATGGCGGTCATCGATGGGCACCTGTTGGGTAACACCCAGCGCCATACCGCGGGGAATGATCGACACCTTGTGCACCGGGTCCGCACCGGGCAACAGCTTCGCCACTAGGGCATGACCCGCCTCGTGGTAGGCCGTATTGCGGCGTTCCTCCTGGCTCATGATCATGCTGCGGCGTTCAGCCCCCATCATGACCTTGTCTTTGGCGACCTCGAAATCGCTCATGCCGACGTGAGTCTTCTCTCGGCGCGCAGCGAGCAAGGCAGCTTCGTTGACCAGGTTTTCGAGATCCGCCCCGGCGAATCCCGGTGTGCCGCGCGCGAGCAAGCCCAGGTCCACATCGTCGCCCAGCGGGACGCGCCGGGTATGCACGCGCAGGATGCCCTCACGTCCTTTCACATCCGGTCGGGGAACGACGACGCGCCGGTCGAAGCGTCCCGGCCGCAGCAGGGCGGGGTCGAGCACGTCGGGCCGGTTGGTCGCGGCGATGAGAATCACCCCTTCGTTCGTCTCGAAGCCGTCCATCTCGACGAGCAGCTGGTTCAGCGTCTGCTCGCGCTCGTCGTGGCCGCCGCCGAGCCCGGCACCACGATGCCGTCCGACGGCATCGATCTCATCAATGAAAATGATGCACGGAGCGTTTTTCTTCCCTTGCACGAACAGGTCGCGCACGCGGGAGGCACCGACGCCGACGAACATCTCGACGAAATCCGAGCCGCTGATCGAGAAGAAGGGCACGCCCGCTTCCCCGGCGATCGCGCGCGCCAGCAGGGTCTTGCCCGTCCCGGGCGATCCCACGAGCAACACGCCCTTCGGGATGCGTCCACCCAGCTTGGTGAACTTCTTAGGGTCCTTCAGGAAGGCGATGATCTCTTCCAGCTCCTCCTTCGCTTCGTCGATGCCGGAGACGTCGTTGAAAGTCACCTTCTGCGTGTTCTCGCTCAGCAGCTTGGCGCGGCTCTTGCCGAACGACATGGCTTTGCCGCCGCCCACCTGCATCTGGCGCATAAAGAAGATCCAGACGCCGATCAGGAGCAGGATAGGAAACCACTGCACGAACAGCACCACGTACCACGGATCGCCGGCTTCAGGCTTGGCGGCGATCTTCACACCCTTGTCGCGCAGGACTTTGACGAGATCCGGATCTTCGGGGACGTACGTCTTAAAGCGTTCGCCGTTGTGATACTTACCACGGATGTTTTGGCCCTGGATGGTCACTTCCGTGACGTCGCCTTTCTCGACGGCCGCCACGAAGTCACTGAAGATCATCTCGGGTTCCTTCGTCTGCTGCTTGCTGAACAGGTTGAAGAGGAGCAGAAACATCAACCCGAGGACGAGCCACAGAGCCACGTTACGTGAAAACTGGTTCACCGTTCCCTCGCTGAATGCACAGTAGAGCCTACTAAGGTTAACACAGGTTCCAGCGGCCAGCAATGCCCTCGTGCGCCACAGCCAAGCGCAACAGCGAACGGGTTCGCCCGGTCACCAAGGCGGCATTGCTGCGCACCACCCCCGGCACCCAGAGGATCTCTCCGTTCGACTCCACCACAGGCCGCGACCAGCGCACGGCGCGCGGCAGCTTCCGGTCCACGAAGATGTCCTGCAGCTTCCGGCGCCCGCGCATTCCCAAGGGCTGGATGCGGTCGCCCGGCTGGGCGCACCGGACCACCAGCGGTGTTGCCACCGTCTCGGCATCGGCCACGAGTTCCCACAGATCTGCCGCAGTGGCGCGGGTTCGGCCGGGCTGGCTGACCACTTCGGCGCTGACGCACCAGCCGGACTCGAACTGCACTGCCGATCCCGGCACGAGCTGCTGCACCGTCACCGCTTCGGCTGCCGCCTGCTCGCAGCGATCCCACAGCAGCCGATCATATTCCCGGCGGACCATCTGGGCGGCCGGCAGCCGGACGCGGCCATTCGGCCGGCCACCCTGCGCCAGCTCGATCACGGCGCGAACGGGGGCGGCAGCCATTTGCTGCAGGTCGCCGCGTTGCTGGCGGAGCCAGGCCCGCACGACACGTGCCCGCAAGCCGGCTGGCAGCGCGAGCAGCGCGGGCACGGGCAGCGTGCCGTCCGATGACGGGAGCGCGGCCAGCACGGCCTGGGCGTACGTGTCGAGCAGGTCGCTCTCCGCCGCCACCATCTCCGCCACCGAGGCCAGGCTTCGTGTGACCCTCGGGTTGATCGACCGCAGCAGCGGCAGGACGTCGTGGCGGAGGCGATTACGCAGGAAGCGCCGGTCGCCGTTCGTGCTGTCCTCGCAGGACGGCAGCGCACTGGCCTCGAGAAACGCCCGTACTTGCCGGCGTGAACATTCGATCAGCGGGCGCACGATCCAGGCGTCCCGCACCGGCCGGATACCGGCAAGGCCGTCGCAACCGGTACCACGCAGCAGCCGCATCAGGACCGTCTCGGCCTGGTCATCCATGGTGTGGCCGGTGGCGATCTTATTGCAGCGGTGCTCGGCGCCGGTCTGTGCCAGAAAGGCGTACCGTTGCGCCCGGGCGCGCGCTTCCAGGTTCGCCCGACCGCTGAGCGCAGCGGTCTCGCCGACGATGCATGGGACACCCAGCCGTTGTGCCACCGCTTCGGCACAGCGCTGGTCGCGCGCGGATTCCTCTCCACGCAGCTGGTGATTCAGGTGCGCCGCGCGCAGCGCGATACCCAATCGGGACGCCAGGGCGGCCAGCGCCGCCAGCAACGCTACGGAGTCCGGCCCGCCCGAAACGGCGACCAGCACCCGGTCGCCCGGCACGAGCATGCCGAAGCGTCGAATGGTTCGTCCCACTTGCTTCACAAAGGTTGCGGCGGCGGACATTTGTTGCACAACGGATTTAAGTTTGACATCATCCCTGCGGCATTACAAATGACAGGCGTTCAGCGATCGGCCTTCGGCGCGCGCCAGACGATCACGTCCATGGTGCTGGCGGCCTTGGCGCTGCTCGTCCTTCGCTTCCCGGTGCGTGCTGCGCCCCCCGTCCCAGCCGCCGCCCTGCAGACACGCAAGCAGCTCCTCCACACGTTGCGCGACGTCCGCAACAAATACGGGGCCGACGCCGTGTTCATGGAGGGGCAGCTGCTGGCCGAGGCCATCCGGAACGGTTCGGTGCTCACGGCAAGTGTGCGCGTCTCGGGCATGGAAGACCGCGGTGGCAAGCGGTTCCTCGGCTTCAAGCTCGACACGGGCATCGTGTACAACGACCGTGAGCTGACCTCGGCGGCCCGCTGGGCCCGCGCCTGGTCCGACGTCATCGAGGGCACGCTGCGCACCCTGCGCAGCGTGGCGGTCCCGGCCGACGGCGTCGCCATCGTGTTGCGGTACACGCACAAGGCGTACGCTGACGAAGCCGACCTGCGCGCGCACCTTGGTGAGGGCCCCGGTGAGTCGGAGGCTGCCGCCTTCTACCTCCTGGCGCGCGACGTCAGTGAGCTCATCGCGGGGCACATTACGGCGCGACAGCTGCTCGAGCGTTCCGCCGTATCGGTCAACGGCGTTGAGACCAGTATCACCCGTGCACCGCCGGCGCCCTCGCGCTGACCATGGAGCGTCTTGATTCGTACATCGATTAGTGTATGTATAGCATCCAAATTCAGTGACTGCGTGAGGGTATGAATGCGTGAGGGGTGCGCGTGGCCAACGGCGAAGATCGTGGCGACGATTCGCCGCTATTGGGGCTTCGAGGCGCTCCGTCCACTGCAGGAGCCGGCGATCCGTGCAGCCCTGGAGCACCGCGACTCGCTGGTAGTGCTGCCCACCGGGGGCGGCAAGTCCCTATGCTACCAGGTTCCCCCGGAGCTGACCAAGCGAACGGACATCGTCGTTTCGCCGCTTATCTCCCTGATGAAGGATCAGGTCGACGGCTTGCGGGCATGCGGCTACCCGGCCACCGCGTTGTACGGCGGTCTGCCACCTGCAGCCGTGCGCCAAGCGGAGGCTGAGATCGCAGCCGGACGACACCGGCTCGTGTTCGTCGCCCCGGAGCGGCTGCTCACCTCCCGCTTCCTGGAGCTGATCGCATCCCTCGAGGTGCGCGCTTTCGCGATCGACGAAGCACACTGCATCAGCCACTGGGGGCACGACTTCCGGCCGGAATACCGGCAGCTCGCTGCGTTGAAGCAGCGCTTTCCGCGCGCCAGTCTGCACGCGTACACGGCGACGGCGACCCAACGGGTGC
>JBHHYR010000188.1:0-8018 GCA_046757585.1 Binatia bacterium | reverse complement strand
GCCTGACGAAGATGAAGAGCCGTTACCCGCAGGATCCGGCGGCAATCGACGCCGGCAGCGCAATTTACAGAAGGCGCTGCGCCGGCTGCCACGGGGACGAGGGCAGAGGGGATGGAGGCGGGGCGGCCTATTTCGATCCTCGTCCCCGCGACTTCACCAAGGGGTTGTTCAAGTTCCGCTCGACGAAGAGCGGGGAGCTGCCCACCGACGAGGATCTGTTCCGAACTGTCTCGCGCGGGGTGCCGGGTACGGCAATGCCTGCATGGGGAGAAGGCCCGTTTCAGCTCAGCGTGCGGGAACGCTGGCAGGTCGTCTATTACGTCAAGCAACTCGGCGGCGAAGATTTCGCCGATCCGGACTTCAATCCGTACGAACAGATCCTTCCCCAACCCGAGCCGCCTGGGGAGACCGCGCAGAGAATCCAGGCAGGACGGGAGATTTTCTCGGACGAGCAGAAAGGCGGGTGCATAAAATGCCACGGGCCAAACGGGCGCGGCAATGGCCCTGAGGCAGGGACCCAGGTCGACGACTGGGGTGATCCGATCCTGCCCGCTGACCTCACGAAGGGCTGGCGCTACAAGAATGGAACCACCCCTGAGGAGATCTTTCGCACCCTCTCGACAGGACTCAACGGGACACCCATGCCGGGTTACGGCGAGACGCTGACCGCAGGGGAGCGCTGGAGCCTGGCCTACTTCGTACACTCGCTGATCGAACCACATGAGCAGGCGGGTGACCGCGTGCTCGTGGCACGCCAGCGCGATTCGATTCCCAGCGATCCTCAGGACCGGACGTGGCTGGCGATTCCCGGAATTGACGTGCCGCTGCTCGGCCAGGTCGTTCGCCGCCCACGCCATCCGAACGCCGCAGTCGACCTAGTCGTGATCCGGGCGCTCTACAACGCCGAGGAAATCGCCTTCCATCTCACGTGGAACGATCGGACCCGCAGCGTCACGCATGAAGCCACCCCGATTGCCAGCCTTCAGGATACGTATGTTCCTACCTCGGTGCTGTGGAAGCGCCGTGGCCAGCGGCTGCGCGACTCGCTGCAGATGCAGTTTCCCGCCCGCGCTCTGAGCGGCCCCGAGCTACCCTACTTCTACCTCGGTGGCGGGGTTGGTGGGCCCGTTACGCTCTGGCGCTGGTTCGCGGACCGCGAGGCGTCCGGCGAGGGGCGCGCCTTCGAAGAGCGACTTCAGAACGGTGCAGAGAAGCCGTCTGACCCGCGCCCGGACCAAGAGCAAGCACTCGCGGGACTGTCGCACTACGAGGACGGACGCTGGACGCTGGTCATCCGCCGCCGGCACCCCGCTGGCCGCAAGCGGGACGTTACCTTTGCGGCCGGGGCTTTTGTCCCCTTCGCGCTGCAGGTGTGGGACGGTGGAAACGGAGAGGAAGGGCCGCTGTGCTCGATCTCTTCCTGGTATTGGCTGCGGCTTGAGGCGCCGACCCCACCGGCAGCCTACCTCGCGGCGGTTGCGGGCTTCGGCGGCACGCAGATCTTCATGCTGATTCTCGTCGTCTCGGCACGGCGCGCGGGGCGCAAGGAGCGTTTTCTCCGGCAACCGGTACGCCGCTCGCCAGCAGAAACTGAACGCCAATGAGGAGGATGAAGCAATGCAACTTCGCACGGCTCGACTGACCATTCTCAGTGCCCTCGTCTTCGTATGGGCGATGCCCGCCAGCGATGCGGCGGCAAAGGCAAAGAAATATCACGTCGCGAGCGTGGCGAACGGCGGCGTGATCGCCGGCAAGGTGACCTGGGAAGGTTCCCGGCCCCACCTCGATCCGTTCCCGATCAACAGGAACGCCGACGTTTGTGATCCGCTGGGCAAGGGCCAGCGCCCATCTAACCGCCTGATGATCGACAAGGCGGGTGGGGTCGAGAACGCGGTCGTGTTTCTGAAGGGCGTCACCCGCGGCAAGCCTCTGCCCAAGGGACCCTTCGCCCTCAATCAGCAGGGATGTGACTACCACCCACATATCCTGGTCGTACCGAGAAGGTCGGAAGTGACCCTCAAGAGCTCCGACAACGTCCTGCACAACGTGCACATGTTCGGTGCGGCCACGTACAACATTCCGTTCCCGAAACCGGTGGAACTGAGAAAGAGACTGCGCAAGTCGGGGGTGGTGCGACTGCAGTGCGATGCGGGCCACGGCTGGATGACGGCGTATATTCACGTAGCGGACCATCCCTACTACGCCATCACCGGGACAGACGGCGCGTTCCGGCTGACTGATGTGCCACCCGGCAAATATACGGTCCACATGTGGCACGAACACTGGAAGATCACCGATACCACGCAGAAAGAGGGGAAGGTTGCAACGTACACGTTTGCCGACCCGATCACCCAGTCCAAATCCGTAGAGGTTACCCCGGGTGGAACGGCTAGGGTGAACTTCACCATGCGGGCGGCCCCGTGAGTGCCATGGTCGCGATTCACGAGGCGCCGGTGATCGTGCCGGCGCTGGACCGGACCGGGATGGGACGAGTGTGAGCGGTTTCGTGAAAGCGTCCATCCTCGTGGTGGTTCTGACCGGCATCTTCGTGTGGTGCGGGGAGCTTCTGACTGCGGCATCCGGCGCCGGGGGAGGTGGTGCGGGGGGCGAGGTCGGAGTGGCACGCGGAGAAGCCCTCTTCTTCGGAAAGGGTAAGTGTTACACATGCCATTCCATCGGCGGCCGAGGCAGCGCCGTGCGTTGCCCGAACCTGGGGGTGTTTGGAGAGCAATTTCGCCAGCCGGTGGGAATACGCGCCGCAGAACGCAAGAGAGCCGATGGGTACTCGGCGATCGAGTACCTCGTCGAGTCACTCTATGACCCCAACGCATTCGTCGTCCCCGGTTTCCCCAAGGGCCTCATGCCCGCGATCAACCGGCCGCCGATCGGCCTTGACGGGGACGAAATCGCTTCGGTCATCCTCTTCCTCTTGGCAGAGAGCGACAGCGATACCGACGCCGCAGCGCGTGATGAAATCCGCACTGCACAGCGGACGTACGCCACGCTCGGGGCCGACGCCGAAGCTCCACCAGCCGCCATCAGCCTGCCCAGGGGAAACCCACAGTCGGGCCGCGACCTGTTCCCGGAGTTCGGCTGCACGAGCTGTCACAGGGTCCGCGGCGTGAATTTCCATCTCGAGGAGCCCGTGTCCGAAGGCGGAGTGGGACCCGATCTGACCAGCATCGGAGCCGTCCAAACACGGGAATACCTGGTCGAATCGCTCCTCGACCCGAACGCGGTGGTGGTGGCGAATCCGCCCGGCGTCGAGCTGGGCGCAGAGGGCGCGTACGCCGATGCGAAGGGCTGGTCGAAGATGCCGAAGTTCGCCGACGTAATGACCGTCGAGCAGATGCTGGACCTTGCGCAGTTCCTCAAGACGCTCACGGGTGAGGAAGGCAACGCGAAACTGTATCCGTGAGGTTGCACGGAAAGGACGAGGAATGACACGGAAGCAAACCAGTGAAATGGCCTGGACGCGTCAGGCACGAGAACGCCTGTCGCGGGTTCCGGAGGGTTTCATGCGCGAGCTCACCAGATGGCGAGTGGAAGAGCTGGCAGGCGCACGGAGCCTAACGATCGTGAGCGAGGAGATCTTCGATGAGAAGATCGCCGGCTGGGCAACGGCATCAGCCGTGGTGCAGCGCACCCTGCCCTGGGATCCCGATGCCCTGTCGCGCACCACGCGGATTCCTCCCGCCGTCAGGGGGATGGTGGTGCTGGAGGTCGAGCGACACGCCCGGCGCTGCGGAGAGCGCCGCGTCAAGATATCAACACTCGAGGGGGCGATGGCAATGTGGGCAAAGGACGGGCGATTCCATTCCGACTCGAAACCACACGCACCGAGTTCCGAAACCCAGGGCGCAACCGCGCCGCCACCCCGATACCGGCACATCTACGTGGCCGTGGACAACTCGCCGGCCTCGAGTCGGGCCATCGAGCTTGCAGTCTCGCTCGCGCGCGCGGCGGGTGGGCATCTCACCGGCTGCCACGTCTACGCCGCCGGCCTCCACGAAAACCGGTTCCAGCAAATGGAGCGCGGACTCCCGCAGCGCTACCAGCAGGAGCAGAAACTCAGGCGGCAGCGCAGCGTCCATGATTCCCTGATCCGCCGCGGGTTGAAGCTCATCGCGGATTCGTACCTGGATGTGTTCCAGAAGCAGTGCGAAGACGCAGGGGTGCCCTTCGAGCGCCATGCCCTGGAAGGGAAGAACTACGCCGCCTTGCTCGATGACATCGAACGCAGCGGTTGCGACCTTGTCGTGCTTGGCCGAGACGGCCTCGGGACAACGGGGGACGGGGAGCTAGGCAGCGTGTGCGAGCGCATCCTTCGGCGGACCGATTCCCACGTGCTGATCGTAAAGGACATCGGCGCTCACGCCGGACCCATCACGGTAGCCATCGATGGGAGCGACCTCGCCTTTTCCGCCCTGGGCGCTGCACTGGATCTGAGGGATGCAACGGGGGCGGCGGTCGAGGCCGTGGCCGCCTATGATCCCCACTTCCACACGGTGGCATTCCGCTCGATCGCGGAGGTTCTCAGTGAGGAAGCCGGGCGACTCTTTCATTTCAAGGAGCAGGAGCAACTGCACGAGGAAGTGATCGATCGGGGCCTGGCGCGGGTGTACCGGAACCATCTCGAAACGGCAGAGATCATGGCGCGGGAGCGGGGTGTCGAATTGCCGGTATGTCTCCTTTCCGGGAAGGCCTTCGCGGCGGTGCTCTCGCACATCGAGGCGCGCCGGACATGGCTGCTGGCTCTAGGCCGCACCGGTGCCCACGCGGTCGGCGACGGCGAAGTCGGCGCGACTTGCCTCAACCTCGCGCGACGGGCGCCCTGCCATGTGCTCGTGGTGGGCGAGAAGCCGAGAACCGCCGCGGCTACCTCGCGGGTGTGCGAGGAGACGTGGCGGCCGGCGGTTCGTTACAGCCACGAGGCAGCCGCACGCCTCGAGCGTGTGCCTCAGGGCTTCATGCGAGACGCCGCGCGCCGCGCCGCCCTCGCCATCGCCGAGTGTCGCAGGGAACCGGTTATAACAGCCGAGATCGTCGAGGAGGCGATCGCCGAGAGCCGCCGGGAAATGCCGAAGTTCGTCCTGCAACGGATTGGAGAATCCGAAGCGTCGATCTAGGGTGATCGGTGACGCAGGAAAGGTGAGTACGTTGAGTGCCGGTGTGCCGCACGCCATCTCGTGGAACCTCACCGAGCGGTGCAATCTCCGCTGCGGCCATTGCTATCTCAATGCCCGAGCGCGCGCGGGCGCCAGCGACCCCTCGACCCGGGAGTGTTTGCGGGTGGTCGATGAGCTTGCCGAGCTGAATCCCAATCTCTTCCTGATTCTCACTGGTGGAGAACCCCTGCTCCGGCCAGACCTCGCGGCAGTCAGCAGGGCTGCGGCCGCAGCTGGGATGACCGTGGTTGTGGGTACGAACGGGACGTTGCTATCAGCGCGCGTCGCCAGCGCTCTGCGGGCCAGCGGGGTTCAGGGCGTGGGCATCAGCCTGGACGCGGCAAAGCGGCCCGATCTCCACGATCAGCTCCGCGGCCGGCCCGGTGCTTGGAGGGGCGCTCTCGCCGGGCTGCACGCAGCCAGGGAAGCGGGGCTCGATCTCGCTGTTCAGACCTCCGTTTTTCGCTGGAACCGACACGAAATCGCAGCGATTGGTGAGCTCGCCGCAGAGTTCGCTGCGAAGGCGTGGAACGTGTATTTTCTGGTGTGCACGGGACGCGGCCAAGCGCTCACCGACCTGACACCCGAGGAGTACGAGGCCCAGCTGCACGAGCTGAAGCGAATCCAGCGTGCCATGAGCGACCGCCTGTTCGTGGCCGTACGCTGCGCCCCGCAGTATGGGCGGGTGCTGGCGCAGGAGCATTCGCCTGCTGCGCTCGTACACGCCTACCCGAGCGGTTGCCCTGCCGGGATGCACTACGCCCGGATTGGTCCTGCGGGCGAGGTGACCCCCTGCCCCTACATGCCACAGGTGGCGGGAAGACTGACTGAGCAAAGCTTCCGCGAGATCTGGGAAAGGTCGCCACTCCTGCTGCGCCTCCGGGACCGCTCGGGGCTCGGAGGCAAGTGCGCGATGTGCTTCTACCGCGACCGCTGCGGTGGGTGCCGGGCCCGTGCGTCCGCAAGCCTCGGTGACGCAATGGCCGAGGATCCGTCCTGCTTGTATCAGCCCGATCCGGCAAGTGAAAAAACCGTTGCGGGGCAGCCCGCCTTCGCGCTGCCGCCGGAGTGCACGATGCCGTGGACCGCTCAGGCACGACAGCGCCTCGAACGCACCCCCTCGTTCGTCCGCGGCCTGGTAGTCCGCCGCGTCGAGGAGGAAGCCCGGCGACGGGGCAGTGCCCAGGTCAGCGCCGACGTCATGCAGGCGGTGCGACAACGCGCTATGGGCACTGGCGCGATCGCCGCAGTCCCGCGCGGGACTGCGCGGCACCAGCCCGCCACGTCCTGGTCGCCCGCGGCGCTCGCCCGGGTGGAACACGCCCCGAACTTCGTCCGACCAGGTATTCACAAGCTCATGGAGCTACGCGCGCGCGAGCGGGGGGTGTCAGAGATCACCTCCGAGTTTCTCAGCGAGATTCGGGACGAGTCGATGATGCGGGTCGCTCAGATCATCCGGCGCTTCGGCCTCGAGGAGGTGCGACCTGCGGCCTTCGCGGAGGCTCGGCGCCGCATGGCTCGCAAGGAGCGCAAGCTTCTGGTCCTCGACCAAATCGAAGCTCTGCTCCGCGGACGTAGCGCACCCAACCGCGAGATTCTGGACAAGTTCCGCCGCTTCATGGAGGCGGCGCCGTTACGAGGGCGACCGTGGCTGCCCGACGCGGAGGCCCGCCTCGATCACCTGCCGGCCGGGCGGCAGGCGGAAGCCCGCATGAGAGTCGAAAACGAGGCGCACCGCACGAAGGCTCCGGTGGTCACCCGCAGCCTGGTGGAAGTGGTCCTGGCTCGTGGGAGCGCGGGGTCCAGCGCCGGGACGAAAGATCAGTCATTCTGCCACTAGCTGCCTTTCTGCGGCGAGACGTAGCGAGTGAGCCAGCGCCACTGCCTTCTCGTAGCGTGACGGATACTGGCTGTCGGGGAAGGGTGCCAACCGGCTCTCCTCAACCAGTTCCTTGGGTACACCGTCGGCGTCCACGACGTGGCAAGCTCCACACTGTAGAGGCCCATGCGAGCCATCAGGATTGTACTGCGCTGCCTGGGCGTACGTCACCGGGTCCGGTCCGCCAGGAGTGGACGGATACAGGCCGTGAATCGACTCATGGCATGACTGGCAGGACAGTCCGACGTGCCCCTTCCCCTTGGAGTGCCCTTTGGAGTACCGCATCAACGAGTACTTCCCCTTCTGGTCGATCGGGAAGTACGTTCCTCCCATGCCCTCCACGAAGGGCGGGACATGGCAGTCTGCGCAGTGCGGCTCGCCGGCGGCGAGCCAGTGGTCGCCCGCGTCATCGACCTTGTCATAGGGCCCACTGGCAGTGTCCGTCCAGTACGCGGAGACACGGTCCTTGGGGGCGATCTTGGGGTCGAAGAAGTCTTCCACGGTGTAGTTGGCGTACTTGCCTCCCTCCATTTTGCGGAAGCGGGCGAGGATCTCTTTCAGGCCCTTGTTTCTCAAGGTCCGTCCCGACTGCGTGATCACGTCGGTCAACTGATCGGCTTTGTACAAGAGCCGTGATCCTACACTGTGACAGTTGGTGCAGTAGAGGCCCTTGCCGTCTCTGGCCACGTTGTCCTTGAGCCACTTCCCTACCGCGTTGAGGTGCGAAACGGTTGCGATGTCCTCACCGGCGCGAGGATTGGAATGGACATCACGGCCGACGAAGCACCCTCCCCACTTCTCCCGGATGTCTCCGCCCAAAAACTCGCCCTGGGGGCTCAGTGGGAAATGCTCCAGGCTACCCGTCTGCATGTGAGCTGGGTGGCACGTCTGACAGTTTGCCGTTCGGCGATTGCGATCGGGCATCGACTGCACGGGCGGCTACGTACAGGCGCATACCCATCACGGTGCGG
>JBHHYR010000187.1:0-8018 GCA_046757585.1 Binatia bacterium | reverse complement strand
CTAGGACCTCTCGCAGCGAGCTGCCAAGGTCTAGATCTGTTCGCGCCAGCCAGATCGAATGAACGTGGGCACGCACGAGATCCTCGTTGGCGAGATCGAGTCGCGGCGGGGTCACGGCGCCGGAGACCATGAGCTCCGGGCGCCGGAAGAAGTACTGATCGTGCGGGCTGTAGGTTGTGCAGTACGAAAACACGATCGCCGGCTGCCCGCTACGCCCGGCACGTCCACTGCGCTGCGCGTAGTTCGCGGGTGTCGGGGGGATATTGCGCAAATTGACGGCGTTGAGCTGGGCGATGTCGACGCCCAGTTCCATCGTCGGCGAGCAGTAGAGGATGGGCAGTCGACCCTCGCGGAACCGTTCCTCACGATCGAGGCGATCCTCAGACGGCACTTGCGCGGTATGCTCCCTTGCCTCCAATCCCTTCCCCTCGGCGGCAATCTCCCGATAGTGCTGAACGAAGAACGGATTCGTTCGACCACCCTCGGAGGGCGCACGGGGCACGCGGATCGCGTCGTGAAAGGCGCACGAGCCGTCGCCGGCCTTCCAGACGAGAGCCGACGCGGGCAGCTGGTAGCCGGGCACGTCGTCGTCCCGCTTCGGTTCTTCGACAATCTCGACGAGTCCGGCAACGCGAAGCGCCTCGAGCAGATCGCAGCAGAGCGTAAGCTTATCCTCGAGGGACAGCTTACCTTGAAGGTCAGGAAATGTACTGGCTCTGCCGAGGTATTGCCCGAAGCCACCACGGGGAGAGAGGAAATAATGCCGGCCGTAGTCCTTTGTACCCCGCGAACGCGGGTAGAGCACCGTCGCATGCTCCATCTTCTCGTTCTCATCGATTGCCCACGGCGGGCGCAGGCGCTGCGAGCTCTGCTGCTGGACACGTTCCTGGACGAGTTGATCCAGCGCATCAACCTTGATCGCCAGCTCACGTCGCATCAGATCCAAGAGCGTCTTGGCGACATCGCGTCTTGTCTCGGGTGACGCGGACGCAAGGGCGTGGTGGCGACCTTCCCAGACCTCTTGCGCGCTGCACAGGTCGTCGAGGGACGCGTATTCGATCTCGAGAAGTCCACATTGTTCCAGATTCGGCGAGGTGATTCGCCAGCCGCGTTGCAGATCCCGGTACAGACGATAGGCAAGAACCATCCTGAGAGCGCGCTTCGTGTCCTCCAGCGCTTGAAACCGAACGCCCGGGTCAGCAGCGTACAGATCGACCGGCAATTCGAGCGCATCGAAGACCCGCTGCACGAGCTCGTCATGCTGGACTCCGTAGCTGCCCGCTGCGGCGACAGCCTTATAGAGCGCCGAGCGAAGCAATCCGATCTCGACGAAATCGTTGAAGTGCCCCGCCTGGAGAGAGGCGTCCTGTCGATTATCGGTGAAGCTCAGGAGTTTCCTCGCCCGTTGTTCGAGCGACTCGTCGCGTCGCAGGTAGCGGATGGCTGCCAAGCTCAAGATAGTTGTGGCCGTACTACGCCCTTCAGTCCCGAGCGACGCGAGCTTTGCGAAATCGCTCTTCTGCTGCAACGCGTATGCGACCCCACATTGCAGGCAGAAACGAAAGGGGGCGGCGATCAAGTGACAGTCCGTCCCTGTCCCGCTTTCGGTCGCATCCGCTGCCACCCGAATCGGGCTTGGGAGGTATCGCTGCCGATCACGCTTCACTCGTAGCGTTCCCCGCCGTTCCTCCGTCCAGCCATCCGGCAGGCGTTGGATAAAGGCGTCACCTTCGGACGGCCACGGCATCCTGGTATTGAGGTAAATGAAAGCCGCCTCACTGTGCTCGTCACTGAGGCGGTCGTTGAGCTCGCGCGGCGAGAAGAACCGCGTGCGTGTCTCGGGATCCCGGACGACGCGAACACAGTAGTACTCCTGCCCACACTCACGGCAGAAGACGAGTGGCAGCAGAACGCGGCCCCGATCACCCGGTACGAACTGCTGACCCTGGACAGTGATGTACCTGTCCGCTTCCGGCTCCAGCGTTGCGTACGCAGTGTCTCCACGACTGATGAACTGGTGGAGGCGAAATGCGAAGACAGGAAATCCCGTGTCGGGGTTGGGCTCCGAGCCATAGCTGGCGACGAGTTGCTCTTCGATCACCGCTGCGCACCGTTCCTCGGAAAGCTGAGTCGCTCGACTCAGTTCGCTTGCTGCACCGTATTGGCCGCGTACCTGCCGCGGTGGAACGCGCACGAGCCTCCCGGTGCCAGTCTCCGGACGAATTCCAAAGGTGCTCTCGATCCAAATCGACAGCGGGTCTTCGATGAACTCCTGGAAGCGATCCGAGGGTTTCACCGACTCATCGGCGACACGGGCACGCAGCGTCTCGAGGAAAGACGGATCGGAAAGACCGCGATCCGGGGTCGTGCGGCAAAGTGTCTCACCGATCACGCATTCTGGGCTGACCGTTGCGCCGAAGAGAGGCGTAGCGACCCTTGCCACCTCCGTGCGCTGCTCGGCGTACGTTCCCGTGCTGGCTAGCGTCGCGGACGTGCCGACACACTGCATCCGCTCCGCCCGGAAGGCCTCACGCGCGCGGCGGACCAACATGGCCACGTCGGCTCCCTGACGACCCCGGTAAGTGTGGAGCTCGTCGAGGACAAGGAATTGGAGGCCGCGGGCTGCCGCAATCAGCTGGCGCTCGTAGGGACGGGTCAGCAGCAGCTCGAGCATCACGTAGTTCGTGAGCAGAATGTCCGGTGGCTTTTTGATGATCTCCTGCCGCTCTTCGTCCCGCTCCTGTCCAGTGTAGCGGGCGAAGGTTACGGGTCCTTTCCCGTCCGGGTAGCCAAGGCAGAGAAACTTCTCCAACTCACCGAGTTGGCTGTTGGCGAGTGCGTTCATTGGGTAAACCACAATCGCCCGGATGCCGCGCCCGCTTCCGTGGCGGAGGACGTGATCGACGATCGGGACGATGTAGGCGAGGCTCTTGCCGGATCCTGTTCCGGTCGTGAGGACGTAGTTGTTTCCGCGGCGTGCCGCGCGGATCGCCTCTACCTGGTGGCGGTAAAGGCGAAGGGGTTTGCCAGAGTCTTCGGTGCTCTTCCCGAACCGAAAGATCTTGCGGCAGTCCTCGTGCAGCAGCCCCTCCACGACCAGATCCTCGATCGAGCCGCCCGACTCGAACGAGGGATTGAGCTGGATCAGGGGCTCCGGCCAGAGCAAGCCACTTTCCAGCTCTTCCGCAACACGATTCTTGATCCGTTCGTCACGGATGGTGATAAAGCTCCGGACGTACTGACTGTAGTCGTGAATCAGCCGTTGGCGAAGTTGAAAGACCTGCATGGTTGCCCAGTCGCATTTATGCGCGCTGGCTGCTGCCGGGGTCAAGTTTGCGGGTGATGCGCCCGCACGTCGACGCGGAAAAGGGCGCGTGGTTCCGTCAGTTGCCCTTGGTATCCGCTTTTTCCCGGCTCACCGATGGTCCACGAGCTCAAGAAGGCGGCATTGATCCGAAAGGTCCGAGAGGTTCGATGGGCTCGTTGGCTTCCAACTGGGGAATCTCATGATCACCGCGCCGCTCGCTAATACGCATACAAACGCATATGCCCACCTCGGCTGTTGCCGTAAGCCATTGTCCCATCGATCGTTTTGCTCCGGCAAAAACGTATATCCCGCACATATCCGGAACGTCTGAGAACGTCTCGCCACGATCTCCCGCAAGAAGCTCGTCGAAGTGCCGAGTGGTTTGCTACTCATCGAGGCAACAATCGCACCGAAGAAGTCGGCGAGATGGCAGACAGGGCCCCGGTAGGGATGGCAACGGGCCTGGCTCGTCGCGGCAAGGCGTCATATCGCTGACCCAAGTGTTAGGCATGGAACTTCCGGAGGCTACAGCCACCTCAGTTCTATTTCCTCGTCGGTCGACAGGTTCCATAGTCGAATGCCCGTGTGTGTTGCGCGGACGACCTTGCCCATGCGCTTGGCGCCGGTGTTCAGAGCCGGGTGGCGCAGGACCTTGCGCACAAACACGGCGGCTTCGTGCTGCCGGACAGCAAGACAGACCAAGCAGTAGTTCGCTGATCGGCTCTTGGCTTGGTAAAAGCCGAGGTCGCGATGAAAAACGTCACACGGCGGATGCGCTGGAGACACGGAACGATCTCCTCATCTGGCATCCCCGCTCTTCCAACTTCATGACCGATCTGCCGGACGCGAATACGCCAACTGCGGAGCAACTGGCGCTGGCTCTCGACGATGTTCTCGTCGAGGACGTTCACGACCCCGTCATCCGCACGAGGTCCGGGGTCTGGGTCAGGAGCGCTTCGCGAGCCAAGCGAACGGCCTCAGCAATTGCCTCCTGACTCACCTTGCCGCGCCACTCTTCAACGATACCCTCCCACGCCATGCTGCTGGCGACCTGCTCCAACACGTCGGCTACCATGATTCGCGTGCCACGGAACGTTGCCTGACCGTGACAAATCCGCTTGTCGACCACAATGAACCGTCCCATCGGTTTTCGTTTGGCTTTCATGGGTGCGCCGCTGCCTCCGTCAGCCACGCATCATACCTGCCCGACTGGCCGTTTTCGAGGTGCCGGCCCGAGGCGCTTGGTCTGCTGGAGCCGATTGCGCGTTGCCCGTTGACGGTCGGCCTCCAATTTCCCCCGCGGCGATGTCGTGTAGCACCCCTGGGGCGTCTAACGTGTTGCTCGCAGCATCCCCCGCCCGATGCCGGGCACGTCACTCAGTTGCCTGTCAATGAGGCACGGTCACTTCCCCTTGCCGACGGCTTTTGCGGCGAGCGCCGCTGCCTCGTCGAGAACCCCCACAGCCTTCACCACGTTCTCAGCGATCTTGATCTTGTTCTTGACGTCGCGGATCTTGGCTTGGAGGGCCGCATTCCTCTTCTGCATGTCGTTCACGAAGACACTTGCTTGGAGTCGCCACGTTCGCATTGCCGCCGCGATCATGTCGTCGATTCTTCGCGACAGTTTCCGGGTCGCCTTGTGCACCTTCGCCGCCTCTTTCTTCTTCCCCTGGATGATGAGTTCAAGCTCCAGCACGTTCCCCTTGTTCCGAGAGGCGATCAGCTGATTGATGAACTGCCGTTTGTCGGGCTGGCTGCGCGGCATTGTCTTCCTCCATCATCACGGGTTTTTCCGCCGCCGCTCGGGGGCGAGCTCCTCGTAGAGCTGGTGAAGCCGAGTTCCGGTGTCGTAGAGGTTACGGATAGACTCCAGCCCGAGCTTCGGATTGTTGAGCGCGGTCGCGAGCTCACGGTGAGCGGCTGGCAGCGCCGCATAGCTCTCGTCGAGCGTGCGCAAAGTCTGGATCCTCTTCATCTGCTCCTCGTTGAGTTTAATCAGTTTCTTGGCGGCAGCCTTGCGTGCGGACGCGCTTGAGCGGGGCGTGACAAGGACTACCAGGAGCGGCTGGTTTCTCAGACCGTATTCTTGCCAGAGCTGTGTCGCCGCCAGGTTGACCGCGTCTCGGCCGAGGAGCGCAACCGCGTCGATCGCACCTTGGTTGTCGCGGATCGCCCTCTGGAGATGCCTGCGCCGCCGCCATTCGATGGCGGACTGCGTAACCCCCGAAGCCGCCGTGGCAAAAAGCCCGATCTTGTGCGGATCAATCGGTTTCTGCGCCGGCAGGGCCTTCGCAGCATCGCGCAAGTTGGCGTTGAGTTGCTTGGCAAGCTTGTCGAACTTCTCTTGGGGGAGGAGCTCCGGTTTCGCCAGCTCATGGAGAAGCGCCGCATAGTCGACGATGGATGTGTTGAGCCCGTAGACGCCCTCGCGGAACCAGCGCGCTTCGAAAAACAGCGGTAGGCCTTCGTGGGCAATCTCGAGCGGATCCGCCTGCCGCTGCCGGAGGGTGTACTTTACTGCTACTTCCCGTGGCGCCGCGACACTGTCCTGCACCAGTTCACTAACGACGCGGGCGCGTGCCTGTTCAGCGTTGTGCTTTAGCGCATCATCAGCCCCTTGGCGGACCTCGCCTACAGCCTTGGCGAATTCCTCGAACGGCCTGACCTCAACCGCCCCGCAGCCCAAGGCAACGACCGCGAGGAGGCCCAGAAAGACCGCGCGCGGAACGTCAACGATTCGTCTCATTGCATGCCCTCCCATACCTGGCCGGCGTGCCCTTCCGCCCCAGGCAGCGCCAAAGTGCCTCATCACAGGGACAGCCTTTGTGGAAACGTTCCACGTCGGGCGCCTCGTTGTAGCAGCGAAAGTTTTTTTCTTGATCGTTTGCACCACCGTCAGGATTGCATATGTCGTAAGAACCTTGGCCGTTGGTCACTCGACTTGGCTCTCTTGCGTTCATACACAATGAATGCCTGATTGAATCTGAGTCGGCAAGACGGACAGCGCGAATGTCAAGCAGTGCGAGGCGTGAGATTGTCCTCTCCTTGCCAAGGAGGGGCAAGGGGGAGGTCGCGACCGGCGCACTGCTACCTCCCCCTGACCCCCTCCTTCGAAAGGAGGGGGGAACCTCGCGGAATACGTCATCGTATTTGTGAAAAGCAGTGCGTAGTGATGGCGTCGAGGAAGGGGTCAGCCGCCGTACGTAGCTCAGAATGCGCCCAGAGGCCATGCGACCGCAGCGGGGCCCAATGGCAGCTTCGTGTCGCCGGGATGTACGACGTATCCCTTGGCGACACGCTGCCCGAGAGCCGCAGAAAACTCCTCGATGCCTTTCGCCATACCCCGGTTCGGTGTCGCAGAGAGCTTCGCTTCGATTGGCACGAGCTCCCGTCGGGTATCAACCACCAGATCGACCTCTACGCCTGTTGAAGTCCGCCAGAAGAACACCTGTGGTTCGGCTCCTCTGTGGGTGAGGGTTCGCACGACCTCCGTCACGACGGCGGTTTCCATGAGCGCGCCGCCGATCGGAGCACCGGCTCGATGGTGCGTGTTATCTATCGAGTCATCAATCAGCGCACGGGTGAGGGGTGTGGAGCATATTTGCGATTTGTGTGCAGATTTGCATGCCGCTGGTCGATTCCGTAACGTGCCGACTTGTGCCTCGGCACCCGACTCGGCAAAGTAGCTGCACGGAGGACGGATATGATTTCACTCGTGTTGGCCGCGGCGTTTTTCGTCGGCATCCATGTCTTCATCTCCGGTACCAGCCTGCGGGCGGCCATTGTCAGCAAGACTGGCGAACGCGCGTTTCAAGGCCTGTTCTCCCTGCTGTCACTCGGCGGGATCGTCTGGATGATCCAGGCCTACCGGCATGCCCCCGACATCGCCCTCTGGGGACAGGTGGACGCCCTGCGGCCCGCGGCCCTGCTGCTCATGATCGTCGCGTTCCTGTTCGTTGTCATCGGGCTCGCCACGCCTAGCCCGACGGCGGTGGGCGGCGAATCCCAGCTCGATCAGCAAGAGCCGGCAACGGGGCTCCTGCGGATCACCCGCCACCCATTCCTCTGGGGCGTTGCCATCTGGGCCTTTACGCATCTGGTCATCAACGGCGACGCGGCGGCTGTCGCTCTGTTTGGCGGTTTCCTCCTGCTCGCCCTCGTCGGACCGCTGTCCATCGACGCAAAGCGCAAGCGCGCCTTCGGCCACAAGTGGGATCGCTTCGCGGCGGTGACCTCGAACGTGCCATTTGCGGCAATCATCCAGGGGCGCAACACGCTCAAGCTCGGCGAGCTCGGGTGGCTCCACATCGCGGCCGGGTTGCTGTTCTACGCCGTCGTGCTCGTCAGCCACCAATGGCTGTTTGGAGCATCGCCGTTCCCGGCGTAGCGCTTTCGTACCCTGGCGCTTGAGCGAGGACAGCGGCCGCCGGCCCCCCCCGCCCGTGGATTCGCGTCTGCGCGGGAATGACAGAGGCGCGGAGCCGCACTCCGGCACGGATTCCAGCCCCCCCAGGCCTGCGCGGGGACAGGCATTTGACTTCTGGGGCAAATGATTCCATTTTGGGTCTCAAAATGGAATTCATATCTCGATTTTTCACTCCCCCGGTCGGGAGCTTCTTTCTCTTCGGGCCGCGCGGCACTGGTAAGTCCCTGTGGGTCCGCGAGACCATGCCCGACGCCGCGTGCATCGACCTGCTCGACCCGGAAGCAC
>JBHHYR010000186.1:0-8027 GCA_046757585.1 Binatia bacterium | reverse complement strand
AAAGGAGGGGACCCGTGGTTGCAGGGCCAGGTTTTCCTGACCGAAGTTGCTGTTCGATCTTCCATTTATTTTCGGATCAAGGCTAAGAGCGACGAACATGCACGCGGTTGTGGCACTTCGTGGTGTGATCATCGAGGCGGCGCGGCAGTTCAACGCCGGCCGCTACTTTGACGCGCACGAGACATTGGAAGAGGGACTGGACCTGGTGCCGCCCGACCTCTGGGAGTTGTTCCTCGGCCTGATCCAAATAGCGGTTGGCTACCATAAGACCACACAGCAGCTGTGGAGCGGGGCAGCGCGTATGCTGCAGCTCGGTTTGCAAAAGGTCGAGGCGTTTCCTGCGGACTCCGCCGGCGTGAACATCGAGGCGCTGCGGGAACGTGTGCGTGCCGACCTTGGCAGGCTGCGAGACGGCCATTTCGACGCTGCGTCGTTTGCCCAACGGCCGCCCCGCATACAGCCCCTCATGTCTCCGACCTGTGACGCGGAATGATCGCCGGCGACTGGCTCCGCGCGGCGTCCGTGCTCGGCCTCGGCCTCGTTTTCGGTCTCAAGCACGCCCTTGATGCCGACCATCTCGCTGCCGTATGGACCATCGTGAGCACGAGGAAAAGCTTAGTCGATTCGTCCCTCGTCGGCGCCTTGTGGGGCACCGGCCATACCATCTCGCTGATGATCGCAGGTGTTGCCGTCATGCTCTTCCACGTCAAGATCGGCGCGCACGTGGCGTCCCTGCTGGAATTCTGTGTCGCGATCATGCTCATCGCCCTCGGTGCCGATGCGCTGGGTAAGCTGGCGCGTGGTGGCCGCGTCCATCTACATCGGCATCGCCACGGCGGCCGCGTCCACGTCCACCCCCACTTTCATGATGGTTCACCCGAGCCGCATGCCGATACGCACCACGGCCTCTCTCTGGGGGTGCGGCCGCTCCTTGTGGGGATGGTGCACGGTCTTGCGGGCAGTGCTGCGCTGACCCTGCTGGTGCTGTCCGCCATCCCATCGCGCGTGCTGGGCTTCGCGTACCTCGCCGCCTTCGGGCTGGGCTCGGTCGGGGGAATGCTGTTCATGAGTATGCTGGCAGGCCTCCCCGTCCGTCTCACAGCGACACGGTTCGCGCGCGCCCACGTTGCTATCCAGACTCTGGCCGGAATCTTCAGTTTGGCGCTAGGTTTGATTATGGCTTACGACATAGGCCTGGGGACTGGGCTCCCCGTGTGAGGGTGGCCTGGTTTCCGGTAGCCCCCCGTGTTGATGGTGTGAGCGGTCCAGCTGCCTGCCGTCCACCTCGCTCGCCGGGTTCAGCAGTTGTGTCTTGACCGCTCGTGCCTTATACCCTGATCTGTTCCGATGCTGGTACCCGTCCAGCAGGAAGAGCCACGGAGGGTGCAGATGATATGAAACGGGTACTCTTGGGCCTGACAGGGATTGCCCTTCTCAGTGTGGGCTGCCGGGGCCATCACCAGGGTCCGGGCGAGGTGACACGGACACGACTTCCTACCGCGGTGGTCGCGGCACGGGATACGCGACAGGTGCGGGCGCTCGAGCGCCTCGTCCCCGACGCTGCCACGCGGCCGAGCAAGCAAATCCTGTTCGGCGACCTGCATGTCCATACCACGTTTTCCGCTGATGCCTTCTTGCGAAGCCTGCCGATGTTGCAAGGCGAGGGGGCACATCCACCAGCCGATGCCTGTGACTTCGCCCGTTTCTGCTCGGGCCTCGACTTCTGGAGTATCAATGATCACGCTGAGGCCATCTCGCCGCGGCACTGGCAGGAAACCAAGGAGACCATCCGCCAGTGCAACGCTGTGGCCGGCGATCCTCGTAACCCGGATGTGGTCGCCTTCCTTGGCTGGGAATGGACGCAGGTTGGTACAAGCCCGGCCAATCATTACGGACACAAGAACGTCATTTTCCGCGACACCGGGGACGAGCAGGTACCGCGCCGGCCTATCAGTGCACTCAACGAGCAGCTCATCGGTTGGTTGCGGAAACCACCACCGCTCTGGCAGCGCATTGAGCTCCCACTGTTCGATTTCGCCAACCGGCAGCGATACTTCGATCTTGCTACTTACCAGCGCGAGCTCCGTGATGTGCCACTCTGTCCCGCCGGCGTTGACACGCGCCAGCTCCCGGACGACTGCCATGAGGCTGCCCAGACGCCGCAGGAGCTGTACGAGAAGCTGTCGCAGTGGGGCTTTGACACGATCGTAATTCCGCACGGGACGACATGGGGGTTCTACACGCCTCCCGGCACCACGTTCGCCAAGCAGCTCAGCCCGGCGCAGAATGACCCGGACAAGCAAAGGCTGTTCGAGATCTACTCCGGCCACGGCAACTCGGAGGAGTATCGGGACTGGAGAGCCATCAAATGGGACCCCCAGGGCAAGCCGATCTGTCCTGAACCCACCAGAGGCTACGAACCATGCTGCTGGCGTGCGGGGGAGCTGATTCGTGCTCGCTGTGGCGATGTTCCCAAAGCGGAATGTGAGCGCCGTGTGGCCGCGGCCCGTTTGAACTACCTGAAGGCTGGTGTCGCAGGCCATCTGACAGTGCCGGGAGCGACGATCAAGGATTGGAAAGACTGCGGGCAATGCCGCGACTGCTTCAATCCGGCCTTTGGCTTCCGGCCCGGCAACTCGGCGCAGTACGCCTTGGCAATAGCGAACTTCGACGCCCCCGGGCAACCGCATCGTTTCCACTTCGGCTTCATCGCCTCCAGCGACAATCACACGGCACGGCCCGGTACCGGTTATAAGGAGTACGCGCGGCGGATGATGACTGAGGCGGCCGGGGCGCGGGACGCCACCTGGCGCCGGCGCATACTCGGCCGGGAGCCGACGCCCGGGCCCATATCGGTACCGTTCGATCCGAAGACCACCACGCTGCAGGTGTTTCAGGTGCTCGACGTTGAACGCCAGGCGTCTTTCTTCATGACCGGAGGCCTGGTGGCGGTCCACGCTGCCGGCCGTGACCGGAACGCGATCTGGGCGGCTCTGAAACGCCGGGAGGTGTACGGGACCAGTGGCGACCGTATCTTGCTGTGGTTCGATCTTCTCAATGGCCCGCAGGGGCCCCTGCCGATGGGATCGGAAACTACCCTCGCGAGCACTCCACGCTTTCGGGTCCGCGCGGTGGGTTCGTTCAAGCAGTTGCCCGGCTGCCCGCAGCAGTCGGTGAACGCCCTCAGCCCCGCCAGGCTCGAGCGTCTGTGCCGCGGGGAGTGTTACAACCCGAGTGATGAGCGTCACCTGATCACGCGCATCGAGATCGTCCGTATCCGGCCCCAACAGCGACCCGGCGAACCCTTAGGCCCGTTGATCGAGGATCCGTGGCGGCGCTTTCAATGTTCGCCCGACCCGGCTGGATGTACGGCTGATTTCGAGGATCCGGACTTCCTCGCGGGTGGCCGCGAGGTGATCTATTATGCTCGTGCCGTGCAGGGACCGACCATGGCGGTCAACGCGGGGGGCTTACGCTGCAAGTACAATAAAGCCGGCGAGTGCGTGGAGGTCCATCCATGCTACGGTGATTACCGCACCGCGTTCGATGATGACTGCCTCTCGCCGAACGAGGAGCGGGCGTGGTCTTCACCGATTTACGTAGAAAGCATGTGACACCCACCAGCCGGTCCGCGCGCCCCATACTTCTGCTCATCGCCGGCGCGGCCGCTGGCGTCCTGCTGGCCGCCAGCGGCCTGGTTCGGGCTGGGTTCCACGCCGCGGCGTCGCTGCCTCCGGGGGTGGTGGCACGCGTCAACGGTGCGGTTATCCGGACGGAAGATTACGAACGTTCGGTTGCCGGCCTGGTGAGTGATCGGCGTGGCGGCGTGGATGGGGTGCAGCGCCGGCACGTGCTCGATCGTCTGATCGAGGAAGAGCTGCTGGTGCAACGCGGCCTGGCGCTTGGCCTGGCACGGCATGATCGCAAGGTACGGGCAGACCTGACCGGGGCCGTGATCGCGTCCGTCGTGGCTGGTACGCAGGACCTGCATCCCCCCGACGGCGCGCTGCAAGCGTTCTACGCGCAGCACCGTGATTTTTTTACGCGGGTCGGCCGCCTTCGCCTGCGCCAGGTCTTCTGCCGAGCAGGTACCGGTGGTACACCCGCGGCCAAAGCACGCGCCACCGAGGCCAGCCGGCGCCTGCGGGCCGGAGAGCCCTTTGGCGCAGTCCGAGCCGCGCTGGGGGATCCGGAAGTCTCCCCGTTGCCCGACGCCCTGCTGCCGCCCAGGAAGCTCATGGAGTACATAGGGCCGACGGCGCTCCATGCTGCACTCGGGCTGGGCGTTGGCGAGGTCAGCGATCCCGTCCGTTCGGGTATCGGGTTCCATGTGCTGCAGGTTGCCGAACGGCAGCCGGACCACACGCCGCCTCTGGCGGACATCAAACCACAGGTCGTCGCAGAGTTTCGTCGCCGCGCCGGCGACCATGCCTTACGGAGCTATCTCGACGATCTGCGCAGCCGTGCCGACGTTGTCACTGCGGCAACTCTACCATGATCGCGGTGCACGGATCGTGTTGCCAGCGATGCCCCTTCTGCATCGTGCTCATTGTCGCTGCTGCTGCCGCTGCTGCCATAGTACGTTGCACCCCAGCTGCGGCGCACAGCCGCAGCATTTCGTACTCAACCTGGGACATCCGTGGCCGGCAGGCGCGGGTGGCGGTGCGCCTATCGACACTGGACTTGTCACGCCTCGCGTGGGCATCGCGGCCACAGAGGGAACGTGATCGTCTGCTTGATGCATATCTGATCCAGCGGCTGCAACTCAGGGCGGCGGATGTGCCGTGCTCGGTCGTCGGCGGTCCGCGCGCCTTGGAAGCGGTGCCCGGCCGTGCGGTGTACGAGTGGCGCCTGGCGTGCCCGCCGGCCGGCCGCTTGAAGATTCGTAGTGCGCTGTTCCTCGAGGTGGCCCCGTCACATCTGCACTTCGCCCGCGTACGCATCGATGGCGGGGCGGCGCTCGAGCGGGTCCTCTCCGATGGTGAGCGCGAATGGTCCTTGGTTCACGGGTCGGCCCAGAGTGCGAAGCGAACTTCCGGCACCTCGCTGCTCGGTTACGTGCATCTCGGCATCCGGCACATTCTCACCGGCTACGATCACCTCGCGTTTCTCCTCGCGCTGCTGCTGCTCGAGAGCGCCTTTCTGGACGTTGCCAAAGTCGTAACCGGCTTCACCGTCGCGCACAGCATCACGCTCGGCCTTGCGGTGCTCGGCTACGTGCGCCCGCAGTCCGGGGCGATTGAAGCCCTGATCGGGCTTTCCATTGCCCTCGTTGCGGTGGAGAACGTCTGGCTTGTGAGCCGCCGAAGCCCAGTGTTGCCGTGGGTGATCGCAGCCACCCTCGGATGTTTGGCGCTGGTCGCGGGCCGAGGCTACGGCCGGGTGCCTGCCATGACACTGGCCGGCCTGGCGTTGTTCTCGCTGTGCTACTTTGGGCTGCTGCGCCGAGTGGCGCGTCCCGCACCGTTACGCTGGGCGATCGCATTCATCTTCGGCCTCGTACACGGATTTGGGTTCGCGGCGATATTGCTCGAGGCGAATCTGTCAGCTGGCCGCCTCGCGCAGGCGCTGTTCGGCTTCAATCTGGGCGTCGAGATCGGCCAACTTGCCGCCGTGGCGCTACTTTGGCCTGTGCTCTACATCGTGGGACGGCCCGGGCACGACCGCTCCCGTCTGGCGATCCTGGAGATCGGCTCGGCGGCCGTGTGTGGTTTGGGTCTGTTCTGGTTCGTCACTCGTGCCTACGGCTAGTTGCAGAGTCGCCAACGTAGAGCTGGCGGAAAATAGTCGCCCGCAGTAGGGGGGTCCTGTCTGTCAACGGGCTGCTAGCAGCGATCTGGCACTATCATTCTTTCGTTGCCCTGCGCCGTCCGAATCTCGCCTTGCACTCGGCGGACAGCTCCGCCTCATGACTCTTCAGGCAGGCACGGATCCGGCCCCTTCCGGGCCGAGCCTCCGGGCAGAACTTCTTGAGGTCTTCCTGGCAAGCGTGCCATCTTCTCCCGTGCCGTGCCCGGCGCTTCTGGAGTCGGGACTTGCAAGTTTCTGAGAGATCCGCGCTGTGGTCCTCGAGGCATTTCATGATTCGCCCCCCACCGCGTTTCACGTCCGGGCAGAACTTCTTCACCTCTGCGCTACACGGTCCCTTCTGCGCCGCCGCCGACTGGGCGAGCACAGGAATCCACAACAGGACGGCCGCGGTTCCTGTTCCCACCATCCGCCTCCAAATCCGATTTCGCATGGACGCCTCCTTCCGGTGATGCACGCGTAGGGGTTGGTGAACCGGGGCATGTGTAGACACATTCCCGCCGAACCGCAAGCGGCACCCAGTGGCCTGCGATGCGTCAGGGGAGTCACCGGTCACGAAGCTATTTCGGCTCCCGGGCACTGGTGGTGCGGTTTGTCCCCCACTTTATGGTCAGAAGGAGGGGAGCGATACGTCACCGTCAATCTGACGAACAGCGCTCAGTCAGGCGGCTTGGTCGAATTCTGCAAGCAGGCGACTGCTCGACTTCACTGCGTCTTCGATGTTGGCAACGGCAGCCTGCGCGTTGGTGCGGAATTCTGCCACTGCCTGTTCAATCGCACGAGTGAGCTCCGCGACGCCGGCATCTCCAGCAGGCAAGAGACTGCGTGCGTCCGTTACGTCCTGCGTTGCAGCGCTGAGGGCGTTCTCGGCCGCGACAAAGTCGCCCTCCCTTGCCAGTCTTCGTGCTGATGCGAGAAACCGTTTCGCTTCCATGAGCCGCAGATGAGCGCTCCACGTCCTGTGTGCGGCACGGCCGTTCGTCATCACGTGATGCACTTCCTGACACACCCCCACGCTCGAGAGCGTGTCAAGGATCCTTCCCCGCTGCACATGGGCGCGTTCGCTGCCGCGGCCTTGTCGGGTCGTGGCTGATTTCTGGTGTGTCCGCCTGTCCCGGCAGGCAAGAATCGCGAGCCCGGAGAGAACCAGCGGTACCAAGAGGCTTCCGAGAGCCACGGGCGCCAGGTCGGCGGTGAGGTCTAGCACCATTGGGGACGCTTGCAGCGTCAAAGGTCCTGCCATCAACGGCAGAGCAACTACCGCATTAGCAATCATGCATTCGCCTCCTTGTCGGCGTGCTGCAACCAAGGTAACGCGGCGTGCCGCGCCGTCAAGGTAGTTTACTTTGACAAGCGAGGCTTGCCCTGGCGCGGCCGCGTTGTCCAGAGGAGAACGCACCGCCCTTCGCGTTCCCCCCGCGTCGCCGAAACTCCCCCCGCGACGTGGCTTTTTCGGGATAGCGAGCGACAGCTGCCTCAGGCGCGCCGCAACGTAGCCCCACGCGGCGCTAATGCAGCACGTGAACCGTTTTCATCGCCCACGCGGCCCCGGGGGAAGCAGGGGCGGCGAAGGCTCCGACCGTGGCCCCTCCAGTGTCCGGCCGGGGTAAGATGAAACTAGTCGAGATCGCGTAGCTGCGGTCTGGGCGTGACCGTTTCAGCGGGAGAAAACAGGCGCTTGTTCCTCGTTTCCTGCTGGTCGCTGCAGGTGGAGATCTCCGACCCAGTTTGTGCTGGGCGGGGCCAGCTGATAAACGGTAGGGGTGTCGATCGCCGTGTGGCGTGTGAGACAGTCGCGCTACGCATTCAGATGCGAATAACGACAGCAGGAGGCGTTGTCGGATGGGCCGAAAACTGTACGTAGGGAATCTCAGCTTCGAGGTCACTACCCAGGACCTCGAGCAGTTGTTTACTCAAAGCGGCGTGTGCGATTCGGTGGCGTTGGTCACTGACCGCGAGACGGGACGGTCACGCGGATTCGCGTTCGTGGAAATGGGGTCGAACCGTGAGGCCCAAGAGGCGATTCAGCGGTTCGATGGCCAAGAGCTGAAGGGACGAGCGATCCGAGTGAGCGAAGCTCACGAGCAACGACGCGGTGGGGGTGGTGGGCGTGGCGGATTTCGAGGGGGTAACCGCTGGTAGGGCCGCTCCCTGCCATGGCGGTGCAACGAATGGGCATTAACGCTGACAAAAGGGTCGAGGACGTGTTGCGCGCTCTG
>JBHHYR010000185.1:0-8033 GCA_046757585.1 Binatia bacterium | reverse complement strand
ACGCGTGAACGGCCGTTGGGAACTGGCAGCACGAGCGACAGTTCCGGCGTGTCGTCGTTTTCGCTGCTGCCCAGGCCGCAGGTCGCCGCAGTAATGGGCGGTACGCCGACGGGCGGTGGGGGCACGTTTTCCACTGTCACCGTGACCGTGGTCCCATCCGGGGGAGCTTTGCTGAACACGGCGCGGTAGCTGTCTTGCAGGTTCAGGCCCAGGTCAGCCGGGCCGATCAGGTTGAGCGCGGCATTTTTCACCTCCACGTCGGCCGAGTCTGCGTCAATCCGGACCACGATGATGCCGGGGGAGGTCGCCTGCACCAGCGTCGTTCCCTGGTTCTGCGGCTCGAACGCGAACCGGTCGGTCGAGGATGCTTGAGGCTGAATGAGGCGGGTGGCGCACATGCCACCGTCGATGGTCCCAACGTTCGGATCGCTGCTGCACACCGTGACGGGCAGCGGAGCGTTCAAAATGTTGTCGACGGGTTGCCGGATCCGCAGCCGCCGGCCACGATCATCCGGAACACCGACATCAACCACGAACTCGTCGTGCCGCCCGAAGGCCATTTGGTTCGCGGACAACCCGCGGATGGCCAATGCTGGTCGTTTCACAAGCAGCGTCTTGTCGCCGTCGAGGAAGTTCGGCGCCGTGGCAACGATCCGGCATTCCCCTTCCTCGTCCTCCTGCGTGGTGAACACTCCTTTGGCCGCGAAGTTCGCGCGGTTCTGCCCTTCGGGGACTGTGATCGTCACCATCGCCGCCCCAGTGTCATCGAAGCTCGCGGCCACGAGACAACGGCCGGCGGGGTCCGCTGTGATGTTCACGGCAACGCCGCCCGCGGGCGCTGTGTCGCCCAGGACGACGACGAAGGTGTCCTGCAACCCGGCACCAAGCACGCCCGGGCCCCGGATCCCGATTGCTGCGGTTCCGATAGTGACCTTCTTCACGGATCGGTTCGTCACAGGGACAGTGTCTTCCTTGATGAACACCGTCGGCATGCCTAGGCCCTTGATGAGCAGCGTAAAAGTGACCTCGGACTCTCCGGGATTGATGTTCTTCGTAAGGCAGCCAGAAATCGCATCTGCGCCCGCGATCATGCCCGTGCTCGGGTCATCGCTGCACACCGTCACCGGGACCGCCACACCCCCGATTCGCACCGCTTGCACCGCCGCGAGGCGCTTCAGGCTCGCGGTCGGCACACCGATTTGCACGCCGAAGTCCAGCTGGAATGTGGCCGTGGTCGTGCTGCTTGGCAGATCGTGCAACTGCAAAGCGGGCTGCTGCACCGTCACCTCACGCTCGTCCCCGACGCGGCCCGGCGACGTCGCCGTCAGCGTGCACGTGACCTCATCAAGCCCCTCGAGTGCGGCAATGACAAAGTCCGTGCGCCGACTCCCTTCCGGTATGACGAGGGATAGTGCCGTGCCGGTCGCTTCCGTGAACGGGTCCGGTGCCAGGAGGCAGGCACTGCTCGGACCCACGGTGAGCGTCACCGGTACACCGCCTGCACCCGCACGTTGCTGGAGCTTCACACTGGCCGTCACCTGGAGTCCGGAACCGACTCGTTCGGGCACGGCCAGTCGGACGCTGGCACTGGCTGTGGCCACCACCACCTCGACCTCGACCCGGCCCTTCCGACTCATCGTCCTGAAGCCAGGCGCGGTGACATCGACCATGGTCGAGCCCACCCCGATGGGTTGAAACTTCAGTGCACCCGGGACGGTACGGGTGAAGGTCTGGAGCACTTCGGCCGCCTCGCAGCCGTCGTTGCCGTTGTCAACGTTTGTGACATCCACGATGGTCCCCACCGTCCGGTCACTGCTGCACACCGTAGCAACCACCGGCGTCGCAGTGGCGTCTTTGCGCACCTGCTGGACAAACCGCAACGCGGTACCGTCGGCGTTCGGGACACCGACCTCGACAAAGAACGGCTCGTTCTCTGCATCCACGGCCACGGTACGGCGGAGGTCCCGGATCTGAATGCCGGGTTCCTTGAGCGTGATCGTGAAATCGGCGGGCTCGAACGCAGGCGCCGCCGCGTGGATCGCGCACGTTGCGTCGGGGCGACCGGACGCCGCACTCACCACGAAATCGGCCGAGAAATCGTTCGCCCTGATCAGTCGTGTCACGGGATAGTCGGGATCGCCTGGGGCAACGCCTTCTGTGTTCCGAGTGGGCGCGACAAGGCAGACATCGGGTGTCAGCGACTCGACCGTCACCACGGTGTCCGGATGACCGCTGGCCGAGACGAGCCGCACCGTGTAGTCATCCTGCAACCCGGAACCGAGCAGACTTCGGCCGGCAATCTTCAGCGTCGCTGCGGCCACGACGACGTCCTTGTCGCCGCGGTCAGTCGTAACGAACCCGAGAGCAGACGCCCGCACGCGCACCGCACCCGGTGACACTGGGACAAACGCCAGATCATTCGGCACGGTACGGGAAGACCCTGGGTACACCAATGCCGGGGAGCCCACGATCGTCCCGGTCCCCGCGTTATCACCAACGACCATCACCTCGAGTGGCGCCGTCGGCGCTGCAGCCGTCCCCTTGCGAAGCGCTTGCACCGCGTCCAGCCTCCGGTCCCCGGGGTTGGGAACACCGAGCTCGACGAAAAACCCTTCACGGCCGTCGAACACGCCGACCGTGGATGAGAGATCCCGGATCCGCAGCCCGGGTTCAACGACGTCGATGGAAATCGTGTCGGTCCCGAAGGTGCCGGCATCGACCTGCACGTCGCATGGGTCGCCTTCAGGAGTCACCGTCGCCCCTTGGACGACGAATTCCGCCCGGAATCGTCCCGCGGGAATCACCCGCTGGATGCTCTGGGCGCCAAAGCTTTGTCCGGTCTCCGCCACGAGGCAGTCCGAAGCATCGTCCGCCGGCACAGAGATGGTGATCGTCAGATCAGCGGGTGCCGGCTCGCTCAGGGTCGCGGTATATCCCGCCTGCAGGTCGCGCCCAATCGTCTCGGGACCCCGCAGGGTCACGGCCGGGTCGCGGACCGACACGTCCTGGTTGTCGCCGGAAAAGCCGGGGGCGGTCACACTGACGAGGGGGTTGTCATTGGGATCGCCTGACACCGGCGCGAACTGAATGTCGCCCGGGACGCTGCGCGCGTACGGGCTCAGGATCACGGTGTCCTCGCAGCCGTCATTGCCGCCATCGTTCCCGAATCGGTCGACAATCGTGCCGATCGCGGGCGCGTCGCTACACGCGGTCACGACCACGTCACCGGTTCCTTTACTCAGGCGTTGCACGCGGCGCAGGCCCTTCGGGCCCGCCGTGGGCACACCGACCTCGACGAAAAACGGATCCGGTGCCGCGAACGTTCCAATGCTCCGTACCAGTCGGCGGATGCGCAACCTGCCCTGAACGATCGTGACGGCGAGCATATTCGGGTCGACCGTCCACCCCACTGCACTTGCCGTCACGTCGCAGGATTGGGGTAGCGTCACGCCTTCGGACTGCACAACGAACGACGCACGCCGCTTCCCTGGCGGCACGCTGACAGTCAGGGAGGCACCACCCTGGACCGCTTCTGTCGGAGCCAACACACACGAGGCACCTGGCGGCGTCTCCAGCAGCACGTCGACGCCGCCAACCGGCGCCGCTTCGCTCAGCTCCAGTCTGTAGACGTCCTGCAAGCCAGCCCCAATTGCCGCCGGACCGGTCAGTGTAATCGTGTTGATCACCGCGACGGCAGGAGGCAGCTGCAACAGGCGGGCGGCGCCGACGGCAACGGCAAACGCCGCAGTGATCACGAAAACCAGGCTCGCGCGCCCACTTCCCAATCCGATACGCCGCTGTGCCATGGGCCTCCCTCCTGCCACTCTTCTCGTATCCGAACTCAAGGACGATTTGTCCGGAATCTCTGCTACTGCTGTCTACAAGGTTTTGTCAATCCCGCCAGCGGACAGAGATCGAAGGCGGGAGGTCAACCGTGAAGAAGGACGCTGCACTCTAGCAGCCCGTTGAAAAACAGGACTCCTACTGCGGGCGGCTATTTTCCGCCAGCTCTGCGTTGCCGAATCCTCAACAAAATCATCGGATTTGCCTCCGGTTCGGCGCCTTGATCTGACGGAAAATCGCTCGCCCTCGCTACGGCGCCTGTTTTCCAACGGACTGCTAGGGCATCCTACCTGGGAGGGACCGGGAGCAGTGAACAACTTCGAAGGGGAGGTTCAAATCATCCGCGGTCCGCCACCCCACACCCCGGCCGCAGCGTTCAATGGGCGCGAAACTCTTCGGTACACTCGTCTTCGGGATCGACCTGGACCGTGGTGTGACCGATCCCGAAGCGCTCGCGCAGTTGGACTTGCGCCGCGTCGATCACTGGACGCGTTGCATCTGCACGTGACACGACCAGGTGGACGCTGAGCAGGTAACGGCCCGACGTCAGGGTCCAGACGTGCAAATCATGCACCTGCCGGACGCCGTCGATGCTAAGGAGACATCGTTCGACGTCCTCCAGCTGCATCTCGCGCGGCGTTCCCTGCATCAGGATCTCGACGGACTCGCGTACGACGCCCCACGAGGTGTAGAGGATCAGCAGGCCGATCCCAACGCTCACCAGCGGATCCGCGAGGTACCAGCCCGACGTGAGCATGAGCAGGCCCGCGATGATCGCGCCCACCGACCCCAAGGCGTCGCCGAGCACGTGCACGAACGCGGCACGGACATTGAGGCTTTCCCCCTGCGACCGGCGCAGTACGAGCAGGCTCGCCAGGTTCACACCGAGACCAACCGCCGCGATGGCGATCATGCCGGCGCTGTGGACCACTGGCGGGTTGAGCGAACGCTCATATGCCTCATGGAGAATCAGGCCGACGATCAGCCACAAGGCCAGCCCATTGACGAACGCGGCGAGGATCTCCACCCGGTGATAGCCAAAGGTCTTGCTCGCCGTCGGCGGCAACTGCGAGAGTCGGATCGCGTACAGACTGATGCCCAACGCCGCCACGTCGGCGAACATGTGTCCGGCGTCCGACAGCAGTGCCAAGCTATTGGTCAGCAATCCGCCAGCTAGTTCGACGAGGCAGTAGCTTGCCGTGATGGCAAGCGTGAGCGTCAGCTCACGGCGGTTGCGTCCGATGTCGCGTCGAGTCACAAGCGGTCGTGCGCCGGGAGGGCGCGCTGGGTCCCGTGTTCAGCGTTAGGATCAGAGACCACGTTACTGCTTGCCGTCTCCGAGCTGCCGCTTCCAGTCCAGCACACGCGCTTTCGCCGCCCAGGCCTCCGCCTCCGGGACGTTCCCGGCACGCTGGTAAATGCGTGACACGTTGGTGTAGCCCAACTGTTCATCGGGGGCGATCGCCACCACCCTCTTCGCGGCGTCGATGGCCTCGGCCCACCTCCCCTGGTCGGCAAGGGCCATGGAGAGCCCCTCCCAGGCATCAGCAAAGTTCGGATCGACGGCGAGGGCTTCCTGGTACTTGCTGATGGCTTGATCCAGCCTCCCGTCGGCAACACAGTCCACCGCTTGATCGTACAAGTCTTCGCTGCTGCCCATTGCCGCACCCCCAGTAGTCCTGACCTGACGTTATCGGAACCACGACCACGGCTCAACCCGCCACACCGGCGCTGCGAGGCGGACGAACCCTTCAGGCATGCGCGGCCGCTGCCGTCGGATGGTGGACGTAGAGCTGGGCGGGGGTGGGCGGGACGCCCGGCGTCCCTCGAGGAAGGCCCATGAGGTACCGCACCTCGCGTTGGTGATCACTCAGCAAGCGCTCCACGCTGTAGACATGGCTGAACTTCCACAGCATGCGCAGAAAGTTCGTCTGCCCGTGTGCCAGCAAACGCGCGGCGATCCCGAAGACGTCGTAGAGAGCGCGGAACCCCAGGTGCTTGCGGTTGAGCACGTTCTGGGTACGTACAAACTCCTCGTAGAAGCGCTGCAGCGGCAGACGGGTGGGCAGGACCGCGTGCTGCACATCGAAGAGCCGGTAGTCGCGGCTCGTGAAGCGGCGCACATCGGTCAGCCAGGTCTCGGTGCCCGGGTACGGCGTGTTGATCGTCATGTTCACGATTTCGGGCACCTCGAGGGCCCACTGCCGCACGATTTCGAAACGCCGCTCGTCCCAGTCGGGGTCGGCAATGATGTTGATGGCCACCACGAGACCGAGTTCCCGCGCTACTTTCAGAGCACGTTCGTTCTCGCCCAAATGCACGCGCTTGCGGTGACGCCGCAAGCCCTCTTCGTCAATCGCCTCGATCCCGACAAACATGTAGCGCAGGCCCAGGCGCGCCCAGCGTGCGAACACCTCGCGGTTGCGCAGCAGCACGTCCGCACGCGTTTCGAGGTAGTAGCGCTTGTGGACGCCCCGCCGGTCGATCTCGTCCGCGATCGCCATCCCGTGCTCGGGGCGGATGAAGGCCACATCGTCCACGATGAAGACATTAGGTTCACGAATGCGCGCGAGGTCTTCACCGGCCGCCTGCGCGGTGAACTTGCGATAACTGCGTCCGTAGAACGTCCACGCGCTGCAAAACGCACAGTCCCAGGGGCACCCGCGGGTAAACTCGATCGAAGCACAGGGGTCGAGCTCCCCGATGAAATACTTGCGCCGCCGGCCGGTCAGCTGCCGCGCCGGCGGGTGCTTCTCAGGATCGCGCAGGAGCTGCGGCGGGGGCCCACTGCCCTCGGCAGTCACGACTCCGGGCACCGCTTCCAAGCTCTGCCCGTTTGCGAACGCCGCGACGACCTGCGGCGCCGCAGCCTCGCCCTCGCCTCGGATCACACAATCGATCGCGCCAGCACCGTGCCGGAGCATCTCGGCTGCAACGAAGGAGGCGCTGTGCCCGCCCACGAACACGCGCACGCCCGGCAACCGCGCCTTCGCCTGCGCTGCAAGATCGATCACCTCAGGCACGTTCGCGAGGTAATTGACCGAGAATCCGATGGCGTCAGGCCGCCAGCGCGCCAGGGTGTCCCGCCAGTCGCGAAGGCCGAAGACTTGGAGATCCAGCAAACGGACCTCGTAGCCGGCACTCTGCAGTGCGGCCGCGACGCACTCGATGCCGAGAGGCTCCAGGCGAAGGAAAATCTCAGAGAAGATGAGTGGGCTGGGATGAACAAGCAGCACCCGCATGGCCATGTCTGTCTCCCCTCAGCTGACAGTTCACACTCACCCGCGTTGCGTGGCCGCCCCCGCTTTTGGGTACACTCGCGCACACCGAACGCAGCGTTGTTGCAGCATACCCGCCGACCCGTGACCATTCAACGGACTTGCCCAGGCATGGCCAGAGTCCGGGGCTTCGGTCCGATCGCCGTTGTCGGCCTGCCGGCAGCCTGCTAGCATCGCGCCCCGCATGCGCGTGAGGGGTGGTCCCGAGCTGGGCCTCCCCTTTTGCTGTTGGAAGCATGACTCGGGCGGACCGCGATTGCGAGCTGGCGGTGCAGCATCTGCACCAAGGTCTGGATGCCCCTGGGGCGGGTGCGTCGCCCGGTAAGGGGCTGTGGCAGGTGCGGGGGCTGAAGGGTAGCGCGCGTGCGTTCTTCGTATGGCGTTTCCTGACAGCGTATCCGCGCCCGTCGCTGGTGGTGTGCCCGTCAGCCCAGGAAGCTGAGGCCTTCGTCGCAGACTTCCGCTTTTTCCAAGGCGAGGACGAGACGGCATCGCCGTTCTTACGACGCGTGCATTACTTCCCGGCCTGGGATGTGGCGCCGTTCGAAGACGTGTCCCCGACGGCCGAAACCATCGCAGCGCGGATCGAGGGGCTCTATCACCTGCAGCAGACGAAAGATCCGGTCCTGGTCACCACCGGCGAAGCGTTGCTGCAACGCGTGCCCCCGCGCGCCCGCTTCGCGCAACGGCTGCGCTACCTCGTGGAAGGGGATGCCATCGACCTCGATGCGCTGGCCACGCAACTCGACGACTGGGGGTACCGCCGCGTGCCGCTGGTCGAGGATCGCGGGGACTTCAGCGTGCGGGGCGGTATTCTCGACGTCTTCCCCCCCGCCCACCCGCAGCCGCTGCGCATCGAGCTGGTCGGGGACATGATCGACACCATTCGAGAATTCGATACGGCGACCACCG
>JBHHYR010000184.1:0-8058 GCA_046757585.1 Binatia bacterium | reverse complement strand
GTCGCCGTGGGCGGTGTTCCCGTCCTGGTTGGCGGCGGTGTCGGGGGCAGGGTCGCTGATGGGCTCGGTGTGACACTCGCGGGGGGGGGAGGCGTCGACGTCGGGGTGACCGTCGGGGTCTCGGTCGCCGAGGCAGTGGCCGTTGCGGTCGGTGTCGGGCTCGGGGTGGCGGTGCCGGTAGGAGACGGCGTGGTGCTAGATGACGGAGTTGGTGACGGGGTGCGCGTGAAGGTTGGTGAAGCGGTCGGCGTGGATGTCCGACTGCGCGTCGGGGACGCCGGTGGGGTAGCCGTCGCGGTTGGCGTGAGTGTGGCGGTCGGGGTATCCGTTGCACTCGGCGTCGCGCTGGGGCTATCCGTTGCCGTCCTGCTGGGCGTCCGCGTCGGGGTGTTGCTCGGAGTCGCGGTCGGCGGTGCCCAGCACACCTCGACGAAGACGCTTGTGGTCCGCACCTCGTCGGCTCCTGCAACCTGATGCCGCACGCCGGCCTGCAGGCCATCGATGTCCGCCCACGCCCACGACACACCGGTCGCGGGATTCGTGGGGTACGTGGTCGCCGTCCCGGCGTACATGGTCGGGGGAGCGAACGCAGTGCCCGCAAAGAGGGTTGGCTCCGTTCCGACCTTGAGCTGCGCCGCCGCGGAACTTCCCGCCATCCCGGCCACCGTGCGGCTCATGATGTGCACGAGGACCGCCACGATCGGCTCCACCCGTGGCGCCGTGTCATCCAACGCGTAAAGATCGGTGCGCGGGCCGATGGCGGCAGTCTCGAAACTGAAAACATAGGACGCATCCCCATCAAGGGAGCGCGCACACTGCCAGTTTTCCGTACAGCCGGCGCGTTGATTCTGCACCTGCACGTCCCCTGGGCCGTTCGGCCCAAGCGCCAGACAGTTCGCGGACGACGTCGGAAGCGGCGCGGGGGAGGCCAGCGGAGTCGGTGTTGCGGTTGGAGCAAGGGGGGTGGGGGTGAACGTTGCGCACAGGCCGGCCGAACCCAGACAGGCGGCGTTGAAGACCACTGTGCACCCGGCACCGCACATCCCACCGACCGGTGGCCCACAGGCAAGAAAGCTGCACTGACAACAATCCGTCAGGGGATTCGGCGTCCGCGTCGGCGTGGCCGTGTCGGTTGGCGTTGCCGTCGCAGTTGCCGTCTCGGTCGGCGTGCGCGTCGGCGTTCCCGTGGGCGTGGCAGTCAGCGTCGGCGTGGGCGTGGGAGTCGTCGTCGGTGTCGGGGTGCTGGTAGGCGTATCCGTGGGCCTTGGTGTAGCGGTGGGCGTGGCGCTCGGCGTCGGCGTGGTGGTCGATGTCGCCGTGGGTGTAGGCGTACGGGTCGCGGTGGGTGATGCCGTGGGCGTTGGTGTGGCGGTGGCGCTAGGCGTCCTAGTCGGCGTCGGCGTGCGGGTTGCGGTCGGGGTCGGAGTAGGGGTGAAGGTGGCACAAGATTGGCCTAGACAGACCGCACCACCGACCTCTGTGCAGGGACCGCAGTTGCCGGCCGGTTCAATTGAGCAGAAGAACGTGCAGTCGCAGCACACGAACTGCTGGGCGCGGGCGCTGCGTGCGCCCAGGCCGGTGAAACCCCAGACCGCGAGGGCGAGGCACGCACTACTGATGATCCGACGGTGGCGCATGGCCACGCGATACCGTGCTGCACTCAACCGAGGCATGTCATCGTGTTGCAGCGAGTCTGCGCAGCCGCCTCTAGCTTGGAGCTCACGGTGTCGGGGCTGTTCCACGCGCGTGGGCTGTTCGTTGACTTGAAACAGGGCCTCTGATACCTACTCGGCGCCTTCGGTGCAAGCTCCTCGCAATGAAAATCTCTGCAGTGAAGGGATTTCACGACATCCTACCCGACGAAAGTATCCGGTGGAGCTGGACCGAGCAGCAGGCGCGCGAGTTGTTCGGGCGCTACGGTTTCGCGGAAATTCGCCTTCCCATCGTCGAACGGACAGAGCTATTCCGGCGTTCGATCGGCAGCACCAGCGACATCGTCGAAAAGGAGATGTACACGTTCACCGACCGTGACGGCACATCGCTGACGCTGCGGCCGGAAGGAACCGCATCGATCGTGCGCGCCTACGTCGAGCACGCGCTGCACCAGCGCGAAGCGGTCTCGAAGTTCTTCTACTTCGGACCGATGTTCCGGCGCGAGCGGCCGCAGAAGGGTCGCTTGCGCCAGTTCGCCCAGATCGGCGCTGAAGTGATCGGCCGTGACGACAGCGCGATTGACGCAGAGGTGTTGCTGCTCCTGCATGACCTGCTCACCGCCTTGCGGGTGCGGGGTGCACAGATCGAGCTGAACTCGCTTGGCTGTGCTAGCTGCCGGCCTCCCTACCGCGCGGCGTTGCTCGCCTTCGGCCAGGCCCATCAGCGTGAGCTTTGCGACAACTGTGCGCGCCGCCTGGAGCGCAATCCGTTGCGACTGCTGGATTGCAAGGAGTCCGCTTGCCGCGCGGCGACGGCCGACGCGCCGCTCATCATCGAGCACCTCTGCAGCGCGTGTCATGCGCACTTCGAGGGGGTGCGTGCCGTGCTGGCGCGCGAAGGCGTCCAGGTGCGACTCAACCCGCGCATGGCACGGGGGCTCGACTATTACGTGCGCACAGCCTTCGAGGTCGTCGCCGAGGGGCTCGGCGCGCAGAACGCGGTCGGGGGTGGGGGACGCTACGACGGCCTGGTGAAAGCACTCGGCGGCCCCGATACACCGGGCATTGGCTTCGCGCTCGGCGTGGAACGGTTGGTCCTGGCCGCAGCGGACCATCCGGCTCTGAGAGCGCTACCCGCCGAAGTCTTCATCGCACCGCTTGGGTCCGCAGCCGAAGCGGAAGCGTTGCATCTGGCACACCGCTGGCGCGCAGACGGCGTACGCGTAGAGACGACCAGTGGGCACAGGAGCCTGAAGAGCCAGATGCGGCTGGCCGGCAAGGTAGGCGTGCGGTACGTCCTGATCGTCGGCGAAGACGAGCTGACGGCCCGGGCCCTGACGGTCCGCGACATGTCCGCCAAGCGTGACTTCCCGCGCGCCATCGACCTCTCCTCTTCCGGCGAAGGGCTCCGGGCAGCCCTGCTGCAGCTGCCGCACGCGCCGGTCGAGCGCCGCGCATGACTCCCGAAAGTCTCGCCGACTGGAAGCGTAGCCTGTACTGCGGCGAGCTGCGTCGCGCCGATGCCGGCCGCGAGGTCACCGTCATGGGCTGGGTGCACACGCGGCGTGATCACGGGGGGTTGATTTTCATCGACCTGCGGGACCGGTCAGGCATCCTGCAGTTGGTATTCAACCCCGAACGCAGTCAGGCGAGTTTCAAACTAGCGCACGGCCTGCGCAGCGAGTACGTCATTGCGGTCCGCGGGCGCGTGGAGCACCGGCCGGCGGAAACGGTGAACCCCAATCTCGCCACCGGCGAGATCGAAGTGGTCGCGGACCAAGCCAAGCTGCTCAGCCGGGCACGCAGCACGCCGTTTCCCATCGAGGGCGGACCCGTTGCCAGCGAGAGCTCGCGCCTCAAGTATCGCTATCTGGACCTGCGCCGAGCGGACATGCAAGCGAATCTCATCTTCCGCCACCGACTGGCCAAAACCGTGCGCGATTATCTCGATCGCGAGGGGTTCATCGAAATCGAAACGCCGGTCTTGACGCGCAGTACGCCAGAAGGCGCGCGTGACTATCTGGTTCCGAGCCGGGTCAACCCGGGCCATTTCTACGCCCTGCCGCAGTCACCCCAGCTCTTCAAGCAGCTACTCATGGTGTCCGGCTTCGACCGCTACTTCCAGATCGTCCGCTGTTTCCGTGACGAAGACCTGCGGGCGGATCGCCAGCCGGAATTCACGCAGATCGACCTGGAGATGTCGTTCGTACGCCCGGACGACGTGATGGCGGTCACCGAAGGCATGCTGGCGGCCGCGTGCGCCCTGCGCGGCATCGCAGTGCCGCGGCCCATCCCGCGGCTGACCTACGACGAGGCGCTCCGGCGCTTCGGCACAGACCGGCCCGACCTGCGCTTCCAACTCGAGTTAGCAGAGGTCTCCGGCGTTGTCCGTCAGAGCGCGTTCAAGGTGTTCCGCGAGGCGGTGGAGCGTGGTGGCATCGTGAAGCTGCTCCGCCTGCCGCAGGGCGACCGCCTCTCGCGCAGCGATCTCGACCGGTTGCCGGACGTGGTTGCGCCGTACGGTGCGAAGGGCGTTGCGTGGGTCCGCCTAACCCCGGCCGGCTGGCAGTCACCGATTGCAAAGTTCCTCTCGGACGCGGAGCACGCAGCCATTGAACACGCTTGCGGCGCGGGGACCGGCGACCTGCTGATGTTTGTGGCCGGCGCGCCCAAAGTGGTGAACGAGGCGCTCGCCAACCTGCGGCTGACATTGGCGCAGCGGCTCGCCATGATTCCCAGTGACCGCTACGCCTTTGTGTGGGTCACTGATTTCCCGCTGCTGGAGTACGCCACTGACGACAAGCGCCACGTTGCCGTCCACCACCCCTTCACGTCGCCGCATGAGGACGACTTGGAGCGTCTGGAGTCGGACCCGTTGAGCGTGCGTGCCCTGGCCTACGACATCGTGCTCAACGGCACGGAGCTGGGGGGCGGGAGCGTGCGCATCCACCTCCCCGAGATCCAGTCACGCGTGTTCGCACTCCTCGGCATCAGTGAGACCGAGGCGCGTGCGAAGTTCGGCTTCCTGCTCGACGCCTTGGCGTTTGGCGCGCCGCCGCACGGTGGCATTGCGTTGGGGCTCGACCGGATCGCCATGCTGCTGTGCGGTGGCACGTCGATTCGCGACGTCATTGCCTTTCCGAAGACGCAGCGGGCGGTGTGCCTGATGACCGATGCTCCCAGCCCGGTCGATCCGCATCAACTGCGCGAGCTGGGACTCAAGTTGAATGTGTAATGATGCTGGTCGCCGGGCGAAGATCGACGGCAACGCAGGGCATTCGGCCGGTCGCGGTTGCCTTCCGGAACAGGGGGCGCACGGCGGCCCTGTTGCTGGCTTGCACCACGGTGGTGGCAGCTGGCTGTAGTTTCGTACGGCCGACCCCGCGAATCGCGGAGCCCGTCGGGCTCATGGCCGTCATGCCGATCGAACGGGCCACTCTGACCAGTGCTACACCGGCGGATGGCCGGCCGCCCCTGCCCCCCAGAGCTGCGTCGGTGGTCACGGCCCAGATTTACAGCGTCTTGTCGACGTCGCCGAAATGGCGGTTCGTGCCGGACCTCACCGTCGCGGGCGCGATGCGTCACATCGGACAGAGCGGCGACTTGTCTGCACGCGCGCGGGCGCTCGGCAAGGCGGTTGGTGCTGATGGCGTGCTGTTCGGGACCGTGTTCCGATACGTTGAACGGAAGGGGGACAAATACGGCGTGCAGCATCCGGCCTCCGTCGGATTTACGCTGCAGCTGATTTCCGTCGCCTCGGGGAAGATCCTCTGGACGGGCACCTTCGATCAGGAGCAGCAAGCACTTTCCGCGAACCTGTTCAATTGGTGGCAGTTCTGGCACGGCGGGCCAAAATGGTTCAGGGCATGGGAATTCGCGCGGCTCGGCGTCGAGCGTCTGCTCAACGATCTCTCCGAGAAGCTGGGGCGGTAGGTGTATGGGGGGCAGGAGAAGCATGCAGTGAGAGCGCGCACGGCATGAAGATCTTTGTCACCGGGGGCACGGGGTTCCTCGGCCGCGAGCTGTGCCAGGTTCTGTCTGAGCGCGGCCACGAGGTGGTTGCGGTGTCGCGTGACGCCGGCGCCGCACACGCGCGGCTCGGATCGTCAGCGCGCGTGGTCGAATGGACGGACCGCTGGCAGACGGCCGTCAACGAGGCAGACGCAATCGTCAATCTCGCAGGTGAGCCGGTCGCCGGTGGTCGTTGGACACCAGCGCGCAAAGAGCGCATTCGCGCCAGTCGTGTCGAGACGACCCGGTCCGTCGTCGCCGCCATCGAGCGGGTGCAGCACCGGCCCGCTGTCTTGGTCAACGCGTCGGCTGTCGGTTATTACGGACCCCGAGGGGACGAAGCAGTCACCGAGGACACCCCTGCGGGCAACGACTTCCTCGCTCGGGTGTGCGTCGCATGGGAGGAGGCGGCGCGGCGCGCGGCGTCGCTTGGGACACGGGTGGTGCGCTTGCGGCTTGGGGTCGTTCTGGGCAAACGGGGTGGAGCGCTGCAGCGGATGCGAACGCCGTTCAAACTCTTCGTCGGTGGACCACTCGGCAGCGGGACGCAATGGGTGCCGTGGATCCATTGCGACGACGTCACCGGCTTGATCCAGCTGGCGCTCGACAATCCCGGGGCCTGCGGGGCGATCAACGCCACCGCCCCCAATCCATGCACGATGCGCACCTTCTGCGAGACGCTCGGCAAGGCGCTCAGGCGGCCCTCGTGGCTCCCGCTGCCGGCGTCTGTCCTGCGCCTCGCCCTGGGCGAAATGGCCCAGATGTTTCTCACTGGGCAGCGGGCGCTGCCGGCGGCCGCGGAACGGCTGGGCTATCGCTTTCGCTACGCCACACTCGAACAGGCACTCGCTGCGGCCCTCAGCCGGGAGCAGACGTAAGACAGCAGCGAACGCGGACGGCGGCGCGTGGTGCTGCCGGCAGGGTGCCCCACTCGGCGCAGTGCCTGCCGGTGGATGAGCCGGCCACGGCAACCACGGGCTTTACGTTTCCGACGCCAGGCTTTACGTTAGTGACAATGGCCACTGCGGCACTGGGCACTGCGCCGGTCGACACGCATCACGATTTGCGCGTTCGCCTGGGGGCAGGTGTGGTATCGCTGGTGGTCAGTATCGTGTTACTGGCGGCCAAGTACACCGCTTACGAGCTGACCGGCTCGACTGCGATTCTCTCCGACGCCATGGAGAGTATCGTCAACGTGGTTGCAGCGCTCTTCGTTCTGGGGGGGCTGACGTTCGCCGGGCGCCCTGCCGATCGCAACCATCCCTACGGCCACGGGAAGATCGAGTTCTTCGCCGCCGCGTTTGAAGGCGGGCTCATCGCCTTCGCGGCGGTGATGATCGTCTACCAGGCGGCAGTCAGCCTGTTATACGGAGTGGAGGTGCGAGCATTGGATCTCGGCCTGGCGATCACAGCCGGCGCCGGCTTCGTCAACCTCGCCCTCGGCGGCTTCCTGGTGCGCAGCGGCCGGCGTTACCACTCCGTGACCTTGGTGGCGGACGGGCAGCACGTTCTGTCCGACTCTTGGACCAGTGCGGGCGTGGTGATCGGCTTGTTGCTGGTCCGCGTGACCGGCGCGCTCTGGCTGGATCCGTTGGTTGCAGCCATCGTCGGGGTCAATCTGGCGTGGACGGGGCTGCGCCTCGTCCGCCACGCTGCCGGCGGCTTGCTCGACGAAGAGGACACCGAACTCCTGCACAAGCTGCTCGGCGCGCTCAACGCGAACATGGTGCCCGGTATCATTCGCGTCCACAACTTGCGGGCGATCCGCTCCGGCCGTTTCAGTCACATCGATGCGCACCTGGTCGTACCGGAGTTCTGGCCGGTCGAGCGGGCTCACGATGCAGCGGATGCGTTCGAGCAGCAGGTCATCGCGGCGTGCGGCATTGCCGGTGAGATCGTCTTCCACACCGATCCCTGCCGGCGCGCGTACTGCGCGCGGTGCGACGTCCCATCATGCCCGATTCGTGTCGAGCCCTTCCGGTCGCGTCCGGCGCTCACGGTGGAAGAGGCGGTGCAACCGGATATGCCGCCGGAGGTCGCCGCGTCTTGAGCCAGGTCAGGTGCTCCGGAGGACAGCGCCGCTGCGGCTGTCCGTCTGCGTCCCGGCATCGATGAGCAACTTCCCGTTGACCGCGACGTAGTCGACGCCGGTGGCACGCTGGATCAGGCGGGCTGCCCCGCCTGGAAGGTCCGCCACCAGCTCGGTACGCTGCAAGCCGACCGTCGCGGGGTCGAACAACACCAAATCCGCCGCAAACCCGGGGCGCAGTTCGCCACGACCACGCAAGCCGTACAGCCGTGCCGGCGCGCTGGTGAGGCAGCGCACCGCCTCCTCGAGGGACAGTGCCTGCAGCTCGCGGACCCAGTGGCCAAGCAGGTAGCTGGTGAAGCCTTG
>JBHHYR010000183.1:0-8133 GCA_046757585.1 Binatia bacterium | reverse complement strand
GCACGAGAACAATCCCGAGGATCGGCCACGGACTCACGCCCCGGGACCCGCCCCCGCCGAAACGCCGGCGCAGGCGCTCCCACACCTGCTGTAGCTGCACCAGAGGATCGCCAGGCTCCCCGCCACGCGTACCCCAGTCCGGGAAACGCTCAGGCATTGTCAGGCTCAGTGCGGTTCCTGCACATCGGGTTGCTGCAGCCCCGCCTGTCTTGGCGCCCGTAGCTCATGTGCGCCCAACGCTACGCTATACACCGTGGGTGTCAATAGGCCCGGCCCGAAAGTGTCGACTGTCCGGCGCCCCCTTGCGATTGATCTGAAGTGCCATTCGAACCAAATTGGCGTCCGCCCAGCAGGCCTTGGAAAGCTTCGGCACGGGCACCCAGGCTGGGAATTCACGCTGCGAGGTGCACGGATCCCGTATGGGCACCAACGGAGGGCACGCCTCCGAGCACGAGCAGCAAGAGACGTAGTGCTGCCCCAAAACGACTTCTGAACAGCGCCGCGGTGTTGGTCACGGACAGCTTGGCGGGTCGAAGTTCAGCTGGCTTGTGGTGACGATGTCCCGCCAGGGCCCTGCTGGCACCTTGCCCTCATCGACGAAGCGCCAGCTCGTCGGAGTGACGTCGAAAGGGATATTCAGACAGGTTGCCAGCGCCGGCGACACATCCAACCCAGCGCGGCGCTTCAACTCCCTGCCGCGAAACACGGAGCTGCGGTCGTTTTCCCGAAACGGGCCCACATCTTCCCACTGCCCGTAACACACATGGCCGTCGTGGATGATCTTGACCCAACGATTCTTCACGACCGACTCGTCGGGTGAAATGGGCTCCTGCGCCCACGGCACAGTCTTCAGCACGTTGCGTTTATGCTCCCCGTTGCGGTCGAGGTCGTTATACGGCAACGCAACGTAAAAGGGGTTGTCCGCCGGCGCGAACGCAGAAGGAAGGAAACCGTCGCGATCAAACGGATCGTCGATGCCACCGTACCGCTCCTTCCAACATTCGTCCCAGGCGCTGTCGTCGTTAGGAATAAAACCGTTGTCCGCACTGGCCGCCTCGCCGACCCAGAAGATCGTCGTTCGCACGTTTTCGTGCAGCTTGATGAGCGTACGCACCTCGCTGCTGGACTCCACCCCAGCGCCATCCCGCGCCACGACCCACCAGTAGATTGCACTCAGGCCGTTCTTGCGGGCGCGACGTGCGATCCGTTTCCACTGGCGTACGTCGGGAGTGAACGTCACCTCCGTGATGAACTGGCGCCGCGACGGCATTCTCAGAGCGCTTTTCAGAGATGCCAGTCCCGAAAACACTACCTGATACTCAACCGCCCCGTTGCTACCAGACCAGCTGAACAGTGGCGCGGTAGCGGCAACAACCTCGGTGCCCTCCGCTGGGCTTAGCAGGGCAACGGCAGGCCGAGCCCGGCACAAGCTCGGCCAGCCAAAAAGTGTGACCGCCGCCACGATGGTGCAAGCCAGTCGCATCGTCGACAGTGAGGATACCGCACGGACCATCAGCCCACAACTTAGCGACCACGGGGGCAGCGCTCATACCTTGCGGACCTTACAAATGTTGTCGAACCAGTTCTGTCCCCCCACCAGGGGCGAGGGGTTGATCGGCAGGTTATCGTTCATGCGCCGGGTACCGTTGCCGGGGCCCCCCCGTGCCCTAGCCCACCAAATGTTGTCCGGGATATCCGGATCCTGGAGCGGCGTGCTCCCGCTCCCCCCCGCTGCCGCCGCCGGGATACTGCTCTCGAGTTCGGCGCGCCCGACGGCACCATGCTCCCAGTGGCCGGCGCTGTGACCGAAAGCAATCACCCGCGGATGCATCCCCTGCAGGTAACGGATCCGGTTCCGAAACACTCCGACCACCTCCTGCTTGTCGCCTCGATACGTGTGTCCCTGCGGGCGCTGCACGGCCACTTCCACCTCATCTCCATCTTCGAGCCCTCGCGTGCGGGCGGTCTCGGGGTTGATGAACAGTGGATTCGTATGGACGATCTCGGCGCTGTATTTCCACTGGGAGGACCGCCCTTGGGTGTGCACGTTCCACTTGAAAGTGGTGAGGATCAGGGCGTCCGGGTCGAGTGCGCCGAAGCCGGGGATCCGAAACCACGTCGGAAGTGCCGCGCCGTTCGGATCGTCCTCGGGTAAGCCGACGCAGCGGGCCGCCAGCGGGAAGATGGGGTCGTACACCTGGATCTTGCGCGTCGGCGTAGGAAACCCACGGACTGGGATCCGCGTACCGCTCTGCTCATCCGGCATCATGATGCCGATAGCCTTCTTCTTCCCCTTTCCCGTAACGGAAATCACCTGCGTTTCCGGATCGACGCTGCTACCTTCGAGCTCCTCAGGCGGGACCGGACGCTCGTACAGTGCGTAGTCCTTGGGGCGGCTGGTATCCTGCCAGATGCCGCGCCGCTTGAACTCCTCCCACCCGCCGGGGATGCGGGCCCAGACTTCCTTGTACCACTCCTTGTAGTAGTCTTCGACGCGCTCGAAATCGAAGTAGCGCTCCATTCCACCACCGACATAGCGCGCCAGGTCACGCAGGATGATCTGCAGCGGGCGTGCCTCGCCCAGGGGCTCGACCAGCGGTTGGCGAATGCCGGTGTAAGGAACCAGCCCGTAGCAGTTTTGGGCGTGGGCATCCCAGCGCTCCAGGCTGGTGGTTTCAGGCAGGATGATATCCGCCAGTGCCGCGTGCTCGCTGTAGCCGATCTCGATCGCCACGTGAAACGGGATCAGCCGTTCGTCCATCAGAACCTCCCGGCAGACCTTGGCCTCCGGGTACCCATATGACGCACCGTAGACGTACGACATGTACACATCGACCTTCGCCCGCCCTTCACGGATGTAGGGCTGCACGAGTTGGCCCACTTTCATGCCGTACCAGTGCCAGGCCAGCGGATACTCGGACGGCGTGGCTAGCTCGCCGTAGTAACGCTCGCGCCACTGCGGATCGAGCCGCTGCACCTGCCGCTTGATGCGGTCTGGCAGATCCTCGTACCCCGGCGTACCGGGGAGAAACGGTTTGAGCTTGGGTGGCCGGGGTTCGGGCTGCAGAACATTCGGTAGGCCGTCCTGCCCGTACCGGCCGGCCCACATGCGCACGGTGCTCAGACAGTTCCCCCCGGGACGGCCCACGTTGCCGACCAACACGTCGAGCATCTTCAGCGCGCGATCGTTCTGCACTCCGTTGTAATGCTTCGCCGAGCCACGCGCAGTCATGGTTGTGCATGCCGGTGCCTGGGAGGCCCACTCGATCGCAATGCGCCGGATGGCGCTCGCCGGTACGCCACTTTCCTTCTCGGCAAATTCCGGTGTCCAGTCTTTGATGTGTGCTTTGAGTTTGTCCAGTGGGTAATTCGTCCAGCGCCGCCAGAACGCCTCGTCCGCCAGGCCGGCATCGATGATCACGTTGGCCATGGCGAAAGCAATCGCGCCGTCCGAACCGGGCATGACCGGGAAGTACTCGTCAGAGACGTTGGCGGTGGCGGAGGGCCGAACCTCGAAGGAAACCAGCTTGGCGCCGTGATCGACTTTGGCGCTCATGATGCGGTGCATCATGAACAAGCCGCCCTGAAAGGCCTCCATCGGATTGCATCCGAAGTTGAGGATGTACTTGGTGTTCGCCACATCCTGCGATTCCCACTCGAAGTCGCGCCCGTAAAAGCTCATGAGCGGGGCGCGTCGGTTCGAGCTGCAGATCGAGCGCCGGTTGAGGCGGTTGGGGGTACCGAAGGCCGTCGTGAACCGTTTGGTAAACCCCTTCGTCTTGTCCCGCCCGTAGTGAAAGATAAAGCGTTCAGGGTGCCCCGACTCGCGACATGCCTGCAACCGGCTGCCCACCTCTTCGATTGCTTCCTCCCACGAGATACGTTTCCATTTCCCCTCGCCCCGCTTCCCCACTCGCTTGACTGGATACAACAGCCGCTCGGGGTAATACGTGTAGTTGATCATGCCGTTCGCCTTGGCACAGGCGCGCCCCAGCGTGTTCGGGTCGAGTGGATTGCCCTCGATGCGGCGCACCCGGCCATCCTGGACCCAGCCGATGACACCGCAGTGCGTGGTGCAGCCGAAGCAAATGGTGGGAATCGCCGTGGCCTTGGTAAAGTCGATGACCGCTTTGTTCTTGCGACTGGCAACCAGCCTTTTCAGATCGGGCTCGGCTTCACCGCTGACCAGCTTCCGGAACGCCGGCACCGATACAGCCGCAGTAGCGGCACCGACGGAGAAACCTCCGGCCAACTTGAGAAACTTACGCCGGTCGAGTTTGCGTGCCATTTCTGCTCACCGTTCTTCAAGCACCGAGGAACGCCCCCGCTCCTTGGCCACCGAGCACAATCAGAGTACGAATCGACAGTCCGCCGAGCAGCAGGCAGGTGCTTCGAACCGCCAGTCCCCGCCGGCCGCCGTCGCCTCGAGCGATTTCAAGCAGCGGTACCCCCCACCCTACCAAGATCACCCCGATCCACAGCCAGGCACTCATTCCGCCCGTGACCAGGCGAGCCACCGCCCTCTGACTCGCGCCGGTGAGCAGGGAGAGGTAAGCAGCCAGCAGTGCCGCCTCGAGCAGGATCAGCCAGACATCCAGGCGATTGAAGATCCGCAGGTGGGCGCTCGCCAGCCCATTGCACCCCGCCGAGGCCTGTGGCGGAGCCAACACGCTGAGGAGCAACAAGGCTCCAAGGCCCAGGTGCATCCCGGACACGAGCCACAGGGGCGCCAACACGGGAGCGCCCCACAGCGGCCGGGCGGTGGCCTGTCCCAGCACATAGGCCGGGTACATGCCAACGCCAAGGGCAAGCAGGACGAGAAGCGCCAACAGCCGCCGGGGTACGGGGCTGATTTCCGACGGCACCTGTGTGGTGACCGCAACGTAGCCACACAAGCAGCCGAAGACAGTGATCAAGCGGGCACCCCAGGCGATGACTGAATGCCCATTGAGCTGGGTGAGGATCAGCCAGAACCGCTGCGGCGCTTCCAAGTCACTCACCAGCGCCATCGCTCCAGCCGCGATCGCCAGCGTGGCAACCCACAGCGCCCGCTTGCCGAGCTGGTGGTAGAGCGCGTCGTTGGACCACAGGATGAGGCAACCTGCCAGGCAGGTACCGCAGGCGACGCCGGCCAGCGTGAAGTATATGATCACTGGCCACCCGAACGGCACCAACTCGTATGAAATGAGGCCAGTCACCCCTGCTCGTAGATGATGTCTTCGTCTTCGGGCGCAAGCTGGACACCGGTGGCCGCCTTGCGTTCCATCCAGTCCTCGAGCCCGATGTACACCACGCTGGGACGCGTCCCCGCGTCTTCCTTGAACGGCTGCGCCCCCCCCTGCCTGGCGTAGCGGGTAACCGGGTCCGCGGGGTCGTCCAGGTCACCGAAGCGCAGCGCGTCGACCGGACAGGCCGTCACACAGGCGGGATCCATGCCCAATGAGGTGCGGTTCGTACACAGGTCACACTTGTCTGCCAAGTGGGTCTGGGGATCAATATAGATCGCGCCGTACGGACAGGCAGCGATGCAGGCCTTGTTGCCGCAGCACTTCTCCTGATCGATGATCACCCGCCCATCCTGCAGGCGGATCACCGCGCCCGTCGGGCAAGCGTCCATGCACGGTGCATCTTGACAGTGCATGCACAGCAGCGGCAGGAAGGCCAGCGTCGGCCGGTCCGGTCGTTGGAGGTAGCGGACGCGGGTACGGAAGCCGCCGAGTGGGACTTGATGTTCCGTCTTGCAAGCCACACTGCAGGCATGGCAGCCCACACACCGCTGCAGGTCCACGACCATGCCCGCCCGCTTCTTCTCCAGCGACCGTTGCGTTCTCTTGGGAAGGTGCTCCCAGGGAATCAGTGGTAAATCAGCCATGGCTTCAACTGCGTCTTCGCAAATGAGAGTAGTGGATAGCCGATCCCGGTTGATTTGGGAAGTACCGCGGCCGCTCCTGCTGCAGGCAGGCCTCCGTCCGGCGCTGGTCGCTCTTGCCTGCAGATCTTTCTCTTGCGCTTTGCCGGGTCTCTTGCTTCCATCTCCGGCCCTGGCCAACCACCCACGGGCCGCGCTAGGCTCACGCGCATGGCGGTACCGTCGAGTCACCATGCCCCCAGCCCCGATGCGATGCCAACGACGCGGGGCTTGAATTTCTATCGCGCGGATCCCAATCTCGAGTTCGTCTGCTCGACCATACTGCAGCCTACCGATCTCGACCGCGCTCAACCGCTCCTCATCGACATGGGTGGCGTGGCAGGCGAGGAGCTCGACGCCCTGGCAGCTGAGGCGAACCGCCATCCACCGGAGCTCCGGGCGTGGGACGAGCGCGGGCAACGTATCGACGAGATCGTCTTCCATCCGGCCTACGCGGCAATGGAGCGCCTGGCGTTCTGTCGCTTCGGGCTGGCGGCGATGTCGCATCGCCCAGGCGTCCTCGGCTGGCCTGGTCTGACGCCGCACGTCGTCAAGTACGCGCTGTCGTACCTGTTTGCCCAGGCCGAGTTTGGTCTGCTCTGCCCCGTTTCCATGACGGATTCCGCGGCTCGGATGCTCCGCTGGTATGGCAGCGAGGCGCTCAAAGCAGCCTACCTGCCACGGCTGACGACCACTGACTTTGCGCAGCTGTGGCAAGGTACGCAGTGGATGACGGAGCGTACCGGCGGGTCGGACGTGGGTGCGCTGACGACGGTCGCCCGCTGCGATGCGGCGGGCACGTGGCGGCTTTGGGGGGACAAGTGGTTTTGCTCGAACGCCAACGCCCAGGTGGCGCTGACGCTGGCACGGCCGGAGGGAGCACCCGCAGGCACGAAGGGCCTCGGCATGTTCCTCGTACCAAAGTATCTGCCGGACGGATCGAAGAACGCGTGGACGATCAACCGTCTTAAGGACAAGCTTGGGTCGCGCTCGATGGCAACGGGCGAGGTTACCTACGCTGGCGCGGTTGCCGACGTCGTTGGCGAGCTCACGCGGGGCTTCCGCCAGATGATGGAGATGGTCAACGTCTCGCGGCTCTCCAACGCCATGCGATCGGCAGGCATGATGCGCCGCAGCTTTCTCGAAGCGCTCGTCCATGCGCGCCACCGGCTGGCGTTCGGCCGCGTGCTCATCGACCTGCCACTGCTGCGGCTCAACCTGCTCGACATGTTGCTCGACACCGAGGCGGCGTCGTCGGTCATTCTCAACGCGGCGGCAGCCCTCGATCGCTGGGACGCGGGCTCGGCAGCGGCCCGCCCGCTGTTTCGGATTTTGACTCCACTGGCGAAATATTGGATCACGGCACGCGCACGCACGGTCGCCGGTGAGGCAATGAACGTACGCGGTGGAAACGGGTACGTCGAAGAGTGGGTGAACGCACGGATCGTACGCGACAGCTACCTCGGCGGGATCTGGGAAGGAGCGACGAACGTCGTGGCGCTCGATGTACAGCGGGCCCTTTTGCGCGACGGGTGCCACGAGGCGCTCTTCGAGCTGTTCAGGCAGCGCCTGGAGACCGTCACCGAGTCCGCCGCCAAGCCGTGGGTCGACGTGGTACAGGCGGCAGTCGACACAGCCGACCGGCAGCTCGCCGCCTGGCCCGGGCTCTCGACACCCGAGCGGGAACTCAGGGCGCGTGCCACCGCCGACCTGCTGTATCACCTCTTGGCCGCGAGCCTGCTGCTCGCGGAGGGACAGATCCTACGGCACCGCAGCGGCAACTTCCGCAAGTTTCTCGTGGCAGCGCTGTACATCCGGAAGTGGCTGCAACCGGCAGCAGCCGGCGCGCCGGCGTTTCTGACACGGCACCTCGACTGGCTCGACGCTCTGTGCGACTGGAGGCCCATACCCGAAGGCGCCTTCGCGAGCGTGGGATAACACGGCAGCCAACCGGGTCGAGGCGCTGACGTACCTGATCATGGTGAGCGGATCTAATGCGTATCGCCGCGCGGGTGGGACAGGCGGCACCGCCCAGATCCGGCCACGCCGCTGCTAGCAGTCCGTTGAAAAACAGGACCCCTACTGCGGGCGGCCATCTTCCGCCAGCTCTGCGTTGCCGAATCCTCAACAAAATCATCGGATTTGCCTCCGGTTCGGCGCCTTGATCTGACGGAAAATCGCTCGCCCTCGCTACGGCGCCTGTTTTTAAACGGACTGCTAGTGCT
>JBHHYR010000182.1:0-8133 GCA_046757585.1 Binatia bacterium | reverse complement strand
ACCTCGACGCCCACGGGCACTCACACCCCAACCGAGACGGCTACCCGCACACCAACCCCCACGCCGACAGCCACGGATACGCCTACCGATACTCCGCCAGCCACTCGCACGCCAACCGAGACGGCAACACCGACCAGCACCGACACCGCGACGGTAACACCGACAGCAACCACCACACTCACCCCAACGCAGAGTCCAACGGAAACAGCCACCGCAACCGCCACGCCGACGCCGACGAGCACCGAAGTTCCGACCCCGACGAAAATGCCTACCGTAACGCCAACAGAGACCCGTAGCCCAACACCCGTCATCACTTGCGCCGGTGACTGCAACCGGGACGGCATGGTGACGGTTGATGAGTTGCTCCGGATGGTAAACATCGTGCTCGGCGACGTCGTGATCACCGAGTGTGAAGTGGGCGACTCCAATCGTGATGGGCAGATCACCGTCGACGAGATTCTCACTGCCGTCACCAATAGCTTGGCCGGCTGTCCAACGGCCTGACTGTGCCGGGAGAGCCGCAGTGCTAGGTCGTCAGGTTGTTGCGTGGTGATGTGGATTTCAGGTCGTGCACCAAGCAGCAGGTTGTGGATGTACGCCCTATCAGCAGCTAGCGGACCACGAAGTCGCTGCTGGAATCCGGGCAAGGTTGGCGGAGGAGGAAGGGAGTCGAACCCTCCGGCGACCTTACGGCCGCCCACGCGGTTTTGAAGACCGGGGAGGCCACCGGGCCCCATCCTCCTCCAAACGCCAGCGACATGGTACAAGCTGCAAGCAGAAGCTCCAACTGCACCCCTTGCAGCTCGTGGCTTGCTGCTTGTAGCTTGCAGCCATGGCGAAGCCAATGTGGCGGGACCTAGACGTGTTCGCGCCGACGAACGAGCATCGGTTGCTAGCTGAGACGCTGCGCGCCTTCGTCACCGACGAGGTTGAACCCCAAGCGGCACGGTTTAATCGCGAGGAGCGCTTCAATCTGCAGCTCTTCCGGCGGGCGGGAGAACTGGGGCTCTTGGGCCTCACGGTGCCGGAGCCGGACGGCGGCGCCGGGCTGGACGCCGTGGCTGCCGTCATGGTGCACGAGAGGCTGTCGGAAGCCGATCCGGGATTTTGCCTCGCCTACCTGGCACACGCGATCCTATTCGCCAACAACTTCGCGCGCAACGCCAATGCCGCGCAGCGCGCCCGCGTGTTGCCGCGAGTCATTTCAGGTCAGTGGGTCGGTGGCATGTGCATGACGGAGCCGGAAGCCGGCACTGACGTCCTCGGCATGCGCAGCCGCGCCACCCGCACAGGTGATCACTACGTACTGACCGGACGCAAGATGTTCGTCACCAACGGTGCGATCAACGAGGAGACGTTAGGTGACGTGTTCATCGTCTACGCCAAAACGGACGACAGGATCAGCACGTTTCTCGTCGAAAAAGGCTTTCCCGGGTTTGCACTCGGACAGACACTGCACGACAAGCTCGGCATGCGTGCCTCCCTCACCGCAGAGCTCATCTTCGACGAGTGCTTGGTACCCATCGATAACCTCATCGGCCGCGAAGGCGAGAGCACCACGCACATGATGCGCAACTTGGAGATCGAACGGCTGACCCTCGCGGCAATGTCATTGGGAATCGCGCTCCGTTGCCTCGAGGTCATGGTCACATACGCGAACGAGCGGAAAGCTTTTGGCGTGCCGATTCGTGCCCACGGCCAGATTCAGCGGCACATCGCCGAATCATACGCCGAGTTCAAGGTGGCCCGGTGCTACGTGTACGACGTTGCTCGCCGCTTGGATTTGAACTCGTTCGGCAACCGGGTGGAAGCAGACGCCGCCAAGCTGTTCGCGGCGCGCGCGGCGAAAGCCATTGCGGATCGTGCCATCCAGGTGCTCGGCGGGTACGGGTACATGGGCGACTACGTGGTGGAACGGCTGTGGCGCGATGCCAAGCTGCTGGAAATCGGCGGCGGTACACTGGAGGCACACCAGAAGAACATCACCAAGGACCTCACGCGCGCGCCGGCGTTGATCCGACGGTGATGCTGCGGTGACGTGGGAGCCGTCAGCCTTCGTAGCGGCGTTCGGGTTGATCGCCCTACTAGCGGGGCGCACGCCGCTGGTCGGTGAGCGTGCCGTCCGCCGTTCTGCCCCCTTCCCAGCGTTGCGCGCGGAGACACTTCCTCCCCGGCAGGCTGCCTCGGCCAGGGACACGACGACGCAGCCTGACCCTAGTGGGCAGTCGCGTTTTTTCTTCGCCGGCAAGGGCCGCCTCCTTCTCCACCACGGCCATTTCGACACCGTCCTTGACGTTCGTTATCGCCATGCGGACGGCAGCTACGATGCGGGGGCGCTGAAGCAGATCAGACACTTCTTCCGTTCGCGTGAGGACGGGGTGGAGGCGCCCATTTCTTTGCGACTGATTGAGCTGCTGGCATATATCCAGGTTCGCTATCACCCGCAACAAATGACGTTGCTTTCGGGCTTCCGCAGCCCTGAGTATAACGCGAATCTGCGTGCGGCGGGCGGCGCAGCAGCGCAGGGGTCCCTGCATACCGAAGGACTGGCAGCAGACATCACGCTGGCGGGCCTCGACATGTTTCGTCTATGGCAGCAGCTGCGCAAGCTGCGGATCGGCGGCGTGGGCTATTACCATACGGGGAGGTTCCTGCACATCGATACGGGCCCCCCCCGCTTCTGGGAGGAAACCACCTCTCGGGTGACCGAAAACCTGTCCGCGGGGAATGCGCGCTTGTTTTTGCGCACCGATTTCGACCGCTACCCGCGCCTGCAAGGCGCTCTCCTCAGCCTCCACCGCGTAACTGCCTTCCCACTGCTGGTCGCGCTACACGCAACGCTGACCGGCCCAGGCCGTACGACGCCCGTCACGCTGAAACCGGTGGGGCACGGCATCGAGGTCCGGGGTGGGTGCCTGGCCATTGTGAAGCCCGCCCGCGCCCATGTGTTTCGTATCGTCTCACAAGAACCCTCGACGTCGGAACCGGCCCTTCACGCTCGCGGCAGAACGCACCTGGTCCTGTCCACGTGCGCGCCCCGCATCGAGAACACGCCGCTGCACGTCGGATCCAATCCCATCGAGATCACCGGACGCTGAGCACCTTTACGCCTACTAATCGCCCATTATCAGCACGCCGGAGCCCTGGATGCCGTCGTGCTTGAGCTCCTGCAAGGCCCGGTTCGCATCCCGCAGGGGAAACGAGGTCGTCTGCGGCTGGATTGGAATCGCGGCAGCGATGCGGAGGAGTTCCTGGCCATCGGCACGCGTATTCGCGGTGACGCTGCGCAGGTTCTTCTCGTGAAAGAGGTGGCGTTCATAACTCAGCGCGGGAATGTCGCTCATGTAGATCCCCGCCAGCGCTAGCGTTCCACCTCGATCAAGTGCTTCCAGCGCCGGTGGCACCAAGTATCCCACCGGTGCAAACAGCACCGCGCTGTCTAACTTGTCCGGCGGCTGTTCCTCTGCGGCGCCAGCCCACCGGGCGCCCAGTTTGCGCGCCAGCGCCTGATGCCGCTGGTCGCGCGTCATGACGTACACTGTGCAGCCAAGGTGCCGTGCAACTTGGATAGCGATATGTGCGGACGATCCGAAGCCGTACAGTCCGAGGCGGCAGCCCGGCCGGATCTCGGCACGGCACAACGCCCGATAGCCGATGATACCGGCACACAGCAGCGGCGTTGCCTCTGCGCTGCCGAGGGTCGCCGGCAACGCGTAGGCGAAATCTTCGCGCACCAGGGCGTACTCGGCATAGCCACCGTCTTCGTGGTATCCGGTGAAACGCGCCTGCGGACAGAGATTCTCGCGACCAGCGTGGCAATTCCAGCACGTACCACAGGTGGAGCGCAGCCATGCAATGCCGACGCGGTCTCCTTTCTTGAATCGCGTCACGTTGGCTCCACACCGGTCCACCGTACCGACCACCTGATGACCGGGAACGATGTGCGGGGTTCGCGGCGGCAGCTCACCTTCAACGACATGCAGGTCGGTCCGGCAGACTCCGCACGCTTCGACGCGCACGCGGATCTCATGTTCGCCGGCCTGGGGCACAGGCACATCGCGCAGCTCGAGCGGTGACGTATCGACCGACGCAGTCCGCGAAAGAACCATGGCTTTCATGGGTCACTTCATGTCCGACCAAGGGCTACCACCCAGCCCCCATCCTCGCCGAAACAGCGCAGGCATTACACCACCGGACCGTCTGACAAGCGTACCCGCTGGAGCTGCACCTGGGGCGTGTACTGGAGCATCGGCTCCAGCGCGTGCAACTTGTACTCCTTTTCGTAGCAGATCCGGACTATGCCAGTATTGATCAAAACCTTCAAACAGTGGATGCAGGGCGTATGAGTGATGTAGATATGCGCGTCGCGAATGGCAGCGCCATTCTTGGCAGCTTGGGCAATGGCATTGATCTCGGCATGTATGGTGCGAAAGCAGTTCTCCTCCGTCTCGCCTGTCGGGGTCTGGGACCTGTAAATCAGGCATCCCACGTCAATGCAGTGCGGCAAACCAGCTGGGGCGCCGTTATAGCCGGTGGCCAGAATGTTCTTATCGCGCACGATCACTGCCCCCACCTTGGCACGGGCGCACGTCGAGCGTTCCGCCACTTGCCGAGTGATGGTGAGGAAATACTGGTCCCAACTGAGGCGTTCGCTCATAACGGAACGCCACGCACGTCCGCCCGGAAAGGTACCACCAAAGTGCCGCTGGCACGGGGCTGCTGCTGCAGTTGCCACGCAACGGGCGTCTTCACGCCGTCGAAGGTGGGCGCAGGCTCTGAGAGCGCGATCGGTTCGGGCATGAACGTAACGACGAACACCCCGACCGTCAGCCAAGCCGCTACCCGGCGGCGGCCGTCCAGGGGGGTCTCGGTGTCACGGGTGGGCGGATGGTCCACACCGATGAACAGCAGCAGCACGATCCAGACGAACCACCCTTGCCAGCCTCCCACACCGAGCACAGCGATAACCCCAAGGAACAACCGCGAGATCCAACGATGCCAGCGGCCGAACATCGCGTATGACACGTGGCCACCGTCGAGTTGCCCGACCGGCAGCAGGTTCAGAAAGGTCACGAACAAGCCGAACCACCCAGCGAGCGCAATTGGATGCAGGAGGATGGTGACGTCATCGGGATTCCTCCCGAGGGCCAGCCACGCCAGGAAGCGGAAGAGCAGCGAGTCACCCAGGACCAGCCCGCCGTCGTGCATAGCGAGCGGACGCACCTCGGACAACCGCAGCCCGATGAAGACCGCCGGAATCGCGACCACCAGCCCCGCCCACGGACCCGCCGCACCAACGTCGAACAGTGCCCTGCGCGAAGATGGAGACGATTTCATACGAATGAATGCACCGAACGTGCCGATCAAAATCGGAGGGCCGGGGATGAAGTAGGGCAGCGTCGCGCGTACCCCGTGTACCTGTGACAAAGCATAGTGCCCGAGTTCGTGAATCAGCAAGATCGACAACAGCGTCACGGCGAAAGGGAAGCCGGCGCGGATGCTGCCGGGGTCCACGAGCGGGTCTGCACCTACTTGAAAGGCCCCGGCCATCGCCGTGGTGATGAAGGTTAGTACAAACAGCACGATGTGGAGCGTGGGCACCCGCCAGGAGCGTCGCGCCGCAACCGGCTGTTTCCAGGGCTTGGTCGGGTATGCCTCAACGGTGGTGGGATCGGGACTGTACGCTCTCATGCGTCACGTGGCTCCAGAACTACGGAGACGGGCACCCCCGGTCCCGCAGCAAATACCTGTGCCGCGTTGCCGTTACGCACCGCAATCTCCAGCAGCCCCCAACTCCCCAGGACCGCTACCGGCATCCCCTCGGGGACCGCGGTATACGTGGTCGCCAGCCCGACAACGCGCCTCGTGCCGATGCTAACGGAAACGTCCTTCGCAGCAAAGCGCATCACCGCGTCCACCTCAATATTGGTAACCAAGTTCCCAAAGTGGTCGACATACACGACTGCTCCTGAGATTGCCGAGCCGGTGCGACGTGCCACGGGGAAGGGGAGCTCCACGATCGACGAAAGCTCTGGCCCAACCTCCTGCGGGTCGATGCCGCGTGACAAGTGCGCCGCTACCGGGGCGAAGACGTCCCGACCATGAAACGTCTGAGAGACCGGGTGCCGCAGGAGCGCAGCGTTCGCGATCAGGCGAGCGCTGTGCACCTCGGACACCCTCGCGGCCGGCCACAACAGCCCGTTGTCGGGACCGACCAGAAAACCCTTGGCTGTCCTGACGGCGATGGGGCGCCGCACGGATCCGACGCCGGGGTCAACGACAGCGACATGGATGGTGCCGGGCGGGAAGAACGTCACAGCGTGTCGAAGCACCAGGGCGCCTGCCATGATCTGCTGCGGCGGAATCGCGTGCGTCAGGTCGACGAGTTGGACCTGCGGATTGATACCGAGCACGACACCCTTCATCACGCCAACGAAGGCGTCTTCGACACCAAAGTCAGTCAGCAAGGTGATGATTGCAGCGCGCATGTCAAGCGCCCGGTCGCACAGCCCTTTGAGCGCGGAACGCCTATGCCGCTCGCCGGTACGAGCTGCCCTCAATCAGGCGGGTGACGTCGCGGTTCCAGCTCCCATTCCACTTGTCGATCAGCAGTTCGGCAGGCGAGCGCCCGCGCCGCACCAGCTCCCGCAGCCGTTCGAGGTACAACGCTTCGCTCTCGCCCGCGGCGTTGACCTGGCGGCAGCGTTCCAGCCCCGCCTCCGCAATGACCATCAACTCGCGGGCAAACTCACGCAATTCGATCCCGCGCACCCGGGCCTTGAGGCCCTGGCGATGCACGGCATGGTAGAGGGAGAGGCGTTCCTCCCAGGTCCAGGCCTTCACCAAGTCCCATGCCGCACACTGGCAGTCTTCTTCGAAAAAAATACCCTTGATCAACGCCGGCACCGCCAGCATGAGGTCTGGCGGTTGACTGTCAATGGACCGCAGCTCGATATATCCCTTCAGGCGGCACTCGGGAAACAGTGTCGTCAGATGGGCATTCCAATCGCCCATCGTTGCACGATGGCTTTCGTAGCCCTCCTTCCAGAAGCGCCGAAAACTCAGCGCCGTCATATCGACCCAGCGCCCATCACGGACGATGAAGTACATGGGCACGTCCAGGGCATAGTCGATGTAGTCGCTGAACCCGCACGACTGCTTGAAAACGAACGGCAGGAGGCCACAGCGAGCCGGATCGGTGCCGGTCCAGATGTGGCCGCGAAAGCTGAGAAAACCGTTCAGGCGCCCGTCACTGATCGGCGAGTTGGCGAACATGGCCGTTAGCACGGGTACGATGCCCATCCCGACGCGCAGCTTGGCCATCGCATCGTGTTCACTGGCGTAGTCGATGTTCACCTGCACCGTGGCGGTTTGTTTCATCATGCGTTGGCCGAGGCTGCCGACACGCAGCATGTGCGGTGCCATGATCGCGTAGCGCTGCTTGGGCACCCACTCGATTTCATCGAGGCTGCTGGTTGGTTGCATCCCCAAGCCCAGGAAGACGATGCCAAGCTCCTCGCCAACGGTCACGATCTGCTCGACGTGCTCGGCAAACTCGCGCTGGGCGCAATGTACACTGTCACATTGTCGGCCGCTCAGCTCGAGCTGTCCGCCGGGCTCGAGGGTCACCGACGCCTCGGTCCCCTGCAGCGCCACCAGCCGGCCGTTCTCGAGCACCGGGGTCCACCGGTAGCGGTCGGCTAGACGCCGGAGCACCTCTTCGATGCCGCCGGAGAAGGGGACCGCACGTCCGTTTGCCGCCCACACGGCAACCTTCTCGTACTCCGTCCCGATGCGCCACATCTCACGCGGCTTGCAGGCCGCCTCGAAATACGAGACGAGCTCGTCGTACCGCTCGATGGGCACCAACGAGCCGCTATCCGCAACGTACTGCGACATCGCTCTTACCCGGACAACAACTCAACCATAACCTTGCTGTATCAATGCTCGCAACCCTGTGCACGGTGACGCTAGCAGCGCCCACGGCCCGAGCAAGAGTCGACGGTGGCGGCGGTTGCCCGCAGCCGGGCTGATCGGTCTGCGGTCCACCGAACGTGGCCGCCTGTCCGGGACAGGCGGCACGACCCGCTCGAACGCTAGGCGCTGGGGGTCATGCTGGCCACAAGTTGGGGC
>JBHHYR010000181.1:0-8147 GCA_046757585.1 Binatia bacterium | reverse complement strand
TCTGACGTAAAATCGCTTACCCTCGCTACGGTGCCTGTTTTTCAACGGACTGTTAACGCGATGATGTATCACTGTCATAGTCCATAGATGTTATTGGGTCAGATTGCCCAGACAGAGCTACGCGCGCTTGCAGGTGCTGCTCCTGGGCGTACTTAGTTGCATCGTACCTGTAGCCGTGCTAGGAGCACGCCCAACAGGAGTCGGTGGTACATACTGTCAACAACAATAGGAGGCGAGCGCACATGTCTGAAGGAGCTCCCGCACACCAGCATAGTACTCACTCCACACTGCAACTGATCGACCTCAAGACACGGCGGCGCGCGCTCGAGCGCACGCTGACTGTTAAGGTGCCGGCGCCCATGGATCAGGCGATAGAACGCCTAGCTGGGGCGCTCGGCACCAGCAAAACGGAGATCGCGACCGCGTTGCTCAAAACGGGTGTGAAGCGTGCGCACAGGCTTAAGCCGTTGAACCAGAAGACCTAAGCGCCCTGCGCGGCAGAACCAGGACTGGTGCTCGCGCCAAGACGCGAAGTCGCCGCACTCAGAACCCAGAACTGATTGCGGGGGATTCCTCGCGCTACGGCGCCGAGCTGCTAAATTAAGAAGGCGGGCCCCTGTTACTCGTACCGGAGCGCGGTGATCGGGTCGAGGCGAGAGGCCTTGCGGGCGGGGTAGAAACCGAAGAATACCCCGACGGCTCCGGAGAACAGAAACGAGCCGACGACGGCGGGAGCGGACAGCAGCGTCGGCCAGGCGGCGAAGTAGGAGATCAGGCGCGCGCTGGCGATGCCGACAAGTACACCCGCCAAGCCACCGACCATGCTGAGGGTGACCGCTTCCACCAAGAACTGCAGCAGGATGTGGCGGCGCTTGGCGCCGACCGCCATGCGAATGCCGATCTCCCGGGTGCGTTCGGTGACCGACACCAGGAGGATGTTCATGATGCCGATCCCGCCAACGAGCAGGGAAATCGAGGCGACGCTGAGCAGCAAGCTGGTCATCACCTTGCTGGCGTTCGCCGACGCTTTGGCCATGTCGTTCAGACTACGGACCGTGAAATCGTCTTCCTGACCCGGTTGAATGTGATGCCGCCGGTGCAGCACAGCAGTCATCTGCTCGACGGCCTCAGGGATCGCATCGGTCGCAACGGCGGACGCGAAGATCATGGCGACGCTGCCAACGAACCGGGTGCCGATGACGCGGCGCTCGGCTGTCGTGAACGGCATGAGCATCACGTCGTCCTGATCCTGCCCCCAGGTGGTCTGCCCTTTGGCTTCCAGCACCCCGATGACCCGCAGGGGCACGTTCTTGATACGTATGATGGCGCCAATCGGATCCTCGCCGGGACCGAAGAGGTGATCCGCCACTGTCTGACCCAGCACCACCACCCGGTTGGCCGTGTCTTCATCGCGCTGCGTGAAGAAGTGGCCGGCCCGTAGCGGCCAATTACGAACCTGCGGATAGGAAGGCGTCGTGCCCTGGGCTGCCGTGGCCCAGTTCCGGTTGCCATAGACCACCTGAACCACCTGGCGCTTGAAGTAGGTGACATCTTCTACGGCTGGGCATTCCTTCCGGATCGCGACGCCATCGCCGGTGGTCAGCGTCGAGACGCCTCCCCAGCCTGACCGTACACCGGCGGAGGTTGTGGCGCCCGGGATGACAATCAGCATGTTGGTGCCCAGGCTGCTGATCTGCTTCTGGACGGCGGCGTAGGCCCCCTGGCCAATGCCGACCATCGCGATCACCGCTGCCACGCCAATGATGATCCCGAGCATCGTGAGTCCGGAGCGCAGCTTGTTGCGCCGCAGCGCCCGCAACGCCGCCCGCACAGTCATCCGCAGGAGCTTCATCCTCCGCTCCCAGTGCGCACACGCGAGGTGTGAAGGGGAGATGCCGGTGGTGCAGCCTGTCGCACATCGGCGACCACCTGCCCGTCGCGAAAGGTAATCACCCGCTCCGCGTACGCGGCGATGTCGGCCTCGTGCGTCACCAAGACGACCGTAATACCCTGCTCGCGGTTGAGGCCCTGGATGATCTTCAGGATCTCGCCGCTGGTCCGCGTATCGAGGTTCCCGGTCGGCTCGTCCGCGAGCAGCACCGAGGGGCGGTTGACGAGGGCGCGGGCGATGGCGATCCGTTGCTGCTCCCCGCCGGAGAGCTGGCTGGGCAGGCTGTGTGCGCGCTCGCCGAGGCCCACGGCCGCCAGTGCCGCACGGGCACGCTGGCGCTGCTCGTCGAGCGGAACGTCACTGTAGAACAGGGGCAGCTCGACGTTCTCGATGGCGCTGGTCCGCGGAATCAAGTTGAAGTTCTGGAACACGAAGCCGAGCTGGCGGTTGCGGATGCTCGCTCGTTGATCAGGCGAGAGCGTGGCAACGTCAGTGCCGGCGAGGTGGTAGGTCCCGCGCGTCGGCCGGTCGAGGCAGCCCAAGATGTTCATGAACGTCGATTTGCCGGAACCGGACGCACCCATGACCGCGACGAATTCTCCGCCCCGGATATCGAGCGAGACGCCACGGAGCGCCGGTACCTCGACATCGCCCGACGCGTAGACCCTCCACAGGTCACAGACCCGAATCAGCGGCGGGCGCATGACTCACCGGTGCCGCCGCCCCGGGAACGATGGTGGCCGGCTATGCCGGGCACGCTCCGGTGCCTGCCGGAAGGCGACAGCCAGCGCGTCGCCGGCCTGCAAGTCGCCCGAGATCAGCTCAGCGTATTCATCATCGCGGACACCGGTCTGCACCTCGACCGCGCGCAGGGTCCCGTCCCCCTGCAGGACCCAGACCGAGGGCGCGCGCTGCCGGTCCGCCGGCGCCACGGCGCCAGTCGTGTGCTCCGGGTGGAAACGCAGCGCGCGCAGCGGAATCTTGAGGACGTTGCCGCGTCGCGCCGTGGTGATCGTCACCGTCGCGGTCATGCCTGGCTTGAGCTCCAAGTTGGGATTACGGACGCCGATGACCACGTCGTACGTGACCACGTTCTGCACCGTGATCGGGGCGTTGCGCACCTGCGTGACCGTGCCCGCGAACGTCTTGTCCGGGTACGCATCGACGGCGAACGAGGCGGCCTGGCCAGGGAGCACGGCACCAATATCCGACTCACTCACGTTCGTGTCCACCTGCATCTTGGTAAGGTCTTCCGCAATCAGAAACAGGGTCGGGGTTTGAAAGCTCGCCGCGACCGTTTGGCCGACGTCCACGTCGCGCGACACGACGACCCCATCGACCGGCGAGGTAATGTCCGTATAGGCAAGATTGATGCGGGCTTCTTGCAGCGATGCGGCGGCCTGCTGGACGGCAGCTTTGTCCAGGGCGAGTTGTGCTACAGCCTGGTCCGCGACGCTCTGAGCCGTATCGACGTCGTTTTGCGACACGAGGTGCTTGGCCAGGAGCTGCCGGTTCCGCCGCAGTGTGAGTTTCTTCAGTGCCAGGTCTGCCCGGTCTTTGGCGACCTTGGCCCGCGCGTTGGCCACGTTGGCTTCTGCCTGCTGCACCTTGACGGCAAAAGGAGCGGGGTCGATTTTCGCCACCAGCTGGCCCTTGTGTACCGGTGAGTTGAAGTCGGCGTAGAGCGCCTGAATCGGGCCGGAGACGTAGGTGCCGACCTGCACGATGGTGACCGGGTTGACCGTACCGGTAGCGAGCACCGTGGCGGCCACCGTGCCTCGCTCGACCTTTTGTGTCACGTAGCCCCGCGCGGTGGCCTGATCGCTGCGCCGCCAATAGGCGTAGCCCGCTGCCGCGACCAGAACCACCACCCCGCCAATAGCGACGTACTGAACCCGAGCCATCACAGCCCGCTCGTGCGGCCTGCTGCACCCGCTACCGACCGTCCCAGCCGGGCGTGCCGCCACTGGCGCCGGCGGCGACCCCTGGCTACGAACGCTTCCAGATACGTGTAGTACACCGGCGTGAGGTAGAGCGTAATCAGCTGTGAAAAGAGCAAACCGCCCACGACCGCCAGCCCCAGCGGGCGGCGCGCTTCCGCCCCTGCACCGAAACCGATGGCAATCGGCAACGTCCCGAGCAGTGCTGCCATTGTGGTCATCATGATGGGACGAAAACGGATGATGCAGCCCGCGTAGATGGCGTCGAGCGGGCGCTTGCCCTCGTTGCGCTGCGCATCGAGGGCGAAATCGATCTGCATAATCGCGTTCTTCTTCACAATCCCAATGAGCATGATCACGCCGACGAACCCGTAGATGTTCAGCTCCGTCCTGAACAGCAGCAGCGTCAGCAAGGCTCCGAAGCCCGCCGAGGGCAGACCCGAGAGGATCGTAATGGGATGCACGAAGCTTTCGTACAGAATTCCCAGCACGATGTAGATGACCAGGATGGCGGCAATGAGCAACAGCCAGAAGCCCGAGAGCGACGACTCGAACGCCTGAGCGGTCCCTTGGAAGCTCGTTGTGATGGTGCCCGGCAGCGTCTGCCGTGCGAGCGTGTTGATCTTGTCCACCGCATCGCCCAGCGAGACTCCAGGTTTGAGATTGAAGGAAATCGTCACCGCGGGAAGCTGCCCGGCGTGGTTCACGGTCAGCGGGCCGATGCTTTCACGCATGGTTGTCACCGCATCCAGCGGCACCAAACGCCCCGCCGCGGAGCGCACGTGCAGCAGCGACAGCGTCGCGGGGTCCTGCTGGTAGCGATCCTCGAGGGCCATGATGACCTTGTACTGATCGTTCGGGGCAAAGATGGTCGAGATCCAGCGGTCGCCGTATGCGTCGAAGAGGGCGTTCTCGATTTGCTCGGCGCTGATTCCCAGCCGCGAGGCCTTGTCGCGATCGATCGTCAGGCTGACCTTGGGATTCCGGTTCTGCAGGTCGCTGGTCACATCCCGGAGCTCTGGCACTTTGCGCAGGCGTGCCTGCAACGCCTGGGCGCTGCGGTACAGCTCCTGCGTGTTCGGGCTGTGCAACGTGAACTGGTACAGGCTTTTCGTCAGCTGCCCACCGATGCGGATCGCGGGGAGTTCCTGCATGAACACGCGCAGTCCCGGCACCGCCGCCACTTTTCGGCGCAGGGTCGCAATGACCGTGTGGATGCTGGGCCGCTCGCCGTGCGGTTTCAGGTGGATGAACATACGACCCTGGTTGACGGTGCTGCCCGCGGCGGCGGCGCCAATGATCACCGAGAACAGCTTCTGCACGCTGGGATCCTCGCGCACGATGTTGGCCACCGCCAGTTGATTGCGCACCATCGCGGCAAACGAGGCCCCCTGCGGTCCCTCGGTGACGGTGAAAATCGCGTTGCGGTCCTCATTCGGAATGAAACCTTTCGGAATGCGGACAAAGAGCCCGGCGGTCGCCAGGAGAATGAGCACGGAGGCGGTCATGGTCGCCGGACGGTGGCGCAGGACCCACTGCAAGCTACGCTCGTACAGCCGCAGCATGCCGTCGAACACGCGCTCGGTGGCCGCGTACAAGCGGCCATGGCGTTCCGCCGATGGCGGCCGCACAAAACGGCTGCACAGCATGGGAGTAAGGCTGAGCGAGACGGCACCAGAAATGAGGATGGCCACACAGATGGTCACTGCCAGTTCGTGGAAGAGGCGGCCGAGGATGCCGGGCATGAAGAGCAGCGGTATGAACACTGCCGCCAGCGACAGGGTCATGGACAGGATGGTGAACCCGATCTCGCGCGAGCCGTCGAGCGCGGCCTGACGCGGCTGCTTGCCCATCTCCATGTGCCGCACGATGTTCTCGAGCATGACAATGGCATCGTCCACCACGAAGCCGATCGAGAGCACCAGCGCCAACAGGGAGAGGTTGTCGATGCTGTACCCGAGAGGGTACATGGCAGCGAAGGCACCCACGATGGCAAGTGGGAGCGCCAGGCTGGGGATGATGGTGGCGGACACGTTGCGCAGGAAGAGAAAGATCACCATGACGACCAGCACCAACGCCAGGAGCATCGTGCCCTTCACGTCGTTCACCGATGCCAGGATCGACTCGGAGCGGTCGAAGAGCACGTGCAGCTCGACGGACGGCGGCAGCTGCCGAGCAAGGGTCGGCAACACGTCCTTCACCGCCTGCGCCACGGCGACCGTATTGGTACCGGGCTGACGCTGCACGGCCAAGACGACCGAGCGCTGCAGCGTGGCCGCCGCGCCGTACCAGGCTGCGGTCTTGTCATCCTCGACGCTATCCATGATCGTACCGAGCTGCGCCAGGCGCACCGGTGAACCGTTGCGGTACGTCACGATCACCGGACGGTAGCGCGCGGCGTTCGTCAGCTGGCCAGTGGCCTCGACAGTGAACCGCCGATGGGAACCTTGTAGGGTCCCCGTCGGCAGGTTGACGTTTGCGGCGCGCACAGCCTGCGCCACCTCATCGATACCGATCCCGCGGCTCGCAAGGATCCTCGGATCGAGCTTGATACGGACCGCGTATTTCTGCGCCCCGAAGACCCGCACCTGCGCCACGCCGCTCACCATGGAGATGCGTTGCGCCAGCAGTGTCTCGCCGTACTCGTCGAGCGTCCACAGGGGGAGGGTTGCCGACGTCAGCGCGATGTACATGATGGGTTGGTCGGCCGGGTTGACTTTCCGAAACGTGGGCGGGTTCGGCATACCGGGCGGGAGGAGCGGAGCCGCCTGAGTGATCGCGGCCTGCACATCTTGCGCCGCGGCGTCGATGTTCCGGTTCAACTCGAACTGCAGGACCACCTGGGTCGTGCCAAGCGAGTTCATCGAGTTCATCGACGCCAGGCCGGCGATAGTGGAGAACTGCCGCTCCAGTGGCGTGGCCACGGAAGAGGCCATCGTTTCCGGGCTGGATCCCGGCAGGCTCGCCGTCACCAGCAGAGTGGGAAAATCCACGTTGGGCAGATCGCTCACCGGCAAGTTCCGGTATCCCAACGTGCCGAAAAGGAGCACTGCCACCATGAGCAGCGTCGTGGCAACTGGCCGGCGGATGAATGGTGCCGCGATGTTCATCGAGGATTTCTAGTCGACAGCAGTCGAGCCCCCTGTCCTGCCTCCAGTCCCTCCCTCGTGCTTCAACTGTACCTTGAAGCCCGCCGCCAGCCGGATTTGGCCGTCGGTCACCACCCGCTCCCCGGGCGCTAAGCCCTTCGCGACGATCACCTCCTGTCCGATCCGCTCCCCGGTAACGACCGGGCGAACCTCGGCGGTCAGGTCCGGGGTCACCACAAACACGTACTGGCCCTGCTGGCCGGTCTGGATTGCCTGCGCCGGCACCAGGAGGGCATCGGTACGGGTGCCAAGTGTCAGCGCCACGTCGACGAACTGGCCGGGCCAGAGTGTCTCATCATCATTGGCAAACCGGCCTTTGAGCAGGATGGTGCCGGTCCTGGTGTCGACTGCGTTATTGATGAAACTCAGCCTGCCCAGGGCAGGATGGGTATTGTGCGGCGGCGCGAATGCCTGCACCTGCAGCGTCGTGGCGGCGGCCCGTTGCCGGATCACCGGCAGCTGCTGCTCGGGCACGGAGAACGCCACATAGACCGGGTGCAACTGATTGATGACCGCCAGCGTCGTGTCGTTCTTCTTCACCACGTTGCCCTCGTGGACCAGGAGCTGTCCAACGCGGCCGTCCATCGGAGAACGGATGTAGCAGTACTGGAGCCGCAAGCGGGCATTGTCCACCGTGGCCCGATCTGCGTTTACCACCGCACGCCGCGCCGCCGCTGCCGTGCGGGCCTGATCGTATTCGTCCTTGGACACGAAGCCACGGGCGAACAGGCGGGTACGACGCTTCGCATCGGCGGCGGCGTTCTTGGCTTCCGCCACGTCCCGGGCCAGATTCGCCTCGGCTTGCCGCAGTGTGGCCTTGAACGGCCGCGGGTCAACCGTGAACAGGAGATCTCCCTTGTGCACCGGCTGGCCCTCGTGGAAGTGCACCGCAAGCAGCTGCCCTTCCACTCGCGACTTGATGGACACGGTCGAGAAGGGTTCGACGGTGCCGATCGCACGCAGCTGCACCGGCACTTCGCGCTGGACCACTGACGCCACAGAGACCGGCACGACGCCGTGCTGGCCGGCACGGGTTTGACCGCTGGCCCGTCCACCCGATTCCGGGGAGCACGCGGCCAGCGCCAGCAGCACGCCAACGACGACGGCCTGCCGCCGAACATATCTGGCACAGAACGTCACTGCAGGGCTGCGCATGCGTCCGTTCCC
>JBHHYR010000180.1:0-8171 GCA_046757585.1 Binatia bacterium | reverse complement strand
GTCGCTGGCGCAGCACGTTTTGCGGGCGAACAGTGACCCAGTTCCTGTACGCTAGGCTGTGTTGACAGAGAGGGCGTTATCTGCTGTATTATAGGCGCCTGTAAACGTGGAGGGGTGGTGGTGGGTAAGACCTCTCGCAGAAATCGCCGATCAACCGAAGTCGTCCAGCCCGCAATTCATACGTGTGCCCTGCCTGACACACGTCACGCACCGTCCTTGCTGCCGATTCTGTCCTTGCCACGCGAAACGAGCATGAGCGTACGCCCGCGGGTGTACGGGAGGAGGGTTCTTGTGGAGCCAGCCAAGGTAGAGGCAAGCGACTTCGGCGTCGTAGAACACCGCTGCTCAATCTGCGGGACGTGGCTCGACACTGGCCAGTTCTGTCGAGCGTGTGAGCGCCGCGCGCGCAACTCGCAGCAGTTTGCCGAGTCCTTTTGGGACGAGGTGTAGCGAGACCGTTTCCCGCCAGCCTTGCGTCGCTGTGGCCGAGGCTGGACCGTTGACGTCGCAGGCTCTGGTGTCTGCCCCGCTCGCACGCCAGAGGGGTACATAGCGGGTCACCAGACGACACCGACCGGTGGTTGCCGCCGTTTGCATTCTGCATCCTTTCGGATGGCCCCTACGGCGCTGGCACGAGGTATGGCAGTTCTGACATGATGGAATCGGAGGAGGGCATGGGATGCACTTTGGGCTGGTGATGTTTGCGACCGACTATGCGATGCGACCCGACGATGTGGCGCGCGAGGCTGAAACGCGCGGCTTCGAATCCTTGTGGTTGCCGGAGCATACGCATATTCCTACGAGCCGGCGCAGCCCGTGGCCCGGTGGCTCGGAGCTGCCGCGAGAGTACTGGCATTCGTACGACCTGTTCATCGCGCTGGCGACCGCAGCGGCGGTTACCAAGACGCTGAAGGTGGCCACCGGCATCTGCCTCGTCATCCAGCGCGACCCGATCATCACAGCCAAGGAAGTGGCTACCCTGGATACGTTGTCGAACGGGCGCTGCATTTTTGGGATCGGCGGGGGCTGGAATGCCGAGGAGATGGAAAATCACGGCACCAACTTCAAGACACGCTGGCGGCTGATGCGCGAGCAGATCGCGGCGATGAAGAAGATCTGGACCGAAGATGAACCCGCCTATCACGGCAAGTTCGTCGACTTCGACCCGATCTGGTCGTGGCCAAAGCCCGTGCAGAAGCCACACCCGCCGATCTTACTCGGTGGCCACACCCCGTTCGTTCTGGATCGCGTCGTGGAGTTCTGTGACGGGTGGTTGCCTATGGGGCTCCGCGCCGCCAACCTGCTTGACGACATCCGAGACTTGCGCCAGCGGGCGGAGAAGGCAGGGCGCGATCCCCAGTCGATTTCTGTGACCGTTTTCGGATCCCCCGCCGATGAGGCGAGCGTGGAGCAGTACTGTGCCGCTGATGTGGAACGCGTCACCTTCGGCGTGCCATCCACCGAGCGCGACACTGTGCTGCCGCTCCTGGACCGTTACGCGGAGCTGATGCGGAAGCTGGGGTAGGGGCGTAACGGCTACTGGCCGGCATCGTCCAGCTCCAGCGCACTCTCCGCCAGAGATCGGACGTCCTCGTCCGGATCGCTCAGCGCACGTTGCATAGCCCGCCGGGCCCGCGCCCCCCCCAGATCGGCGAGGATGCTGAGCGCCTCGTAGCGAATGTCCGGGGAGGAATCGTCCATGGCGCTCTCGATTGCGTCCACCGGAACCCCGTCGGTGAAATCCGACAAGGATTCCAGCGCTGTCATCCGGACCTCCTCGTCCTGATCCGACAGTGCCTGCGCGAGCACCGGGATAACCTGGGGATCGTCCAACATGCTGAGCAGGACGACTGCTTCCAGCCGGCGCTCCGGGTCGGCATCGTCGAGTGCCACTTTCGTGAGCGCAGGGATGTCCTCGGCCACGTCTTCGGGATCTATGGTCTCAGCCGGTGTACCTCCCTGGTTGGCTGCCGGGGCGGATCGCATGTCGCGGGCGGCTGGTGGCGTGTATCGCGCCGGCGCGGCGCCGACACCGGAGCGGCTGGCGCTTCGGTCGATCGTCTGGTTCTGCACCCGTCCGAAGCGACGCGGGCCGAACCGAACGGGGGGACGCCTCATCTGCTGGCTAAGCCGCAGCGGTCCCCGCACGGTCGGCTTCGCGGGGTGTGGCACGATCGGCGGCGCGCTGCCCTGGTGCGCCGGTCGTGCGAGCAGAAGAAACACGCCAAGCACCACCACGGCACCGACCCCGATCACCACACCGAGCGACGAGGCACTCGGGGACTGGCGATCAGACATGCGCCTCTCTCCTCCTGGCGGCGTCGCTGCCAGTCATGTATGTAGCTTGCCATTTCACGGCTCGAGACGAAAGACCGTGACAGGTGCCGGGGTTGAGGAAAAACCACGTGCGAGGTGCCTGTCCCCGCGCTCCGACCGGCCGGCACAGCTTGCAAGTTGACGCGGGCTCTCATACAAGCGTGAGGCCTTCGGCTCGTTTTGGCCGCTGTTGTCGCACGGAGGTACGCATGCAGTTTACTCGGGTTCAAGACGTCAATCTCGCCTACTACGTGACCGGACATGGACCACCCGTCCTGATGATCATGGGCCTGGGCGGGCGCGCGGCCGACTGGGGCAAGATCCCCGACGCGCTCGCACCGCACTTTACCGTGGTGACGTTCGATAATCGCGGAACGGGCAGGTCTGACAAGCCGGATACGGAATATAGCCTGGACGTCATGGCGGACGAGGCCGTGGCGGTGTTGCAGGCAGCCGGTCACCGGCAGGCCCACAGAGTCGGTGTCTCAATGGGGGGGATGATCGCGCAGCTGGTGGCCCTACGTCACCCGCAACGGGTGCGGAAACTCGTGCTGCTGTCCACCACGCCGGGTGGAGCGCAGAGCACAGTGCCTGCACCCGAGGCGATGGAGGCGCTAATGCCCGACATGAGTCAGCCGCCTGCGGTGATCGTCCGTACGGCCATGCGTGCCATTGCCGCCCCCGGCTTTGCCGACGCGCATCCGGAGGTGATCGACGACATCGTGCACACCGCCCTCGACGCTCCGACACCTCAATTCGTGTTTGTCCGGCAGATGGGAGCGATCATGGCCAGCGACCGCTACGCTGACCTGCCGAAGATTCAAGCGCCAACCTTGGTGATCCACGGCGACGCCGACCGCCTGGTTCCATATCGCAACGGGGAGATTCTTGCCGAGCGGATTCCGGGCGCAACGCTGCGCACGTTACGCAACTGCGGGCATCTGGCAATGTGGGAACAGCCCGCGACGCTGGGCCAGACCCTGATCGAGTTTCTCGGCTGAGGCGGTGGCTGGGTGAGCGTCCTGCTGCGCATCGCCGCGGTTGCTTCGCTTGCCTGGGCGGTGCTGCTGTTCGGCATGCAGGGGCAGGTGATTGTGACAGGCCAGCTTTCCCCGGTGGGGCGCGCCGTTGCGAACGGGCTGGCCATCAGCAACCTGGTGTTCGCGTACATCTTCTGGTACGCGGCCCGGGCGCCGGCTGCCAATCGCGGCGTGATCTACGGGGCAATCGTCCTCATGGCGTTCAAGACAGCCAACGATCTGTACGAGTTGCTGGTCCTGCTGCCAGGCAATCAAGCGCTGGCGAGTCTTGCTGACTTGGTTCTGAGCGTCGCACTGCTGGTGGGAATGCTGGAAGCTCTGCCGAGGACGCTGGCGGTGCAGCAGTCCGAGTAAAGCGGCGGATCGTCCTACGGCGCCAGGTCGAACAGGTCATTGAACCCGGTTGGCTTGTGCGGCCCGAGGATGAGCTGTTCCAGCACACCGATGCCGCTGTGCGTGCCCAGCCGCGCTTCGCAGATCGCCTGGACGTGCAGGTGCAGAGGGACACTTGGATCGACGTCGGAGAGCTGCCAGGACTCACCGGTCACCGCCTGCTCGCCGACAAACATGCCGTGTCCCCACTGCGGGTGGCCGTATCCGAGACCTACCATGTAGAAGTTGTACAGTGGCCGCAGAACAATGCGGAGCGCGTCGCCCGTAGCGGGCTGGAGAATGATCGCGGCGCTTCGAGCATGGCGCGTACCTGGCTGCATCGCGAGCTGGTAGCTGACCGATCGCATCACCTGCACTTCTCCGCCGGTGGGCACGACCATCCCGGTGGTGTGCCAGCGTTCGCCCGTCGCATCTTCATTGACGTCGAAATGGGTGCACAGGTCGTCGAAATTGATTGGTGACCAGAGCCAGAAGAACTGTACTGGCCCGGAGGGTGCTCCTGCCTCGCGCTCACCTACCGGGCGGACGCCCCACGACCGATCGCGCGATCCCCAGAAGCGTTGCGCTGCCACATCGAGGCGCTCGCTGCCGACAGTCAGTGTTCCCGCCCAGGTCCCGTGCTGGGTGAGCCGCGTATAATCCATGATGGTGCGCCTACCCAGACGGTATAGGAAACGAGGCTCCTCGAGGGCAGGGGCACGGTTGGTGAACAGCAAGTCGGCGGTCAGGCCCCACTGGTTCGGCTCGACACGCAGCCGCAGCCGTTGCAAGGGTTCGACAACTTCGACGCGAATCGGCCCCACCTGTGTGTCCATCCGTTCCGGTCCGGCGAGGCGCGAGGCGCGCAGCACGTACTGGCGGCCGCCGTGCACGACGCTGAACGCAGCGTCCACCACGTCGCGGTTCGGGTAGGTGCCGAGCGCCGCGGCGAAGTACACGGATCCGTCTCGGGCGTAGCCGTTGAAGAAGTAGCGATCGTAGAAGTTCCGATCGCTGGTGCCGACGGATGCGATCGGCTCCGGCGTCTGGTGGAGGGGATAGTCGTCGCCTAGCGTCAACATCGGGGCTGGCGGCAAGCGGCTCGCACGGTGATGCGTTCCGGCGCCCGGCCGGTGAGCCGCAGGATCAGCTGCTCGACTGCTGCCGCATAGTGTGCCGCCTGCTCCGCAGTCGCACACGGGAGGTCGCGCAACCGTTGGCGCTCCGGCATGCTCAACGCTTGCCAATCCTTGAGATGTACTTTGACTCCGATCCGGTCGAGCTTGTCGCGGACGCTGCGCGGCATCAGCTCGAGGCGTTCTTCAGCTGCACGCTCTGCGGCCTTGGCTTCCCGGTCATGACGTGCCTGTCCCGGTTCCCAGCGCGTTACTTTGTGCCGCCATCCCCTCTTCTCGTCACGGACAGCCTCCACGATGTTCTTCCCCTGGCACTTCGGACAGGGGAAGAACATCACGCCCCCTTCGCGCTTGGCCGTCCATGCCAGGTCGAGAGAGAGGACGTCGTTGCTGTCCACCTCGTATGCCAGGAGGCCGCCGCAGTCGGGATTGAGGCAATGGAGGACCCGAATGTCGGTGGCCTTTTTCCCGGGCCGCCTCGTGGCGGGGCGTGGGGGAGCCGCTTCCATGACCTCCACCCACTCATAACAGGGCCCGGGGCCTGCGAGCAAGGGTCGAGGAGCAAGCCTCCAGTCCACCCCACAGCTGACGGTTCGGCAAGGTGGGCGCCGATCGGTCAGTTGCTCGGCTTGTTTGGCTGCCGAGCCTTGACAAGTTCCGGCCCCTTGAACAATATAACGCCACTTTTTCACAGGGAGCACGTCTGCTGGGGAACCGATTGAACGCCTGGACGCTACACCGCAACAATCGACGCCTGCGCTGTGAGGGCCCTGCACCGAGGCCCGTCGTCGACTAACGATCCAGGGAACGTGGAGGACCTGATGCGAGGGGAATTGAGCCTGACTGCTTTTGCAATTGTTGCGCTGGGGGTCGGTGTCGCACAAGCGCAGTCCGCAGTCTCCTTTACCCGGCAGTCGGGGGACTTTCCAACGGACAGCTCGCCTATCGCCGTCACTACGGCTGATTTCAATGGCGACGGCAAGATCGATTTGGCCGTGGCCAATAACGACACGGACGACGTGTCGGTGCTGCAGGGAAATGGTGACGGGACCTTCTCGGATCTCGGCGTCTTCGGGGTTGGGATCGCGCCCGCTGCCATCGCCACAGGCGATTTCAACAACGATGGGAAACAAGACATCGCCACTGCCGACGAGATCGGCGACACGGTCAGTGTGCTCTTGAATCAGGGCGGCGCAGCCTTCAGCAACGTCGTCTTCACGGATACGGGAGGGTCACCCGAGGCGATCGCCGTGGGTGATTTCAACGGCGACGGCTTCGCGGATGTCGCGACGGCGGATAACTTCGACGACACGGTGAGCATCCTACAGGGCGTTGGAGACGGAACGCTATTTCTGTCGCAGACGATCCTGGTCGGCTCCGAGCCGTTTGGCCTTGCGGCGGCGGATCTGGACGGTGACCAGACGACCGATCTGGTCGTGACCAACAGCAGCGGCGGTCAGGATGCCATCGGCACCGTGAGCGTGCTCAAGGGAGTGGCGGGCGGCACGTTCGAGGCGCAGCCGGAGATAACCCTGCCCGCCAGTTGCGGCGCCCCGGCTTGTGTGCCAATTGCCGTGACGGTGGCGGATTTCAACGGCGACTCTCAGCCGGACCTCGCCGTGGCGAACGAAGAAGGTGACTCGATGTCCGTTTTGCTTGCTACGGGCAATCTCAGCTTCACACCTGGTGCCAGTGCCGACGTGGGCAGCTTCCCCGAATCGATCGTCGCCGCGGACTTCAATGGTGACGGGAAGACGGATATTGCAACTTCCAGCAGTTTTGATGATAACGTATCCGTGCTCGTCGGATCGGGTGATGGGACCTTTACGGGGCCGGTGAACTTTGAAGTTGGCGCCGGGCCAACCGGCATTGCCACGGCCGATGTTGATGCGGATGGCAAACCGGACCTCATCTCGGCGAATATGGATGACGACAGCGTTTCGGTGCTGCTGAATGCAACCTCCGCGGTTCCTCCATGCGGCGGAGATTGCAATGAGAGCGGGGACGTGACAGTCAATGAGCTGGTCACGATGGTCAATGTGGCCCTGGGGGCTACGCCGACGTCGGCGTGCGTGGCGGGAGACCAGAACGGCGATGGCATGATCACGATCAACGAAATTGTGAGCGCGGTGAACAACGCGTTGAACGGGTGTCCGGCGTGAATCGCCCGCAGGTTCGGCATGCCGTTGATGGGCACAAGGAACGGCCGGGAGGTCCAGGAATGAAACAACGAGCTGCTCTGATCATGGCGGGGGCGTTGGTGGCTTTCGCCGGCACGCCTCGAGTGATACGGGCACTCGTCCAGGCTTGCCCGGACAACTGTGCCGGGGTAACGATCGGTGTCACCCAGAGCCAGGATCTCAAGCCTGGTGATACCTTCGGTGCGACGCTCACCTTCAATCAAGGACCCGACGACGGTCAGACCGGCGGGATCGATGAGATAGCCGCCTTGGCACTCACGCTGGGGATCCCCGGAACCGGGGCCGGGACGCCGCTCGAGCTCGCGGATTGCACCCTGGACGCCGAGGGCCTGCCCAACTCGGTGACGCCGGATCCAGCGATTTCAAATTTCAAGGTGGTCGTCGAGAACGCGAGCTGTGCCAACGGACGCACGCATTGTCTGTGTCCGGACGCCGGCCAGCCGCGAGACGACTTTATCAACTTGGTCTTCTATGGCCCCAACCCACTCCCCACTCCTGGACCGGGCGGAATCGAGATTCCAGTTCTGCCTGCCGGACCGCAAAACTTGGTGACGATCGATTTGAAAGTGGCACAAAACGTACCCAGCGGGGTGGTGGCGCTGCACGTGTTCAACCAGGTCACCGACAGCGAGCCGCCCCAGTTCGCGGCCCTTCTGTCCGTGGGCGATAAGGAGGCCGTGGATCAGACGTGTGTGCCGGTGACAGGCCAGCCACCGTGTAGTGCAACCGATAGCGTGAGCCAGGTTACGATGACCGACGCGAGCGTGACGCTGGTCGGTCCCCCTTCCTGCGTGGGAGACTGCGACGGCGGGGCAACGGTGACCGTCAACGAGCTGATCTCGATGGTGAACGTTGCGTTGGGTAATACGGACATCTCGGCCTGCACGGCCGGGGATCAGAACGGCGACGGCATGATCACGATCAACGAAATCATTTCGGCGGTGAACAACGCTCTGGGCGGCTGCCCGGTGCAGTGAGGAGTCGATCGGAGTCGTATTCGGATTGGCTGCTCGGTCTGGGCAGCAGTCGCACGGAGCTGACCATCGGCGTGGGCTCGACGGCGAGGGAGGTTTTGGTGTAAGGGACGCCGCGGGCGGCAGCGGACG
>JBHHYR010000179.1:0-8186 GCA_046757585.1 Binatia bacterium | reverse complement strand
CCAAGGCCTGCACCTGTTGCGCGGTCTCCTCGATCGTGCCGGGCAGTCGAGTCGGGGTAGCCTTGCTGGAACGGGCGGCGCAGACGACGTGCGCCCCTTCCTCGGTCAAGGCGAGCGCGGTGGCGCGTCCAATACCGCGTGAGGCACCTGTGACTACGGCGACGGCGTCAAGTAGCTGCATCTTCCCGCAGAGCGAAAGCCGCTGCCGCCGGCGCTACCCGAGGGCCTCGATGATCTTGCGCGCGGCCGTACGGTCTTCGCGGACCTCGGGAGGCAGGTCCAGGTGCAAGGTGGAGGCGACGTCACCCCAACGCTCCTTCAACATCGGACCCAGATCATCGTAGGTGGCGACCGTGGCGAAGTCGTCCAACATCCGATCGCTGACCAGGTCGACCATGGCCCGCCACTTCCCTTGCATCGACAGCTGGAACAGCCGCTGCCCCACTTCCAGGTAGCCATGCAGCGCCAGCGGTGCGTGATAGGAACGTGTCGACGCGTAGAAGCCGAGGCGCTGCTTCACGAAGACCTTCTTCCGCTCGACCTCCGCCTTGGTCCTGCCGGTGGCGATAATCGGCGAGACCAAGACGCCGACGTCGGACAGCTTGCGGCCCGTTTTCCGCGCGCCAGCAGCGACTTCCGGCATCATCGCCTCCTTCATGAACTTCGCCGTGCAGATCGGGTGAGGGAAGATCCCCTCACACAGCTCGCCGGCCAGCCGACACATGTACCTGTTGACCGCGGCAATGTAGATGGGAATGCGCGGCTGTTGGATCGGGCCGGGATTGAAGAACTCTGGCATCAAGGTGAACTTGTAATGCTTGCCTTCGAAGTAGCGTGGCTGGTCGCCGTTCTGGAAGGTGGCAAACATGGCCTTCATGCAGAGGATGTATTCGCGCAGCCGCGGCCCTGGCGGTGCGGTCCAAGGTGCCGCATAGCGTCGCTCATTCTGGCCCTTGACTTGTGTGCCTAGGCCGAGCTCGAAGCGGCCGTCGGAGAACCGTTGCAGGTCCCAGGCGAGCTGGGCCATCACCATGGGGCTGCGGGGAAAGGCCACGGCGATCCCGGTGCGCAGGCTGATGTGCGTCGTGTTCGCGGCGGCAATCAGCAGTGAAAAGAAGGGGTCGTGCCCGCCTGCCTCCGGCACCAGGACCCCGGCGACGCCGAGTTCCTCGGCCTGACGGGCGGCGGCCGCGATGCCGTCGATCCCCGGCCAGACGGGTTTTTCGTGGAAGGGGTGGCTCATCAGCCCGACCTCGACTCGCATGTGGGACCTCCTCTGCTGCAAATCACGCCATCGGATTCCACGGATTGAACGGAACGACCGAGGCCTTTCCTCAGATCGATGCTGATCCGTTCCGTTGCCGCTCACTCCGTTGTGGTCCGCATGTGCTCCTACTGACCCTTGAACACCGGCTTGCGCTTCTCCTGGAACGCCGTCGTACCTTCTCGCGCGTCCTGGGTAGCCGCCGACATGGTGCCGGCAACGGCCTCGTAGTCGAGGATTTCGTCGAGGGTCGATGCCAGTGCCTTGTAAACGCAGCGGCGGGCGAGGTCAACGGCCACGCTGGGTCCCTTGGCAAGCTCCTGGGCGTAACGCATGGCTGCCCCAAGAGCCTGCCCATCGGCAACCAGTTCGTCGATGAGCCCCATCCTGTACGCTTCCTCCGCTTCCACGATCTTCCCAGTCTCTACCATCATGAGGGCAGTCGAGAGGCTGGTGATTCGGGGCAGGAAGTAGGTCAGCCCGCAGTCTGGGCTGAATCCGAGCCGGACCATGGCAGCGCACAGGCGTGCGTTCGTATCGGCAAACCTTCGATCGCACGCCAAGGCGTACGCAAGTCCGGCCCCCATCGCGGGGCCGGAGAGCGCGGCGATGACCGGCTTCTCCACCTCGACGATCATCCGGGTGAACTCGGCGAATGGTCCTGCGGGGGTTTTTCTCTGATACCGCGGCAGCACGCGGCGCGCGTCCGACAAACCAGGTAGGGGGCGGTCGCCGAATCCACTCAACCACTCCGCATCTCCCCCTGCACAGAAGGCCCGGCCGGCCCCCGTGAGCACGATCGTCCGAACCTCGTCATTCGTCCGGAGCTCGCGGAAGAGCTCCACGAGCCGGTGTGCCATGTCCCAATTCACCGCGTTCAAACGTGCCGGGCGATTGAACGTGACGACGCCGACTCCCTGTTCGATGCTGAAGAGAACGTGTTGGTCCGATGCCATGCGCAGTTCCTCCTATCGCTTCAGGATGACCGCCGTGGCGTTTCCGCCCAAGCCGAGTGTTTGCCCCAGCCCGACCGTGGCTCCGGGAACCTGGCGGGGTCCAGCCTGGCCGCGCAGCTGAGTAGTCAGTTCGCACACCTGCCAGATGCCCATGGCGGTCGTGGCTTCGCCGAAGCACAGGAAACCGCCGCTCGGGTTGATGGGCAGCTTACCCGTAGGCATGGTTTCGCCGCGTTCGTGCAAGCGCTCGGCTTCGCCAGGCTGGCAAAAGCCCCATTCTTCCGGGAAAGCGAGCTCATAGTAGACGGTGTTCTCCTGCAGTTCGATGAGGCTGATGTCGCGCGGAGGGATTCCCGCCTGGTCGAGGGCCTTCTTCACCGCGATCGTGGCTTCGCTGTGCTGGGTGTGCTGGCGTGGAACCGCTGTCGCGAGCCCGCGCGGAATCCCGTCGTCCAGCCGAGCCGTTGCCACCGTGCTTGCCGCAACCCAGACCGGGTTCGCCGTCCGCCGGCGCGCGACCTCCGCTGAGCACAGGATGGCCGCCGCGGCGCCATCGCTCACGGGGCAGATCTCGTAGAGTCTGAGCGGGTAGCTCACCACCCGTGACTTGAGGACGTCCTCGAGCGTGAATTCCTGCCGGAACCGTGCGTACTGGTTATGCGCCCCGTTCCTGTGCGCCTTCACGGCGATTTGTGCCAGCTGCTCCTCGGTGGTGCCGTACTCTTCCATGCGGCGCCGGCACAGGAGTGCCCAGAAGGCCGGCCCCGGCATGCCGACGCAGAGCTGGCGCACGTACTCGGGATCGGTTTCCTCCTGCACGCCGGACATTTGGATGAACCCCTTCGGCATGCGTTCCCCACCAACGACGAGCACAACGTCGTACAAGCCACCAGCCACCAAGCTGTAGCCGACGTTGAACGCGTTGCCTCCGGCTGCGCAGCCCGCCGACAAGTTGTAGACGGGCGCACCGGTCGGACCCATGTCCTCGATAACGTCGTTCCCGTTCAAGCCCCAACCTTTGCCACCCGAGAACCGCGAGCTCGCCGCGGCAATGGCCTGTATTTCCAACCACTCGACGCCGGCATCTGCCAGCGCCGCCTCCACTGCCTGGCGGCACAGCTGGGTCACGGACTTGTTGGCAAACTTGCCCCACGGATGCAGGCCTGTCCCGAGAACCGCAACGTCTCTCATACTGTGCTCCCTCACACCTGGAACGGCTTGAATTTCCAGGTGCTCACCTCGTTCCCGTCCGGACCGGTGCATAGTTTCTCAATGACAAGCTCTACTGCGGTGCCCACGGTCAGCGCCTCGAGATTGTCGGTACTGACGCGGCCCAGAACCCGCAGCCCCTCTTGCAGATCAACGAGAGCCAGCGCGTACGGGGTGAACGGTTCGTCGTACTTGACCGGTGGCGGTGGCGCGTAGTGCTGGATGGTGAAGCTCCACAGCGTCCCTCGCGGCCCAAAGGTCGCGTCCTCGATCCGCTTATCCCGGCAGTCCGGATTGTGGCAAACCGGCGACCGGGGGAAATACGGCGTACCGCAGCCTCGACACTTCGAACCCAACAAGCGCGGGCCCGCGGGGGTCTCGGCGAACAAGCCTTCGACGACAGGGGTACGTCTGCTTGTCATCCTGTGCTCCTGACAATGCGGGTGATCGCAGGGAGGACCTCGAGGCAGTCACCCACGATACCGTAGCGGGCGTAGCGGAAAATCGCCGCGTCGGGATCGCGGTTGATGGCCACGAGCGTCTTCGCGGCGGCACAGCCGGCCATGTGCTGGCTGGCCCCCGAGATCCCGGCGGCAACGTAGAGGGTTGGGCGCGTGATCTTCCCGGTCAGTCCGACCTGGCGAGAGGAATCCGCCCATCCGTCATCGACAATGGGTCGCGACGCGCCGGCCATCCCCCCGAGCGCGTCGGCGAGTTCCTCGACGAGGCGGAAATTCTCCTTCGACCCCAGACCGCGGCCGCCGGCGACGATGATCTGCGCGTCTTCGAGGCGCGGCCCCGTCATCTCGGCACGCTCGGTCACACGCACTCGCTCCTCGACGCGACTCAGATCGACCGGGATCCGGCGGATCGCGGGGCTGGTTGGCACTCGCGCCGGCTCGGCCACCAGCACCTCACCGAGGGCCCCAATGACGCAAGGCTGGGCGCGCGCCAGCGCGTAGACCACACGGGTGTTACCGCCGTACGCCGAGGCCGTGACGGTGAGCGTGCCACTCCCATCGACCCCGAGGTCCACGGCGTTCATCACCACCCCTGCACCCGCGCGTGCCGCGACACGCGGTGCGATCAGCCTGGCGTCAAACGTCTGCGCCAGCAGGAGCACCCGCGGAGAGCGCCGTGCGCAGTACTGCGCCAGCGCTTCCGTGCACGCGTCGGGTGGGAAGCTTGCGAGCTTGTCGTCCTCGAGGTGATCGATCTCACGCACGCCGTGCCGGCCACCGACCTCCGTGGCCCCCTGCGGCAAGGGGCCTAGAACCAGCCAATCGAGCGCGGCGCCGGCACTGACCTTGCGGGCGAGGGTGAGCAGCTCTTCCGCCGCGACGGGGATGCCGTCACGCCCCGTCTCCCAACTGCAGACGACGATTGCAGCAGACACAGCTCCCTCCATCACGCAATCACCTGCGCCTGCCGCAGGTGGCGGACCAGGCGCTCGGCGAGCTCGGCGGGGCTGCTACCGGTCACGAATTCGCAGTTTCCTTGCGTGGTGGACACGAACTGGCGCGTGAGCGTCACCCGAGGCTGAATGTCGCTGGGTTGAAGTGAGAGCTGATCGAGGCTCAGAACCGTGGGCTTCATGCGCCGCGCCTTCATCGTTCGCGCCGTGGTCGGATAACGTGGCGTGCCTAGTTCGTTGCTGATCGTGACCACCGCAGGGCAGGCCGCTTCGACGACCTCGTCGCCGTTCGGCGTGACACGGGTGACCCGAACGGTCGATCCGGAAAGCTCTACCGCGCGTGCCACCGTGATGATCGGTATGTGGAGCAGTTCACCCACCAGCGCCGGGACAACTCCCTGATCGTCGTCCGAGGCCTGGCGGCCGCACAGGACTAGCTCAGCACCGCCGATCGAGCGGACGTAGGCAGCCAGCAGCGCGGCGGCTGCTGGGCCGTCGATGGTCTCGATGTCGACCGGGATATGGGCGATCGCGTCTGCGCCAAGCGCGGCGGCGTGCCGGAGAATGTTGGCCGGGTCCGTCCCGATCGAGACTACGTGGATCGTGCACTCGCAACCACCGTCACGCAGCCGGAGGGCCGCCTCGATCGCTTGCTCATCGTAGGCATTCATCAGGCGTGGGATGGCAGTCTGCGTGAGAGTCTTCCCGTCTGCCCCAATCTCGAGCTTTCCGTGCAGCGCGTAGGTATCGACCGCGTCGGGGTCGCGAACTTCCTTGGCGCAGATGACGATCTTCATGTCATGGTCTCTCCAGCTCAGAGCGACTCACTCGCCGGCGGGAAAGAGGCTGCCCGATTCGCACCACACGCGGTCCCACGCGTACCCATGCGGCTTCCGGTACAAGTCGACCATCAAGTACCACCGCCACGGCGGATCGCCGTGGTCGACGTAGTCGCCGGTGAGCTTGCCAGCGAATTCCTGCCGCGTTGCGGACCGCACGCCGGCCATAATAAGGCCGCCGCCATCACACTCGGCCCGCCTGCCGGCCATCTTCGGATCGAATCCGTGGCGGGTCGGTAGAGGTGTGCTGGACACGATGGGCGATCTCCCGTTGACCTACTCCGCCGCCGCGCCTGTTAGATCCTCGAAGACGGCCAGCGCTTCCTCGACCATGTCGAAAACGATCTGCCGGGCCGGCTTCATCGACGTGACGAAGCGCACGCCCTGCCCGGCGGCCTCGGTCATGAGATCCGGCCGGCGGTGATCGTTTGCCGCCTGGATGTAATCCGCGCTCAGGAGCATCTGGTAGGGCGCTCGGAGCACTCGCGGCGCATTTTCTTTCGCCCACTCTTCCGTCCACGCACATTTCAAGATGCGCATGGGAAAACCCGAGATGCAGTCGGAGTATACCGTGTCGTCTGATGTGGCATCGATGAGTCGTTCCTTGATGATCATGTCGTTGTCCGACTCGCGCGAGGCAAGCCACAAGGTGCCCGTCCACACGCCGACCGCACCGAGGCACAGGGCCGCCGCCAGATGCTTGCCGGTGGTTACGCCCCCCGCTGCGATGACCGGCGTATCACCCGCCACAGCGATGCACTCGGGGACGATGGAGAAAGTTCCGATCGGGCCGGTATGACCGGCGGCGTCGATACCCTGTGCGATGATCGCATCCACGCCGGCCTCGGCTTCCTTCTTGGCCTGACGTGCTCTGCCGACGAGGCCGAACACCTTGATGCCGCGCTCGTGCGCCGTCTGCAGAACGAAGGCTGGATTGCCTAGCCCGGAGCACATGACAGGCACACGCTCTTCGAGCAGCACGTCCAGCTGCTTGCGCGCGACCTCCTGGTTCAAGCCGCCCCACTGGTGCAACGCCACCTGGCCCTTCGGATCGGGGATGTTGTACCGCTTCTTCATATCGAGCCAGAAGTTCCAGTGGCTCTCCGGAATCTTCTTTTTGAGCTCGGTGAGGTCTCCGGTGGGCGGCACGGAGGCCGGGAGGACGAGGTCGATACCGAAGGGCTTGTCGCCGACGCGACCGCGGATCCACCTGATGTCGGCGGCGATCTCATCCGGGGTGTGCATGGCCTCACCCAGCACCGCGAAGCCGCCCGCGGTGACGACCGCGTGCACCACGTCCCGACAATGGGTGAAAGCGATAAGCGGAAACTCGATACCCAGCATGTCGCAGAGCCTCGTGTGCAGAGGGTTTTTCGCCATGGTCGACTCCTCGTGGAAGCTCGGTTGCGCTTCCGGCGGCAGCAAACTCCCGATTGCGGCCGTAGCGTACGTCATGCTGAGACAGCTGTCAATACACCTGTTGCACTTCAGGTTGCAACCGGCGTCTCAAGGTGGCATCCTGCCGCCATGCACAAGGTCCCAGCGCAGCGCGAAACGGTGACGCTGACCCGGCGGTTCACCCACGCACAATCCGAAAAGCGCGTCGAGGCCCGTCGGGTCGCGGCCCGGCTGGCTGCCGAAGGTGGTTACGAGGCGGTGACGATGGGCGCGGTGGCGGACCGCATCGGCATCGCCCGGGCCACCATCTACCGCTACTTTTCCTCCAAGGATCACCTGCTGGCGGAAATCATGGAGGAATGGACGGTGCGGATCAATACGGATCTCCGTCGCAACCCGCCTCCCGGAAAGACCCTTGCCGACCGCGTCGGCGCGGCCTTCGAACGTATCGTCAAGACCGCCGCGCGCAACCCGGGGCTCACCTCGGCCCTCCTGCTGGCCGCGACGTCCTCCGACCCTGCCGCAGCGGACGCGTTCCCTTCCTGGTCCGCGCCCGTGGCAGTTTACCTCAAGACCCTGGTCGGCCATGACAAGGTCAACCACCTGGACGAGGTCATCACGGTGCTGAGCTACGTGCTGTTTTCAGCGCTCATTGCGACGGCGCTGCGCGGACGAGACCCCGCCGAAGCCGTGCAAGTTCTCCGAACCACGGTACGCCTGCTGCTCGGCCCGCGGCACTGAGCGTCTCCCGGTTGCCACGCAGCCGACGATCGCAAGCAAATGGCGTCGCTGCGCGCGCGCCACCGCCGGCGCTACGCTGCTCAAGGACAGGCGGCTACGCGGCGGCAGTGGTTGGAGTCCTTTCTCTGCCAGCCGGTCACGCTTTCAGGGCGCCAACCTTGACGACCCGCGTCGCCGGCTGCGGGTGCGCCGCTGCGCGGACCCACCGCCAGCACATCGTGCCGCGCCGATGCCCGGCCGTGGTGAGCCAGTTGTCGGCGCCGGGGTCCTCGTGGGCGACGACGATCCGCAGGGAACCGTCGGGCCGGTACTTCGCACCGTGTTGGTTGACGGCGACGTGCCGCCCGGCACCAGTGTTGCCGTCA
>JBHHYR010000178.1:0-8187 GCA_046757585.1 Binatia bacterium | reverse complement strand
CGCGCCGCGACATGTTACGCAGACGGGGCGGCGCCGACGATTGGTGCGGGGTGCCGCCACACCCAATGGGTCGCGGCACGCATGACTGTCGCGCCCTCGGCGCGCGTGATCGTCTGCAACAACTCGACGGCCCGCGGGGCTTGTTCCGAATCCGCCGCAAACGCCTGTTCGTCCCGCAGCCAACTGCGGACGGTCAACTGCGTTCCCACCTGCGCGTCACTCAAGTACTCGAAATCCAGCCAGCGGATACGCAGGGCGCCGCTCGCAGCCAGCATGCGCGGCAACGGCCAGCCGCGCGTCGCGAACAGGGCGAACGCGCCATCTTCGAGAAAGCTCGCGTACACGGCGTTATTGACGTGGACGACGTGGTCGAGGTGCGAGGGCCGTACGGTCACCGTGAGCTCCACCGGAACGCCGGGTCCCTCGCCGGGCAGCGGCCGCGCCCGGGGCAAGGCCACGCCTGCGGCACCGCTCATGAACACGCGCTGCATCGCCTCCGGAATGCGCATCGGACGCCCGTTCGCCAGCTCGCAGTACACCCAGTCCGTCGTTGCAGTCGCGACCCTGATCGCATCCCGGCAGATCTCGTAGCGTCGTAACGAACGCGCCCGGCGAAAGTCGATGATCTCGGTGTCCACTGCCACCGTATCGGTGCCTCCGACTGGCACGAACCGCTCCAGCCGCGTGCGGTGAATGATCCAGGTTCTACTCTCGCGCGTGTACCAGGCGGCATCGAAGCCCGCGGCGGTCGACGCCTCGACCGCCGCCTGCTCCAGGAGGCCTAAGAACGCGGGTACTTTCAGCTCACCGAGGAAATCGACATCGGCGTGAGATAGGCGGCGTTCCAGTTTGTAGTGCATCGGGATACGAGTCGCGAACTTCTTACCGTACTGGTTGCGCAGTCATCTATCATGCGCCAGCAGAGAGCTGAAACAAGTGCGTCCCTTTGACCTGCGAACTCGACGGGCTCGGCATGAGGCGTTTGGCTCGATGAGTCATACCGCTTGCCCTGAACCTTGCCGCAGGGCGACGGCCGTGGCGAGCACTCTCGCTGCACGGGGGACCCGTGTGCTAGGTATTACGTATGCCCAGACGGACGCCAGCGCGGCGGGGAGCCGATTTGTTTGCGGCGCACGCCGAACGCGTGCGGCAGCGGGAGGCGCCGCTGGCTGACCGCATGCGCCCGCGTACGCTGGAGGAGTTCGTAGGCCAGACACACTTGATCGCACCCGGCCGGCTGGTGCGTGAAATGGTCGAGGGGCATCGGCTCCATTCCCTCATCTTGTGGGGCCCACCCGGCAGCGGCAAGACGACGCTGGCGCTGCTCATCGCGCGCTCGACGGAGGCGTATTTCGTGCACTTTTCAGCGGTGCTGTCGGGGGTCCGCGAGTTGCGCGAAATCATCGAGGACGCGAAGGAGCAATGGGCACTGCACCGCCGCCGCACCATCTTGTTCGTCGATGAGATTCACCGCTTCAACAAGGCGCAACAGGACGCGTTTCTGCCCTACGTCGAAGACGGCACGGTCACGCTGATCGGGGCCACCACCGAGAACCCTTCGTTCGAAGTGATCGCACCGCTGCTGTCACGCTCGTCCGTGCTGGTCCTCGAGCCCCTGCCACTGGCGGCTGTCAAAGCGCTGCTCGAGCGCGCAGTGGCGGACCGCGAACGCGGCCTGGGTGAGCGCGGCGTGGCAGTCGAGCCGCAGGCTCTGGAGTTCCTCGCGCAGCATGCCCGCGGCGATGCGCGGCTCGGCCTCAACGCGCTCGAAGCGGCCGCCGACCTGGCGAGCACCAAAGGGGTCGTCCGGATCGATCTGCCACTGGCGGAAGAAGCGGCTCAGCACCGCGCCCTGCTCTACGACAAAGCGGGCGAGGAGCACTACAACGTGATCTCGGCGTTCATCAAGAGTCTGCGCGACAGCGATCCGGACGCAGCCGTGTACTGGATGATCCGCATGATCGACGCGGGGGAAGACCCCTTGTTCATCGCCCGCCGCATGATCATCTTCGCCGCCGAAGACATCGGCAACGCCGATCCCCGCGCGTTGCAGGTTGCAGTGGCCGCCAAGGACGCCTTTCATTTCGTCGGGCTGCCCGAAGGGCGGATTCCGCTGGCGCAGGCCGTGACCTACCTCGCCACGGCGCCGAAATCGAATGCCTCGTACAAGGCGATGCTGGCCGCGACCGCCGACGTGAAAGCGCACGGCGCCCTGCCGGTGCCGCTGCACCTGCGAAACGCACCGACGCCTCTGATGAAGAGCTTGGGCTACGGGCGCGAGTATAAGTACGCACACGACTATGAGGGACATCTCGTCGCGCAGCAGCACTTGCCTGACAAACTCAAGGATCGGCGCTATTACGAACCTTCGGAAATGGGCGAAGAGCGGGACATCAAGCAGCGGCTCGAACGGATTCGCCAGGTACGGACTGGCGGGGACCAGCGCACCGACCGCGGAGCTCACCCCCTCCCCAACGCGGATGCAGGAAAGGGCAGGAAATGACATGTGACGGTCAGGCGGGGCAAATGCATGGCTGAGCCGGCGAACGGGCGGAGCCGTTGGTGGCTGGCGGCGACGGCCATTGTCGTTGTCGTGGTCTTCGTGACGGGTCCGGTGGTACTGCACTTCAGCCAGAAGCACCACGACGTCTTGGCGTTTGACGTCGGAACGCGGTTTCCGCCGGGCACGCCGATTGTGCCCGGAGAAGTGTTTGCCGCCACCGTGATCGCCATCATGGAGCACGAGCTCGATGGCTTGACCGGGTGGCGGCCGAACGATTTCGTGCTCTGGGGACCAGGCCTGTGGGCAGACAACAACGCCAGCCGCCAGCTCGGCATCATCCAGGCGCTGCGCGAAAGCGTGCGGGTGTTCAAGGACCACCTGACCAAGGTCTCCAGCAACGAGTTTGATCCCAACCTCGTCCAGGCCGATACCGCGTTTCGCAACGATGCCCGCAAGTTCTGGCTGCCGTCCGCAGAAGGGAAGTTCCGCAGCGGCGTCGCGCATCTGAAGGCATACATCGCGGGGCTCAAAGCCACACCACAGACGTCGCGGCCGATCAATCAACGCAACGTCGAGCTGATCCGGCTCTTTCAGGCCTGGGGTGATCTCCTCGGCAGTGCCCACGCGAGCCTGTATCACTTGGATGAAAGCGTCTGGCGCACGGACGATGACTTCTACCGCGCGCAGGGCTTCGCGCACGTGATGTATCATCTGGTGCAGGCCGTCGCGCGGGAGTACCAGCACGAGTTTCAGAACAAGCCGGTCATTCGGACGCTGTTCGGCGAGGTGTCTTCCGCGTTGGGCGCCGCCACCGTGCTCAAACCACTGATCGTCCTCAACGGGAGCCCCGCCGGGCTGTTCGCGAATCACCGCCGCAACGTCGATGCGTATATTACCGAGGCGCGACAGAAGATGTATTCGATCCGGGAGGAACTCGAGAAGTAGCGCGCTGCCGCGGGGCCCGGACAGCCGCACGCAGGTCGAACATGCCGTGGGTGTACATCGCGGACATTGCCCAGCACACTGGGCAAGAAACCACGGTGAAGGGCTGGCTATACAACAAGCGCTCCAGCGGCAAGCTGCATTTTCTGCAGGTCCGTGACGGCACCGGCGTGCTCCAATGCGTGGTGTTCAAGAATGATGTGCCACCGGAGCAGTTCGCGCTCGCCGACCATCTCTCGCAGGAGTCATCACTGATCGTCACCGGGACCGTCCACGCCGACCGCCGAGCACCACTCGGCTATGAGCTCAGCGTCACAGACCTGCAGGTTGTGCATGCGGCGGACCCGTATCCCATCACGCCGAAGGAGCATGGGATCGCCTTCCTCCTCGATCACCGGCACCTGTGGCTGCGGTCCGCACGGCAGCACGCCATCTTGCGCATCCGCAGCGCGATCAGCCGCGCCTGTCGTGACTACTTCGACCAGAGAGGGTTCACGCTGCTCGACGCCCCGATCTTCACGCCGGCAGCGTGCGAGGGTACGACGACGCTGTTCGCCACGGACTACTTCGGTGAACGGGCGTATCTGACGCAGAGCGGCCAGCTCTACGCTGAAGCAGGCGCTGCGGCGTTCGGCAGGGTGTACTGTTTCGGGCCCACCTTTCGCGCCGAGAAGTCCAAGACGCGCCGGCACCTGACCGAGTTCTGGATGATCGAGCCGGAGGTCGCCTACCTGGATCTCGACGGCGTGATGGACCTCGCCGAAGACTTCCTCGAGTACGTCGTGCAGCGCACAGTGCGCGAGCGGCGCACGGAATTCGAGGTGCTCGAGCGTGATCCAGTGACCCTCGAGCAGGTTCGAAAACCGTTCCCGCGCATCACCTACGCCGAGGCCATCGCGCTGCTGCGGCAGAAGGGTTTCGGGATCGAGTGGGGTGCGGACTTCGGGGGCGACGAGGAAACCGCGTTGTCCCACGCCTTCGATCGGCCGGTTATGGTCCACCGCTACCCGGCGCAGTGCAAGGCATTCTACATGAAAGGCGACCCGGCCGATTCCCGCGTGGCACTGTGTGTGGACGTGCTGGCGTCCGATGGATACGGGGAGATCATTGGCGGCGGCCAGCGAGAGGACGATCTCGCCACCCTCGAGCGGACACTCGCGGCGCACCGGCTGCCCGAAGAAGCCTTCACGTGGTATCTCGATCTGCGGCGCTACGGCTCCGTGCCGCACGCCGGTTTCGGCATGGGCATCGAACGGGTTGTGGCGTGGCTGTGCGGCCTGCACCATGTCCGGGAGACGATTCCGTTTCCGCGCCTATTGGAGCGCCTGCGACCGTAGCCTTGATCAGAAAATAAATGGGAGATCGAACAGGAACTTCGCGCGGGAAACACACGCGCTGCACCGAGGGCTCCCCTGCTTTCGCAAACGAGGGGGGATTCAAGGGCGCGTCGCAAAATCCCCCTCAGTCCCCCTTTGTCAAAGGGGGAAGCAGCGAGAACTCGGTCCCGCTCAACAGAGGGGGAGGCAGCGATACAGGTCCCCCGTTTGTTTCTTGGTAGGTTGGCGGCGGTGTCGGATGCGCGCACGAGCAACCGGATGAAGCACGTGGTCTGTGTGATGCTGCCGCTTCTCGCCTGGGGGTGTCGCAGCGGCGCGCCCGCGCAGCAGCCGACACCTCGGGAAGCATCGCCTCCGCCGGTTACCGTTGGGCCCACGGCAGCCCGTCACACGGCGCTGCCCCGGCGCGTCGCGGGCGTCTCACTCGGCATGAGCCGCTCTCAGGCTGAACGAACACTCGGCCGCCTCACTTGCCACGAGAATGCCGCGGGCTTCCAGGTGTGCAACGCCGCAACGGAGCCCAGCCGCGACTTGCGCCATCTGGCCCTGTACCTGAGTCACGATCACGTCATCTCAGTGTCGTACGAACAGGCCGTGCTCGCCAACGCGTGGGACGCGTTGAACGCCCTCATCGACCGCTACGGCCGCCCGAGTCTCAGCGGCGTACGCGAGCGTGATAAGCGCGGTCGTCTGCACGAGATTTACGGTTGGAAGGATGACCACAGTCTCTACTCCTTGCGTTTCATCTGGGGCGAGACGGAGGCCGGTGGCCGCAAGCTGGTGGGTACGGCTATCGCGCTCTGGGACCGCCAGGGTTTCCACAAATGGGAGACGGAAATGCGGCAGTCGCGGCGCCACGCGCCGCCGAGACAGGCACACCAGCCGCACGAGCCGATTTGATATCGCGGCCGGCGGCGCGCTGGTGCCGCTGCGTCGACCCTGAGCGAAGTCGAGCAACGCAGCATGCAGCGGCACCCCCGCCGCGTACGCCGCTACGTGTCGGACGTGGTGGCGCGTGCGCTTACCGCGACGAGGCCCGCAGCTTGCGCACGTCGCCGACTCGCAGGGTGAAACCCGTGCGGTCGAAGTAATCGAGAAGGGCGATGCTGAATTTCCTGCTGGCGCCGAGCAAGTCGCGAAAGGTGGCGGCGCTGATGTCGCCGTGCGACTCGATATAGTCTCGGAGCAGCGTGCGGGCCTGTGCCAGCGGCGCACGGCCAAAATACAGTCCCTCGGCGATCTTCGCGACGCGCCCTTCCCGTTCCAACTGCTGCAGGATGGCCGGCAGTCGCTGGCGCCCGACCGCGAGTCGGCTCTCGATTTCCTTCAGATCCGGCGGCGTGAAACCTCCCGCGGTGATGAGCGCTTCCGCCCGGGCACCCAGCTGCTCCTCGTCGCGTCGCAGCGCCACCCGATGCGACGGCAGCCGAATGATGCTCTCCGCACGCGCGATGACAGCTTGTGCGACCAACGCATCGAGCACCGCCCGGAAGATCTTCGGCGACAGGTCCGGAGCGATCTGGCTGCGCAACGACTCCATCTCCATCCCCGGCGCCAGCGGCGTCCGCTGGTGGAAGGCAGCCAACGTGTGGACCACGGCACGGTGTAGTGCCTCCCACTTCTCGCTGGTCGTGCAAGCCGCTGCGTTGTCGGGGTCGGGCAGCGCGCGGATGGTCGGTTCGTCGTGCAGCGCCGTCCCCACGGCATCGAGCGGGAGGCCCCCGGCCTGCGCCAAGAACCCGGGGGACACCGCGAAGGCCGGCTCCAGATCGAGCAACGCCTCCACCACTTCCGTGGGATTCGAGGCCGCACGCAATCGCTCGAGCAGCGGCAGAAGCTGTCGCTCGCCCCGCCGGTGGCGCCGGGCGAACGGATGGACCACCACACCGCCGCCGATTGTCCGCTCGGCACTTTGGTTCCGCAGAACGAACGGGTCGCCCCTGAGCGCGTGCACGGGTTGCCGTAGCACCAGCTGAGCGTACGCCGATTCACGCGGTGGCAACTGATCCCGCCCATCCAGCAGCACGAGCTTGCCGATCACCTCCGCCGTGCCAAGGTAGACGCGTACCGTTTCGTGGCTCTTGACGGGCCGGCTGGCAGCAGGGCGGATCTCGACCCTGGCATCAAAGCGGTCCGTGGCCCGATCCAGGCGTGGATCGCAGATCACGTGGCCACGCGTCACGTCAGTGCGCTCGACTCCAGCAAGGTTCAACGCGACGCGCTGCCCCCAGGTTGCTTCCGCGACCTCCCGCCCATGCACCTGGACGGTACGCACGCGGGCTTCCTCGCCGCTCGGCAGAACGCGCACGAGGTCGCCGGCCACGACAGTACCGGCGACAGCAGTGCCGGTGACCACCGTGCCATGCCCGCGCATGACGAAGGCGCGATCCACGGGAAGGCGGAAATAGCCTGCCGGGGCGCGGCGCTCGTACCCAGCCAAGCGATCTTCGATGGCGCGTCGCAACGCGTCCAGCCCCGCGCCCGTAACCGACGAGACCGGAATCACCGGCGATCCCTCCAGGGTAGTTCCGGCAAGCAGGATCTCCACCTCCTCCTGCACCGCCGCCAGCCGTTCCGTGTTCACGAGGTCGGTCTTAGTGACCGCCACGACACCATGCGCCGCCCCGAGCAGATGAAGAATGTCGAGATGCTCTTCGGTCTGCGGCATCACCCCGTCATCTGCCGCGACAACCAGGAGCACCAAATCGATGCCATGGGCGCCGGCCAGCATGTTGCGAATAAGCCGCTCGTGCCCCGGCACATCGACGATCCCCACACGTTCGCCGCCTGCCAGGTCCATGTACGCGAACCCGAGGTCGATCGAGATACCGCGCTCCTTTTCCTCTTTGAGCCGATCCGTGTCTTGCCCGGTCAGAGCCCGGATGAGTGCCGTCTTGCCATGGTCGATATGGCCGGCGGTACCGATGATGTGCGGCATGGCGATGAAGTATACACCTGCGGGACGGTGCGCGGCAGGCAGGAGCTCTACGGTGTTCTGGGGACCAGCTCGTCGGCCCGGAAGGCGCCGCGCAGATCGAGCAAGAATCGGCCCGACTGGATCCGCCCGATGATCGGTGGCTCCGCGGCACGAAACAAACGGGCGATGTCCTGGGGCCCTCGACGTGCGTGTGTTACGCTGAGTGCTTTGGTACGCACGGTCGCCAGCGGCAGCGCGCCGCTCCCGATTTCGGACTCCGTGTCGACCAACTCCACCACGAACCCGTCACCCAGCGCCGCACGCAGCAACGGCAGCGCAGCCCGGCCGACCGCCTCCAATTCGGACAGCGGGCGGGTGAGCCAACGCAGCGTCGGCAGCGCGGCTCGCAGATCGGGGGCAGTTCGGTAGAGGCGCAGGGTTGCGGCCAGGGTGGCAAGCGTGAGCTTGTCGCAGCGCAAGGCCCGCTT
>JBHHYR010000177.1:0-8189 GCA_046757585.1 Binatia bacterium | reverse complement strand
GCGTCGTCGCGGGTGAGGCGCCGGACATCTTCCATCCAGCCGATCGTAGGCCACTGGTAGGGATGTGCGGTGAAGGCGACGGCGTCGACGAGTTCGAAGAGCGACGCGACTGGATTGTTGTCCGTCCGCAGGCGCCGTTCCTCCATCACAACGCGGTGCTCCGGCGCAAACTGCGCCTCGCCAAAGCTCAGGTTCTGCATCCGGTCGGCTTCCAGGTCGATGACCACCCCGAGACGATCGCTAGCCAGCGTCGCGAAATAGGTCGTGGCGTCGTCCGATGTAAAGGCATTGTCATTTCCACCATTGCGCTGAATGATCCGGGAGTACTCTTCCGGGCCGACTTTCTTGGTTCCCTTGAACATCAAGTGTTCGAGCAGGTGCGCCAGCCCTGTCTTGCCGACTTGCTCGTTGCGGGCACCCGCACGGTACCACACCTGCATCACGGCAACCGGTGCCTTGTGATCCTCCAGGAGGAGAATCTTCAGACCATTAGGCAGAGTGTTCTCTCGCACACGCGCCGCATACGGCGACGCACCACGGCTCGTCGCAACGAGCGGCACCGCTAGCAACAACGTAATCGCGAGGAGCATCGGAGCACTGCGGCGCATCGACGGCGTGAGTAGCAGCGGTACCGAGAGCGGTCAAGTTGACCCAGTGCGTTGCTAGCCGGCGTTCAACTGCTCGTTGCCACTTCCGCAGCGATGGCCGCGTAGACGTCACGCTGCAGGTGCTGCGAGATGCCTTTCAGCACGCGGCTCATCGCAGCTGCCAGCGCACCGGAATCGTTGCAGCGGCAGGGTGCGTCGCCAGTGTAGCTCTGCTGCAAGACGACCGGATCCGCCCCGCCGTTACGCACGCGCAAAACGAGCACGCGCAGATCGAGATGTGCCGAGCAGCCATCATCCGTCACTCGTTCTTCAATCGCGCCGATCTCTCCCGTGAGTTGATAATCGCTCGGCACCAGGGAGGGACGCTGTTGCACCGCGCGGTATACCCCCGAGTGCGCGAAATCACGCGCCAACACGTCCGCAACCAGGTTTCCCGGGTTCGCGCTCCAGCGCTCGTAGAAATAGGTCCCGGTGGCATACGACCCTTCCCGGTACACGATTGGTGTCCGGTCGTAGGTTGCTGCAACGCCCAGCGGTGGCACGCTGAGAATCACCGGCAACGCCGCGCCCGTGACGGCCGGTGGCGTGTAATCAAGGCGATAGTCACGAATGGCCGGAGCGGGCTGACTCAAGCGCAGGCAGCCACCGAGCATTCCAAGAGGCAGCAGCAGAAGGGCCCACCGCCTCATCGAGCACGCCCCTGCGGGCGCCGCCCCGGTGCCGGGGGCTCGGAGAACAGCAGGAGCGACGGCTGGCTCCGTACCTCTTCGGTCAGGGTCTGAAGGTTGCTAACGGTCCGGTCGAGCCGTTCGACCGTCGACTGCAAACCAATCACAAACTGCTGGGTGCTCTGCGCCAGACGGCTGAGCTGTTCGAGGGTGGTGCCGAGCTGAGTCCCGCTGACACCGCTGCTGAGGTTGGTGAACAGCGCCCGCGCCTCGGCCGTGGCTTCAGTGGCGTTTTCGACAGCCGGCGCCAGCTTCACACCGGCGGTCATCGTCTTCAGGTTCGTCGCCAGCTCGGTGGTCGATTCCGATACGGCCTTGAAGTTGTTAAGGATGGCGTCGAGGCGCCGATCGCGTAGCAGTTGCTTGGCTGCCTGTAGTGTGGCCTTCGTCTCTTCCGAGATCCCCCCGAGATCCAGCTGCATGAATCGGTCGTAGACGTCGCCCAGGGCGCTCTGGATTGCCTTGAAACTCGAGCGCGCAGAAGGAATCACCTCGTACTGCGGCTTGAAGCTCAACGTCGGCGCCTGATTGAGGGCCTCACCGGCGCGGCGATCGATCTCGACGTAGCGTAGGCCGGTGATACCGCTGAGCTCGAGGGTTGCACGCAGCTGTGTGTCGCGTTTGAGCAGCTGGGCCACGTTGGCATCGACGTCCATGAGCACCTGAATGAGATTACCGTCCGGCGCGATGCCGATGGCAGCCACTCGCCCCGCCGGCACGCCGCGATATTTCACCGCGGCGCCCGGATCCAGCCCCTGCACTGATTCGGCAAAGTAGGTGACGAATGGGACGGTTTCCTTGAAGAAGCGGCTCGCGCCGAGCCAGATGATCATGCCGATGGCAATGAAACTCGTTACGATGACGAATACCCCAACCTGGAACTTATGCGCTTCGGTGGCCACTGTTCGTCCTCCTCCCGCGGAAGGCTGCTCCCGGTTCCCGGTTGAAGAAGGCGTGCACGCGTAGGTCCGAGCTATGATCACGCAGCTCCTGCGGTGTGCCTTCGGCGATGATCGTCTTGGCTTCCCCGTCTAGCATGATCACGCGGTCGGCAATGGTGAAGATGCTTGACAGCTCGTGGGACACCGCCACGATGGTCGTCCCCAAGCTGCGATTGATCTGCAGGATCAGCTCGTCCAGCTCCGCCGAGGTGACCGGATCGAGCCCGGCGGAGGGCTCGTCGAAGAACAGGATGTGGGGATCGAGCGCCATGGCGCGTGCCAGCGCCGCGCGCTTTCTCATCCCCCCTGACAGTTCCGCGATCATGAAGTCCTCGAGACCGGCAAGCTTCACCATGCTAAGCTTGATGCGCACCAGCAGGTCAATGGTTTCCCGGGGCAGCGCGGTGTACTCCTCGAGCAGGAGGGCCACGTTCTCGCCCAGGGTCAGCGACGCAAACAGCGCCCCCGACTGGAAGAGCACGCCGAATTTGCGCTGGATGCGCCGCAGCTGGTCCTCATCCGCCGCCGTGACGTCATCGCCATCGAGCAGCACCCGCCCCCTGGCTGGCCGCTGCAGGCCGATTACGTGGCGCAGCAGCGTCGTCTTGCCGCACCCCGATCCCCCTACGATTAGAAACCGCTCGCCAGTGTGAACCTCGAAGCTCACGTCGTCCAGGACGGTACGGTCGTCGTAACGTGCCACCAGATGTTGCACCTGGATCGCCGGAGGTGTCCCCGGGGGGACTGTGGGGCGCGCCATCTCGGCCATCGTTATCACCAATAGTGGAAGACGACCGTGAACACTGCGTCGGCAACAATGATGAGGAAGATGCCCGCAACGATCGCAGAGGTGGTGCTCCGGCCGACGCTCTCGGCACCACCGCGCGCCTGGAAACCCCGCAGGCAACCTACGCCGGCGATCAAAATCGCAAACGCCACGCTCTTGATGAGCCCCGAGAACACATCCCAGATCCCCAGAGCCACGCCGGTCTGCCGCACATACACCTGCACCGGCAAGTCCAAGCCTAGCACCCCGACCGTCAAGCCACCCAGGATTCCCACCACGTCCGCGAACAGCGTGAGGCAGGGAAGCATCAGCAACAGCGACACCACCTTGGGAGTAACCAAAAACCGCGTGCGGTCAAGGCCCATCGTGGTCAGCGCATCAACCTCTTCCGCCACCTTCATCGTCCCGATCTCGGCGGCAAAGGCGGCACCGGACCGACCCGCCGCGATGATCGCGGTCATCAACGGTCCGAGCTCCCGCACGATTGACAGGCCGACGAGGTTGGCGATGAAAATGTCAGCGCCAAACTGCGTCAACTGCACCGCGGCCTGAAAGGCGGTGATCAAGCCCATTAGAAAACTAATCAGCCCCACGATGGGAACCGCGTCGAGCCCGCTGCGCTCCATGTAGAGCCACGTCTCACGCGCACGCAGCCGTCCTGGATGCAACACGGCATCACGCAGGCCGAGGATCAGCTCGCCCGTGAACACGATGAGGTCGCCACAGTCCGTGAGGATTCGCAGGACTGCATCGCCGAGCCTCGCCGTCAAGCTAGCAGGTCGCGCCGGCGGACTGGACGGGGGCTGGAGCAGCGCGTCTTGATCAACGAGCTCAAGGAACCCGTCGATCGCCGGCGTCGCACGTGCGAGGCGGAGTTCCCCGCCGGCTTCCGCCAGGCGCTGGCGCAGGCCCGCGAGTACCGCGCCGCCGCCGCTGTCGAAGTAGTCGACCCCCGACAGGTCGAGCACCAGCTCCCGCGGCGCGGCGGGCAGGTGCGCGGTGATGTCGGTCAGCAGGCGTTGTGCGCTGGCGATCTCGATCCGCCCGCGGACTGCCATCGTGACCGTTCCGTCCCCGCTCTGTCGCACGGATAGCTCGTACGCCCTATCGCTTGGCACGCTTCACTCTTAGCATTCCGAAAATGCCAGGGCGAATTCGAGGCAGCGCCGGATGGAGGGTGCGGGCCGACTGGGGGTGCAGCTGCAGGGCGTGGCTGCCGAAGATCGCGCCGGGCGGGATTGCGGGTCATCTGCGTCAGCCCTGCCACGAGGGCTTGCATGACGAGGATCCGACCGAACGGGGAGTACTTGGCAAAGGCTGGTAAGCCCGTATGCTGATCCTTCATGACGGCAGGACGAATCCGCCACCTCTTCCGTATCGGCGTACTGCTCGCCGCCTTCACCGCCTGCAACGGGGGTGGCAGCAGAGATCACCCGCCTTCCCTTGACCCTGCGGCACCGAGCCCGGCACCTGCTTCCTCGGTGCACGTCTACTTTAACGACCCGCTGGCCACGCTGCCGCAGCGGGCGAAGAACGAGGCACTTGCAGGCGACCTTGCCCCCGCCCTGATTCAGCTCCTCGGCTCAGCTCGGCAGTCGATCGACGCCGCCGTCTACCACGTGAGCGCCCCACGGGTGATCAACGCACTGGGGCGTGCCTGCCGGCGAGGCGTTCAGGTACGACTGCTGATCGAGGGGGAGACGCGCCACGGCCAGCGCTATCCGAGCTGCGTCGCGGTTCGTCCGGACAACAACCAGCGGCTAATGCATGACAAGTTTACGATCGTGGATGGAAGCACCGTGTGGACCGGCTCTACCAATTGGACGGATTCGGACCTCGAGCTTGACGCGAACAACGCTGTGACCATTCGGAGTCGGGCTGTGGCGCGTGCGTACCAGGCCGAGTTCGAGCAGATGTTCAACCACGGGCGGTTCGGCATGGCCAAAGCGAACCGAAGCCCCGAACGCTTCCAAATCGGAAAAGTCGCCGTCGAGGTCTATTTCTCGCCGGCGGATCGCCCGGCGCGAGTCCTCCGGAGCCTGATCCGGGGAGCCCGGCGGCGCATCCAGATCGCTCTTTTCACGCTCACCCAGAACACCATCTATCGCGCCCTGCTCGAGGCGCATGGGCGCGGGGTGAGCATCGCCGCCGTATGGGATTTTAGCCAGACGCGGTTGTGCCAAGTTTCGAAGGTGGATGATCTCCTCCGGCTCGACCGGAACACGGGCGTGCTTGACGCCTATCCGGGACTCCTGCACGACAAGTACGCCGTGATCGACGGCGCGATCGTGGTCACGGGATCGGCCAACTGGTCGGCCAGTGGTCTGGGAACCAGCGGGCGGGGCTCCAACGACGAGGATCTGGTCGTGTTCCACAGCCCCGAGATTGCGGCGCACTATGCAGCCAACTTCTCTCAGCTCTACCAGGACGCGGTCCGCTACGACGCGGACGCGGCCGAACCGCTGCGGTTGGAGATCCGTGAGTTCCAGAGCGCCGGAAACGGCACGGCCCTTGTCACCTGGCGCCCGCAGCGGAGGGTGCCGGTGACACACTATGAGATCTGCCGAGCGATGTCCTCCCGTGGTCGATGTCAGCGGCGCTTTACCATACCGGGAGGGCGGTACTACTTCGTTGACCGCGGGCTCGTACCGGGGGGCCGTTTCTTCTACCGGGTCCGAAGCGCGAGCGCGGGCCGGTGGACCGCCGACTCGAACGTTTACAAGGCGACCGTCCGGGGAGATCTTCCGGTGCTGTCAGCCGAGCAGGCGAAGCACCCACGCTACCGGGGCCGGACGGTGAGCGTGCGTTTTCGAGTCGCCAACACCCCCAAGCCGAAGGGCAAAGGAGGCCACGTTTTCCTGGATGCGGGCCGCGACTACAAGTCCGACTTCACCGCCTTCATCCCCGGCTGCGCCCTGCCCCGCCTCGAGGCTAGCGGTGTCGGCCTCCGGAATCTGCGCGGGACTACGATGGAGGTCACGGGGGAGCTGCACGAATATCACGGCCCGGAGATCGTGGTCACCGAGCCTTGGCAGCTCCACCGCCTGGGCGATTGATCCTGATGGACCCCATTTGGCCCGGCGGTCGCAGGACACTTTCCTTGGTCCTCCGGGACGGCTCGGCCGATGAGGGGTCTGGGACTCGGGCGCCAGGCATGGCATACGAAGGCCATGGCCGACACCGCCGGCGTGCAGCTCGAGGCTTACGATTTTCCATCACACTACGCCGATCTCCCCGAGGGCCGGATCCACTACCTCGACGAGGGCCAAGGGCCCGTGCTCCTCATGCTGCACGGGAACCCGACCTGGTCCTTTCTCTACCGGCACCTCGTGCGCGGGCTGCGGGACCGCTTCCGTTGCATTGCCGTGGATCACCTCGGCTTCGGGCTGTCGGACAAGCCGGCGACTGGTGACTACACGATACCCGGCCACATCCGGCGGATGGAGCAGCTCGTCGACGCGCTCGGGCTCGAGCGCGTCACACCGGTGGTCCAGGACTGGGGTGGTCCCATCGGGCTTACCTGGGCAGTGGAGCACCGCGCCCGCGTCGACCGCCTCGTTGTCATGAACACCTTCGCCTTCAATGTCCGGCCGGCCGACGTGACCCTTTCGATGCTCCTCGCGCCGCTCGTGCTCGGCGTCGTGCGCCTTCCGGGAGTAGGTGAAGTGCTGATCCGCAGGCTGAATATCTTCGTGCGGCGCTTTGTCCCCGGCGTGATCCAGGATCCCGCTCGCAAGACTCCCGGGGTCATGCGGGGCTACCTCTTTCCTTATCCGGACTACACGTCACGGGCGGCCATCCTGCAGTTCCCGCGTGAGATCCCCTTCACATCCCGTCACCCTAACTGGATGCTCCTAGCCAACCTCGAGGCGAAGCTGCGGGGGTGGCAGCTTCCGGCGCTGATCGTCTGGGGCCAGCGCGACCCGGCGTTCGCGCCGTCGATTACCGACCGCTTCGCAGCGCTGCTGCCGAATCACCGCATCGTCCGGATCGAGCACGCGGGGCACTTCCTGCAGGAGGAAGCGCCCGAGGCGATCATCGAGGCGATTGGGAGCTTCTTCGAAGACAGGGGCGTCCCCGCCGGCGGCCGGGAGCCCGAAGCTCCGCGCCCGCCATCGGCCCGCCCCGAGCAATGAGCGAACCAGGTGCCGACGGAGCACCGAGCCCGCTTCACGTCACCCGTTTTCGATCTGGAACGTGCGAGGGACAAACACGGTGCAGGTAACCACACTGGTCTCCAACGCTGCGTCTGAAACCCTTGAGATATTTGACAAATCCACGGGCGAGCTGATCGAGGCGCTCCCGATCCACGACGCCGCGGCCGTTGAACGTGTCGTGGCCACGGCCAAGGGGGTACAGCCCAGCTGGAGCGTGATGACCCCGAAAGCGCGGTGCCAAGCGCTGAAGCGCGCCCGCAAGCAGTTGGTGGCCGCCCGCGCTGACATCCTGCACGCCCTCGAGCGGGAGACTGGGAAGCCGCGTTTCGACGTCGTCGGCGAACTGATGGCCGTGTGTCTGGACATCGGCTACCTCCGCAGACGGGCAGCGAGATGGCTCAAGCCACGCAAGGCCAGCACGCGGCCGCTGTTTGGCAAGCGCGGCATGATCTACATGAAGCCGCACGGTGTCGTGGGAGTGATCGGCCCCTGGAACGCGCCGCTGACGCTCACCCTCGGTGATGCGATCCCGGCGCTGCTGGCGGGCAATGCCGTCATCGTCAAGCCCTCGGAGTTCACCCCGCTCGCCGTGAAGCGCGCGCTCGAGGCGATGAACCAAGCGCTGCCGGCCGGTGTGCTGCAGATCCTGATCGGCAAGGGCGAGACGGGGGCCGCCCTCGTCGATCGGGTCGACATGGTCGCCGTCACGGGCTCGCCGCAGACCGGCCGGCGCGTTATGCAGCGCGCCAGCGAGCAGGTGACTCCAGTGCTCCTGGAACTTGGCGGAAAGGACCCTATGATTGTGCTCCGGGATGCGGATTTGGACCGCGCCGCACGTGGGGCGGCGTGGGGTGCGTGCTTGATGACCGGCCAGGTGTGCATGTCAATCGAACGCGTCTACGTCGAGCGCGCCGTCGCCGAGGATTTCAAGCGTAAGCTGGTGGAGCAGATGCGGGCGCTGCGCACGG
>JBHHYR010000176.1:0-8203 GCA_046757585.1 Binatia bacterium | reverse complement strand
CCAGCGGACAGCACTCACGCCGCTTGCCACGGCGCTCCAAGCGGCAGCGAGGATCGACCGCGGAGCGTCGCTGGTAGCGGGCGGATCGAACCAATCCACGCCGCGGATGCGCTCCGCCTTGATGATGCGGGCCGCAAGGATCTTGGTGGTGAGCAGCCGCGTAGCTAGCAACGGGGGAATCGGTGCGCTGCGTCCAAGGAGGTCCAGGTTCAGCGCTTTGCCCGGGGGCGTCGCCTTCTTGAACTCGACGGTGGCCTGCGCCACGTAGAGGCGCGGCTGGCGGAAGGTGGTGAATGCGGCCACCGCCAGCCCGAGCAGGGCGGCCGCCAGCAAGAACCAGCGCCGGCTGTAGATGAGCTGCAAGTAGCGCTGCAGCTCTCCTTCCTCGTCCGATCCCGCGCCGCGGGGCAGCACGAAATCCGGGCCTAAGGCGGGTGCGGCCGCCCCGTCGCCGTTGGCCGGCACCCTCTGCCCTTTGCCGCGGACGATCGAACGGTTGCTCATCCAGCCTTCGCCTCAGAACACGCTGCGGACACCACGGGCGGTGAAGCGGACGGCCCGCGTCGCAGCTCCGCCGGCACCTGCTTTGCCACGGGGCCACCTGCACCGGAGGCGCCCGCTACCCGCTCGTGATCTCGTTGAGCGCCGTCTGTCCCTCCATAATCTGCAGGGACCACTTTCGCATTGAGGGCGCCGTTGTAACGGTTTCGCTGCGCCACGCTTCCTCCTCCTCCTCCTCTCCACCTCTGTCGCAGCGGCCGTTTATCAGGTTGTCAAGACACTGGACTGCGCTGGCAATGCCAGGAAGTTGAGCCAAGTTGCCCCGCAGCAGGTCTGATCGGACCGTCTGCTAAGCTGAGGGCAAGGAGCAGAACATGTTGAAATACAAGATGCTTTCGTCCGTCCCACGCTTGTCGACACACTGTCAATAAGTTGTGGATACCCTAACACGCTAGCATTACGACACATCGGACCTGTTACGACTTGAGCTGAGGTGACGGTGGGTGCAACCAACGGGGTTTCCATTCAGCCCGTGTCAGTTCCTGCTCCTGGCTCCGGCGACCTCGGCGGCGCGCCGCATCCGGTGAGGAATCTACTAACCGACGCCACGTCACCGTGCGCGGCTGGCCGGCTGCTCCTTCCCGCCGCCGGAAGTCTCGGCAAGGCCTAAACCAATGCCGAGGCCGGTGGCACCGGCAACCCCGACACCCACTCCCACCAGTTCGGCAGTCGTCAAGCCGCCGAGGAGAGCCCCTCCGGCGGCCCCGCCCCCCAAGAGACCCAAGGCTGTCGCGCAGTCAGCTTCGGTGACGACTGCCCGCGAACAGGGCTCCATGGGCTGATTCGCCTGCGCGACGCAAACGCGATACGGCATACCAACCGCAAGCGCTCCGCTCTCAACACAGTAACGCCCGTTGTCGTCGGTCTTGCCGGTGGCGAGCACGCGTCCCTGCTCGTTCACGACGGCGATTGGACTGAGAGCGAGCGGCTCACCGTCCGTACCGGTGAGAGAGCCGGCAACGGTATGGACTCCCCATGCCACTGCCGGAAACACCGCGACCAGAATCAACAAGGTGAAGGCTACACACTGCAGTCGACATTGAGTCATCTAATATTCCTCCGCATCAGGGCACCACCTACCATGACAGGCGCATTATTCCTTAATGGCACGTTTGTCAATGGCCCGGACTGCAACATTGCTAACTGTTGCCAGCCGTCGCGCCTGGAGGGCGGCGCTCCGTGGCCGCTGTTAGCCTTACCCAGAAAGCGGGTCGCTGAACACGGTCCCCGAAACATGGCACATGGGGAGTATGGAGGCTAAGGTCGAAAGGAGGGGATCCCTCGTGGAGCGCGTCGCCGCAATTCTGAACCCGTGTACTTAGAAGGGGATCAGCGGTGTTTGCCGCGAGGGTCGCAAACCGAGGAGTCGCTTGATGTATGGGTAGAACCTGAAAACGCCGTGCTCGAGGGTATCCAGCCGCTGTTCCATTGCCCCGAGCCGCTCGAGCAACGCCACGTCCGGCCCAGTCGCAACCGGGTTGGATAGGCGATCCTCTAGCAGATCGAGTCGGCGCGTCAGGATCTCCAGCTGTGTGCGGAGTTCAGTCGCTTCTTGCTGGGCCGCGCGCTTCAAGGGATGCTTCCAAAACGAGATCGTTCCCAGTGTTTCGCGGGGCAGAGGGCTCACCAGCTGGCGGCGACTGTTACGCTCGGTCTCGATCCTCTTGAGCGCTTCGTGCAACTTAGCCATCGTTGCGGCTCCCTCCCAGCCAGTGTTACGACCCAGGCCGTTACCATGGAGTGAGCAAGACTGTCAACAGGACCATCTTTCTTTGCCCTTACATACTGTCTATTCTCAACGCGGTGCCCTTAGGGCTTCCTGTTATCCTAGTCGGTCGTGTGCTGGCTTTGTGGCTGGTAGGAGCGCTACCTGATTGGCAGAGTCGTCATGTGACATTAGAGACGGTCGAGGGGTATGGCTGTAAGTTTCTCGTCACCGGACAGCTGGCGTGTACCCAGCCATGGTAGCATTGGCTATGAGGGTCGGAGTGGCACGATGATCGCTGTAGGGTAGGATGTCATGATGCATGTAGGGCCGCGAAGCTTGCACGTGTTCCCTCAGCGAGGGCGGTTCGGTCACTTCCGATCCGTTGGGCCGGCACCGAGCACCGGGCGTGCACGGCGGAGACGATTGATCACCCGCCTCGCCATAATTTCGTGCCCGTGCTGTGGCGGGGCGGTTGATGTCACGCGCCACGCAGTAAGCAACCCGCCGGCGCTCGCCATCTGGCATATTGATACGCGGCGCATCATTGTGAATTGCCCGGAGTGTGAGCAGTTCTTCATGCCGTTTGCCTACCCGCTCTTCAATTGGGTACCGTCCAAGCGCGTCGTCTTTGTGGCACTACTTCTGGACTTGCTCGTGTCCGTGCTTCTCATCTCCGTGATGTGGTACCCGTAATGAGAGGCGTCGTAACCGGAGAGAAGGCGGAGAATGCCGGAGCAGAAAGGAAGCACGTCGAGCAGGGGTGTGCTGCGCCGATCGCCAAGATTGTTTACCGCGACTGGGCAGTTTGGGGGGGTGGAGTGTGTCAGGGACCGGCGCCCGCCGATTGCGGATGAGCGGTTCGTGGATGACGATCCGTCCCACAGCGTGATCAGGGACCAGCGCCTGGAACAGGTGTTGGTGAACAACGACATGCGGTGGGTAGTCGAGCTGCCCAAGCTGCTAGCGGGCCTGGACTACTAGGTGTTGACGACGAAGCGCTTGCCGCGCGGTCGCCGCGTGTTGCATGCGCGGACGGTGTTGGGGCTCAGAGCTTCAAACGCGTCCGAAGTCTTGTGAACTGCTGGTGCCGGTTCAGGGCTCGATCGCGCCGGGCCGGAAGCGGACGTGCATTTCCTTTACGCCGTTGATGAAGGTGGAGCGCAGGCGGCGCGGCGGGGCGGCGAGCTCGATGTCGTGCAGGCGCGTCACCAGACCGCGGAAGATCTCACGTAGCTCCAGACGGGCGAGGTTCGCCCCGAGACAGAAGTGCTCGCCGACGCCAAAGGCGAGGTGCTCGTTCGGACTGCGGCGGATGTCGAAGGTGTCCGGGTTCTCGAACACCTCCTCGTCCCGGTTCGCAGAGGGATACCAGAGCATCAGCTTGTCGTCTTCCTTGATCCGTTGCCCGCGGATCTGCGTGTCCGCGGTGGCTTGGCGGCGAAAGGTGTGGACGGCCGGGGCGTAACGCAGGATCTCTTCGACTGCACTGTGCAGCAGCGACAGATCGCGGCGCAGGTCGTTGAGCTGGTCGGGGTGCTGGATCAAAGCGAGCATGCCGTTGGTGGTGACGGTACGGGTGGTCTCGTTGCCAGCGATGAGGAGCAGGAGGAAAAAAAAGTTGAAGTCTGATTCGCTCAGGGTCTCGCCGTTCACGTCGGCGTTGACCAGTGCCGTGGCGAGGTCGTCACCGGGGTGCGTGCGCGCCTTCTCGTGGAGCTTGCCGGCGTACATGAACATCTCGGCGGCGGCGCCCTCGGCGTCGTTCAGTTCCAATGACCTGCGGCCGGCCTGCAAGTCGGGGTCGTCGAAGCCCACCATCTGGTTGCCGATCGTGTAGACGCTGTGGCGATCTTCTTGCGGCACGCCCATCATCTCACAGATGACTTCCATTGGGAGCAGAGCGGCCACGTCTTCGACAAAGTCGCATTGGCCCTTCTCAATCACCCCGTTGATGATGCGCTTGACCATCTCCTGGATACGTCCGCGTAAGTTGTTCACCATGCGCGGCGAGAAGGCCTTGTTGACTAGCGCCCGGTACTGGCGGTGCTTCGGGGGGTCCATGTTGAGCATGATTGACTGGATGAAGGGGAGTTCTTGCGGCGTCGGCTCTCGCATGAGAGTCCCCCGGCGCTGCGAGGAGAAGAGGGCCGGATTCGTCGAGACGGCTTTGAGGTCGGCGTACTTGGTGATCGCCCAGAAGCCGGGGCCGGACTCCTCCTTATGCCAGAAGACGGGTGCTTGGTGGCGCAGCAGCTTGAACATCTCATGGGGAACACCTTTCTGGAAAATGTCCGGGTCCGTGAGATTCACATCGCTGAGCTGCATGAGCGTTTCTCCTTGCTGTTCCCTGCACCGAGGTCCTGCACGCACAAAGTAACTGGTGGCAAGACTGACCACACCGCGCGCCGATTCGATCCCCGATGGTGATCCAAACGAACGTTTGTTTACCCCGCCCGCAAGCGTTTCGTCAAGTCGGCGGGCGGCCGCGGGCACGACCGCCGCCTTCTATGCCCCCCGGGGCCTTGACGCCGGAAGGAATGCTATGGCAGACGCAAAGCAGGGATCTGCCTGCAGTTCGGGACACGCGTATGAAACCGGAACTCTTTGGTCTCCCGGCGTACTTCCTCCTATGGGGCGCGGCAGCCCTGTGCGGCAGCCTGGCCGCATCGCGTCTGGCGCGCCGCGATGGTTTTCCGGCGGGGAAGTCGCTGGCGGCTATCGTCGTGCTCGTGCTGGCTATTCTAGCCGGTTCGAAGCTCCTCTATCTGCTCGAGCATGTCGTCTTTCCTGTGGACGATCCGGGTTCCCTGGTGAGCGACCCGGCGGCGGTGCTGCTCTGGCATGGGTTTCGGATCCCCGGGGGCATCCTGCTGTTGGCGCCTGTGCTGCCGCTCGTGTGCCGCGCGCTCGGCCTGCCCGTGCGGCGCTTTGCTGACGCGGTTCTTCCGGCCGTGGGCATCGGGATCATCTTCATCCGCCTCGGGTGTTTTCTCAACGGTTGCTGTTTCGGCAAGGTCAGCAACGTGCTGTGGGCGATCGCATTTCCGCGTGGGTCTCGCGCATACGCTTGGCAGCTCAAGCAAGGCCTCATCGCCTGGCCCGCGACGCACTCCTTGCCGGTGCAGCCGCTGCAGATCTATTTCGCGCTGATCGGCCTGGCCCTCTACGGCCTCGGCCGCTACTGGCAGGAACACAAGGAGTACGACGGCCACGTGTGGGTCAACTCTTACCTGCTGTTTTTTGGCAGCACGTTCCTCCTGGAGTTCGTCCGCGGATACTCGCTGCATCTGAATTTCATCGTGACGGCGGCGGTATTCGTCGTCACGGCAGCGGTGGCTGTGCGCGGGCGGCGGATGATCCCCATGCTCGGCCTCGCCATGCCTTGAGGGTGCCGTGAAGCGGCTAGCGGTCGAGAGCCGCTTGGCGCTCTCTGTGGCCCTGGTGGGTGGGGGCCTGTTCGGGTGCCGCGAAGCCTTGCTGGCGCTGCAGGCCAACGCCTTCGTGCAGCCGCAGCAGTACTTCTTCGTCTACCTCGCTGTGCCGGTCCTGGCCTGGATGGTTCTTGCCATCGCCCTTCTCCTGCCCGGGGCCGTGCTCATGGCTGCTGGTGCGCGACCCGATCCGCGGCGGTCGTTCGTCGTCTACATGTCGGTGCTCGTCTTTGCTGGAACGCTGGCGGCTGCATTGTCCTGGGCGGCGGCGATTGCGACACGCCTGCAGAGTGTGGGTGCCCATGTTGGGTCTGGAATGCAGCTGGCGGTGTGGGGGCTAGCGCTGATACTGGCGGGTAGTGGGGCCCTGATCGCCGGCGCCGCGGCGGCGTGGTACGCGGGGCGAGTCCAGCGGCCGCTGCGGTTCGCGAGCCGGGTTGCCGTTGTGGCGGCGGTCGTCTCGTGGTGGCCCGTGGCCCGCTTCGTCGCCGGCGATTGGAAATGGAACGTTCCGGGAGGCGAGAGTGCACCAGCCACCACCGGCGGGCCGAACCTCGTCCTGATTTCCATCGATACGCTGCGCGCCGACCACCTGGGCGCGTACGGCGATCCTCACGGCCTCACCCCCCATCTGGATGGGCTTGCGGCGGGCGGCGTGGTGTTTCGTGACACCGTCACCCCCTCGCCGTGGACGCTGCCGGCCATGGCCTCGGTGCTCACCGGCCTGTACCCCCGCTACCACGGGGCCGGCCGTATCACCAATCGCCGCGACCCGCTGGGCCGGTCGGCGCTCCCAGCGGGGTCGTGGACGCTGGCCACCGCGCTGCGCGCGCGCGGCTACCGCACACATGCGATTGTCACCAATCCATACCTCGCTCTGCGCTATGGGTTGGGACAGGGCTTCGAGACGTACGAGAATGTCACGATCGAATCGGAAGCGTTCCTGGCGTTCGGGCAGACGACGGCGGTGCGGCTGTTCACCTGGCTGTGGCCGAACGCCGGCCTTGGAGATCGGGGCGCCACGGTGAGCGCGCACGCCGTCCGCTGGCTGGCGCGCGCCCGCGCGGCGCGCCCGTTCTTCCTGTGGCTGCACTACATCGATCCCCATGCGCCCTACAGTCGTCCCGGGGTCACGCGGCACAAGAGCTTTCGCGGCGATACCCTGTTCGCTCCGCAGGCCACGGCGGCCCTGCGCCGTGGGCTCACGGCGCCCGACATCGTGCGCCTGCGCAGCGGGGAGATTCGCCTCGGACCGGCGGAGAAGGACGCGGTACGCGACCTGTATCGCGGCGAGGTGGCGCGTGTTGATGCGGCGGTCGGCGAGGTGCTCGCCGCGCTCGATCGTGACGCCCGGCGCGACCACACGCTGGTCATCTGCGTCGCCGACCACGGTGAGGAGTTCTGGGAACACGGCGGCGTCGAACATGGACACACCGTGTACGAAGAGGTGCTGCGCGTGCCGTGGATCATGCGGTGGCCGGGACACCTGCCGCGCGGGAGACGCGTGCGGAACGTTGTGCGGCTCGTCGATCTGGCGCCGACGGTTCTGGACTTGCTCGGCCTGCCCCCGGCGGCACGCTCCGATGGTCGTTCCACGGTACCGCTCATCAAGGGGAACGAAGACCCCCCACGGGTGGCACTGGCGGAAAATCTCCTCTTTGCCGAAGAGCGGATCGGGCTGCGCCTCGGGCGTCACAAGTACATTCTCTGGGAAAACGGGAAGGAAGAGGTGTACGACCTCGCCGACGACCCCGGGGAACGTCGCGACCTGGCTGGCGTCGACGCCGCCGTGAGGCCCCTGCGGATGCTCTACGCTGCCCTAACCCAAGCGCAGCTGCAACCGGCCAGAGCCGGTGAGCCCCAGGCCTTGGCTGCGGGACCTGACCCGCGTACCGTCGCGGCACTGCGCGCCTTGGGCTATCTCCACTGAGCCGTCGCGCCCCCCGCGTGCGTCACCTCGCTGACGAGGATGAGCCCTCCGCGGAATCGACCAGATTCACAAAAAAAGTATTGACAGACTCCCACCCACGCTAGCAATGCTTTTATCAGGCTGTCACTCGGTCGGGGGCTGTGGCGCGAGGCGAACGCGGAAGACCCATGGCGCAAGGCGGTGTCCAACTTGGAACCCGGCACATGAGGGGGGTGGTTGGTGTCATTGTGACGATTGTCGCTGCATTCGGCGCCACTCGTTTGTTGCACCTCCCGCCGGCAGTCGCGGTCGTCAACACGATCACGCTCAGTGGGCCGCCGGGAGTCGGTGCCGGCTTGCAGGATGTCTACCGCTTGGCGTTGAACCGGCAGGCACCGGCTGGCGGAGTGGAGGTGCTGCTGCAGACGCAGCCGACTGCGGCGTGTGTGCTAGCCACAAGAGAGGAGGGTCAGGGTACTGCCTCCCTCATGGTCACCGTGCCGCAAGGCAAGCGGCACACCTCGTTTGTCGTGCAATCGGAAAACGTTGCGGCGCAATCCCTGAGCATCAATGGCTCGGACAGACTCGGTGCCG
>JBHHYR010000175.1:0-8244 GCA_046757585.1 Binatia bacterium | reverse complement strand
TCGCCGACGCCGGCACGGGCAAGAGCCGGCTGTGCCTGGAGTTCGTCGAGCGCTGCCGCGCCCGTGGGATTCGAGTGAACGAGGCGCACTGCCCGGCGCACGGCAAGACGATTCCGTACCTGCCGCTGCTCGAGATGCTGCGCAACATCTTCGATATCGGCGAGCGCGACACAGACCACGAGGCGCGGCGCAAGATCGCCGGCGAGCTCCTGTTGCTCGATGAGAAGTTCCAGGCCCTGCTGCCGATCCTGTTCGACTTCTTCGGTGCGCCCGATCCGGAGAACCCCGCCCCGCGCATGGATCCGGAGGCGCGCCAGCGCCAGCTGTTCGGTGTGCTACGCAGGGTCTACCAACGCCACAGCACGGCGATACGGAGAGCGAGGGCTGGGCACTTTCCTGGCTCGCCGAAGTAGCCGCGATCGCAGGCGACGCTCAGATCAGCCTGGGCCCATGCCAGCGGAGCCTCGAGATCGCCGAGAAGATGGGCAGCCCTTATTCGCGCGCGGGCGCCTATCAGCGCCTGGGCGTCTCCCTGACTGTCGCCGGAAGGTGGCCGGAGGCGATCGAAACACTGGAGCACGCGCTCGCGATCGCGCGCGAGCGCCGCACAGGCCTCGAGATGGAAGCAGGGTTCGTGTCCTGGCTGGCGGAAGCCTGCCTGGGTGCAGGGGATCTCGCGCGCGCCCGCGCTCTCGCCGAGGAATCCGTCGAGCGGGGACGGCGGATCGGTGTGCCGACGGCTCTCGTACAAGCCGAACGGGTGTTGGCACACGTGCTCCTCGCCCAGGAGGGTTCAACGGCAGCGACCGCCGTCTGCGCCGCCCTGCGCGAGGCGGAGCGACTCATCGACGCCACCGGCGCGACGAGTTTCGCCCCGCTCCTCCTGCTCGACCGTGCCGAACTCGCGCACCTCGAAGGCGATTCCAGCGCGCGCGAACGCACCCTGCACGAGGCGAAACGGCGCTTCGCGGAGATCGGCGCGCCCCTGCGCGTGCGGCAGATTGACAACCTGCTCGCCGGGTGAGTTGGGCGTGGGTTCACCTTCCCGCGCGGCGCGCCAAAACCTTCTTCGAAGCTGACGCCCTCACGTTTCAATGGAAACGCCGAGGGCGACGGGTCTGTTGCATGGAACAGGAAGGCCTCGCTGGGCTGTTCCTAGCAACCGAAACCAACAGCCGCGCCAAGGATGGCAATCCTGCTTACGCCAACCAGCGGAGCGAGCGCTGGATGACCTCGCGCCCGTTCTCGCGCGCCCAGGCGCCGTGGGCGACAATGAGGCGGCGGGGATTCCACTCCAGGCTCTTGTGCAGTGCCCGCCGGGCTGCTTTGCGATTCACGAACGACAGACGCCACTCGCGCGGCGTGCTGCCCTCAGGTCCAACGAGGCCGTCGAGCTTCATCAGCAGGTTGCGCCAGCCGTGGAGCGTGGCGGGATCGAACTTTTGAATCAGATCAGTAAAGATGGCCGTCCGCGAGGCACGGTGAAAGAATACGACCTCTTCCATCGCGAAGCTGCCGCGGAAGATCACTTGGTCGATGTCCGCTTCCCAGGCTGGCTCGGGCCGGTCAGCGAGCGCGGCGGCGAACGACAGATCACGACGGCGCCGCGCCAGCCCAGGAGATGCGTAGAGCTTGGCCTCGGGCCAGCGGCGCGCCCAGTCCCCCAGGAAGAGATGATGGAGCTTGTTCGGCGACACCAGGTGCGTCACGGGTCCAAGCTCGTTCACCGCCGCCCACAAGCTGTCGTCCGAGCGGATCGGCGAACAGACCCACAGCGTCCGATCTGACAGCCGCACCAGGATCATGCGGGTCGGGTAGGGAATGCCCAGGAACGGAACACTCGGTCCGTCCGCGATCCAGATGTCACGGTCGACCTCCTGCAGCATCGCGCTACCCTACCGCATTCCGGCTCAGGCCCGAAGCGCGAGGCAGCCACCCCGTTTTCTTTTGCCTTATTTTCGCTTATCCTGCGTGCGCCCGCATTCGCCGTCCGACCCGGTCGGGCGGCGCGAGCGGCGGTCAGGAGGTGACGGTGGTGGGCACGTATCTCGACGAACTCAATCCGGCGCAGAGAGCCGCGGTGGAGCACGGAGTGATCTCGGGCGGCGCCGCCCGCCCTGGCCCGCCGTTGCTCGTCATCGCCGGTGCAGGGTCCGGCAAGACGAAGACACTCGCGCACCGGGTGGCGCATCTGATCCTGAACGGCGCGCACCCGCACCGGCTGCTGCTGCTCACCTTTACGCGACGGGCCGCCCAGGAGATGACGCGCCGGGCGAACCGGATTCTTGCCCGCGCCTGTTCGGGATCTGCGTCGGGCGGCAACGCGCGCTCACGGCGTGCGGGCGCGGCGCGGATTCATTGGTCCGGGACGTTTCACGCCGTCGCCAACCGCCTACTGCGCCTGCACGCGGCATCAGTCGGCCTGGACCCTTCGTTCACGGTGCTGGACCGTTCCGACGCGGCAGATCTGATGGACCTCCTCCGCCACGAACGCGGCCTGGCGAAACAGTCGGCACGTTTTCCGAAGAAGACCACGTGCCTCGCCATCTACTCGCACACGGTCAACGCGCAGTGCCCGATCGACGAGACGCTGCGTACCAGCTTTCCGTGGTGTGAATCGTGGAACGCCGAACTACGCACGCTCTTCGGCGCCTATGTGGAGGCGAAGCAGGCACGCAACGTCGTCGATTACGACGACCTGCTCCTCTACTGGTATCACCTGATGGCCGCGCCGGCGCTGGCGGCCGCCGTGCGCGAGCGCTTCGACCATGTGCTCGTCGACGAGTACCAGGACACGAACGCGCTGCAGGCGGCGATCCTGCTCGGACTGAAACCGCACGGCCGCGGCCTGACGGTGGTCGGCGACGATGCGCAGTCAATTTACTCCTTTCGTGCCGCGACGGTGCGCAATATCCTCGATTTTCCGGTGCACTTCGATCCGCCGGCCGCCGTCGTCACGTTGGAACAGAATTACCGCTCGACGGTGCCGATCCTCGACGCCTGCAACGCCGTGATCGGACTCTGCGAGGAGCGTTTCACCAAGAATCTCTTTTCGACCAGACCTTCGCAGCAGAAACCGGTCCTAGTGACCGCCGACGACGAGACGTGCCAAGTCGAGTACGTCGTCGAACGGGTGCTCGAACACCGCGAGGCGGGCATCGCGCTCCGGCGACAGGCAGTCCTGTTTCGGGCCTCACACCACAGTGACCCGCTTGAGGTCGAGCTAGGGCGCAGGAAGATTCCGTTCGTGAAGTACGGCGGCCTCAAGTTTCTCGAAGCGGGGCACGTCAAGGACGTCCTGTGCATCCTGCGCTGGGTCGAGAACCCGCGGGATTCGCTGGCCGCGTTCCGGGTCCTGCAGCTGCTTCCAGGCATGGGTCCGGGACACGCACGCCGCGCGATGCAGCACCTGGAGCAGCACCGCTTCGACTTCGCCGCCGCCGAGAGCTTTCGGGCGCCGGCGCCGGCCGCAGAGGACTGGGCCGGACTCTGCGCCTTGTTGCTCACCCTGCGCAGCCAGGCGACCGGTTGGCCGGGCCAGCTCGCCGCGCTGCGCACGTGGTATCAGCCGCGCCTCGAGCGGCTCTACGACTCCGCGCACGTGCGGGTTGGGGACCTCGAGCAGATCGAGCAGATCGCCGGTGCCTACCCGTCCCGCGAGCGCTTTCTGACGGAGCTCACGCTGGATCCGCCGGAAGCAAGCGGCGACGAGGCCGGCGTGCCGTACCGTGATGAAGACTACCTGATCCTTTCCACGATCCACTCCGCCAAGGGACGGGAATGGGAGGTCGTCTACGTGCTCAACGTGGCCGACGGCTGTATCCCGTCGGACATGGCGACGGGCAGCCCGCAACAGATCGAAGAAGAGCGACGCTTGCTGTACGTGGCGATGACCCGCGCACGGGATCACCTCCACCTCGTCCATCCGTTGCGCTTCCTCGTGCGCGAGCAGCAGCGCCTCGGCGACCGCCACATTTTCACCCCACGCAGCCGCTTCATTCCCGACTGGATCCTCGACCGCTTCGAGCGGCAGGCGCATGGCCGTGCGCGCACGGGGGACCCACCGCGGGCCTCACACACGGGCGTTCGCGTCGACGTCGCGGCGAGACTGCGGGCGATGTGGAGTTGACGGCCCGTTGAAGAACGTCTTGCGATGCAATCCACCCGGCGCGTCCCAGAACTTCTTCTCCCGCATTGCCAAGACAGGGAACGCGCCATCGGCGCACGAATGGAGGGAGCGCATGCTGGCGATATGGATTTGGGGCGCTGCGCTGGTCTGCTACGGCGCCTTTTCGCTCTGGTACAACAATCTGCGTGGGCCACTGAGAGCGGAGGAAATTGAGGGGTACCTGGGTCGATTCAACGCCGCGCCTGGCGCGGATCCGGAACGCCTCGCAACTGTCCGCAGGTTTCTCGAAGCGGACGGTGGTGGCGAATTCTTCATGCTCAACCTAATTCGCCTACACGCCGGCCCGGTTGCCATGCCCGGATCAGGAGATCGGCAGCCGCCACAGCGTGTTCTGAGAGCCTACACTGACCACTTCATGCCAGCGCTGTTCAAGCGCGCCGGGCACCCCGCCTTCGCTGGCCAGGCAGCGGGAGGCTACATCGAGCATTGGGGTGTCGAGCCCGATCCCGGCTGGACCTTTGCGGGTGTGGTCCGCTACCGCAGCCGCCGCGACATGATGGAGTTGGCCACGGCTCCCGCTTTTGAACCGGCGCATGCGTTCAAGATCGCCGCGATGGCCAACACCCTCGCGTTTCCGGTGGCTCCCGGCTTCGTGCTGCTCGGGCCGCGGGTGTGGGTCGCGCTGTTGCTGGCACTGCTGGCAGCGCTCGGCCATCTGGCTCTGCGGGCGTCCGGCTAGGCACTTCTGTTCCCAAAGGCACTGACATATGGATTTGCCCCTTCCTTAACCGAGGATGGAGGTCGCGGCCGGCGCACTTCTAGGAGCGCACCGCAGCGATAATCCCAGCGCCCGAGAGCGTCGGGGAGCGTTGGAACTCGTCGCGGCATCTATTGCCCCGTCTTGACTGGATCAAACAAATGTTTCAAACATATGTTTATGAACCGGCGTGTCCGGACCAAGACCAAGAGTCGCCTGATTGCCGCGGCCAGCGATCTCTTTGCGGAACGCGGCTTTCATGGGACGACGGCGCGCGACATTGCGGCTCGCGCGGCCGTGAACCTTGCCGCCGGCAACTACCACTACGGGTCGAAGAAGGCGCTATACCTAGAGGTCCTGCGCGCGCAGTTCGCCGAGACCCGCGCCCTGCTGGCGCGCCGCGGGGCAACTAAACCGGCGACGGCCTTGGATCGACTGTCGCGGGCTAAGCTCGAAGCGCTGCTGCAAGCACGTGCCCAGGCCATGCTGGACCTGCTGATCGGTCCGCCGCCCGGGCTGCACGGCACGCTGATGCAGCGGGAGATGACTGATCCGAGCGAGGCCTTGCCCGTCATCGTTGACGAGTTCATCCGTCCCATGCTGGGCGAGATGGCAGAGATCGTTGCGCGCCTCGCGCCGCGGCTCGCGCGCGAGGATGTCCGGCGGTGCATCTTCAGCATCATGGGTCAGGTCGCCTTCTACCGCTTCGCGCGCCCCGCCATGCTCCAGATCCTCGGCCGGCGCGAATACCCGCGCCGTTTCGCACGGCAGCTGGCCAGACACATTACGGAGTTCTCGCTCGGCGGGCTGCAGCAGGTCGCGGCACGCCATCAACGGAGCCGGCATGGCCGTTGAGCGCCGCACCGCACCCGCCCCTCAGGCGCCATCGCGGGGCGCGATGCCAGACCCGTCCGTTGCCTCCGAGGGGATCCATGTCGCGTAAGCGCTCGCTCGGCGCCATCCTGGTCGCTGCCGTGGCAACGGCGGCCGTCTGGTACGTCCGGCAGGACTCCCGGCCGCGGTTCTACACGGGTTTCGTCGAGGGCGAGGAGCGCGTCATTCGTTCCGAGGTCACCGGGCGCGTCGTCGAGGTGAAGTACGCAGAAGGGGAGCGTGTCCCAGCGAATGCGGCGCTGGCGGTCCTCGACGATCGGGATATTCGTGCTCGGATTGCCTCGAAGCAAGCGGAGCTTGCGGTGCTCGACGCGGATATTGCGACGCAAGAGGAACGGGTCCGACTGGTCGAGAGCACGTGGCGGCGTGATGTCGCCGCAAGCCAAGCCGACCTCCGGCATGCACGGGCCGCGGCCAAGCTGGCCGAGCAGACGTTCAAGCGGGAGCAGAAGCTGGTGGCGCAAGGCGTGAGCAGTGTGCAGCGGCTCGACGAGGTGCGCGCCGCGCGCGATGAAACCCGCAGTGCCGTGGACCGCGCGCAGGACATGCTGGCACGGGCAAAGGCGGAAGAACGCAGTATCGCCGTGGCGCGCCGGACCTGGGAAACTCTGCGCCAGAAACGCACCCTCACGGTCGCACAGCTCGGCGAGCTCAAGGTCACCCACTCGAAGTACGTCATCCACTCCCCAGCCGTCCCCACGGTTGTGCAGACGCAGTTCATCTGGCCGGGGGAGCTGGCGCAGCCCGGCACGGCAATCGCGGCGGTGCTCGATCCCCGCGATAAGTATGTCCAGATTTATGTGCCGGTTGCGGACGCTGGCTCCCTGCACGTCGGGCAACGCGTCGAGATCGAACGCGACAGCCATCCCGGGGAACGCGTGCCGGGCGAAATCAGCTTCATCGCTGACAAGGCCAACTTCACGCCCGAAAAGATCGAGACGCGCAGTGATCGCCTGGGCCAAGTGTACCGCGCGAAAGTCCGCATCCTCGCAGGTGTTGAGCGCTTTCGGCCCGGCACGGAAGGCAACGTGTATGTTCCAAGTTCGGGGCACACGAAGGTCGAAACCGCCGATCGCCGGCGATAAGGGTATGGCCGCGCAGTCTTTCGAGCGAAGAGAAAACGGGCGGCCCCTGATTCGAATCCGCAACTTGCAGAAGCGTTACGGGCACCGGCAGGCCCTGGCGGGCATTGATCTGGAGCTCGGCGGACGGCAGATCGTTGGCATCGTGGGACCCGATGGTGCCGGCAAGACCACGCTGCTGCGCGCGCTGGCAGGCCTGCTCGACGTCGAGGCAGTGGAGGCCAGCGTGTTGGGACACGATCTGACCGGTCCGGTGACGGAGCTCAAGGCACAGATCGGCTACGTGCCCCAGGTGTTCAGCCTACACAAGGATCTGTCGGTGATCGAGAATCTCCGCTTCACGGCTCACTTGCAGCGGCTGCCAGCCTCGGAGTTTGCGCGCCGTGCGGATGATCTGTTGGCGCACACTGGCCTGGGTCCGTTCCGTGACCGGCCGGCAGGTGCGCTCTCTGGCGGGATGCAGCAGAAGCTGGCGGTTGCCAATGCTCTGCTGCCGGCGCCGCCGCTGTTGTTGCTCGATGAACCGACCGCGGGCGTGGATGTCCTGGCGCGTGCCGAGATCTGGGCACTCCTCGAACGCGCGCGCCGCACGGCGCTGGTTCTCATGAGCACCAGCTACCTGGACGAGGCGGGGGCCTGCGATCGTCTGGTCTATCTTGGCAGCGGGCGGGTCGTGGCGGTGGGCACACCTGCGGAACTGTGCGACCGCGTGCCGCTGGACCTGTACCGTGCGTGGGGCGACGATGCGGGTGCTATCGCCCGTGCGGCCCGGCAGCTGCCGTATACCGACGAAGCACGCGCCAACGGCCGCTTCGCCCGTGTGGCCGTACGCCGCGGGCAGAGCCCCGACGTCGCACGCGTGGTACACGATCTCGGTACGTTGCCCGGCGTGCGGGTCGACTTCGTGGAATCGGCACCGCTCGACATGGAAGCCGTCCTGCTCCATGTCGCACGAGGGGACACCCTATGAACCCCCTCGTAGCGCAACGGCCCATCATTATTCGGGCGCAGGGGCTGACGAAGCGCTTCGGCGACTTCACGGCAGTTGACAACCTGACAATCGAGGTGGCCCCCGGTTCCATCTTCGCCTTCCTCGGCGCGAACGGTTCGGGAAAGAGCACGACGATTCGCATGCTGATCGGGTTGCTCCTCCCGACGGCGGGCGCCATTGAGGTCGACGGGATCGATGTGACCCACCAACCGCGCCGCGTCCGCGACCACATTGGATACATGGGCCAGCGGGTCAGTCTGTACCACGGCTTGTCGCTGTGGGAGAATGTCGAGTTCTACGCCGGCCTTTACGGCCTGTCCGGGGGGGCGCTCGCCCGTCGTTGGGCAGCGTTGCGCGAGCGGTTCGCGCTCGGCGACGCCGAGGGGGAGCA
>JBHHYR010000174.1:0-8282 GCA_046757585.1 Binatia bacterium | reverse complement strand
AGCGCTTCTCGTCCCCCAGGACCAGCTTGACACGACCGCCGAACCAGGGCACGATCGCACGCACGTGCCGGAGGTTGACCAGGCGGGATTTGTGGGCGCGGAAGAACGTCTCTGGATCAAGGCGTGCTTCGAGTTCCTTCAAGGTGAAGTTCGTCATGTACCGGTCCCCGTCGACGTGTGCATAGACCAGCCGATACTCGACCTCGAACCAGAGGATCCGGTCGCTCGGCAACACCAGAATTTGGCGTCCGCGATGGACGGGTAGTTGGGCCAGGTAGCGGCGTTCGCGGGCTTTCAAGGCCTCCATCAACTCATGCAGCTGGGGCGCCGGCAGCTGGCCGGCCAGCCGCAGGCGGACACGTCGTACGGCTTCCTCGAGTCGTTTTCCGGAGATCGGTTTGAGTAGGTAGTCCGCGGCATGCACCTCGAAGGCCTGGATCGCGTACTCGTCGAACGCGGTGGCGAAAACGATCTGCGGGCGATGGTTCACGGCCTTGAGAACGCGCAGGCCGTTCATTCCGGGCATCTGGACGTCGAGAAAGACCAGGTCAGGCACGCTTTCTCCAATCAGCCGCACGGCCTCGACGCCGTTTTTCGCCTCGCCGATCACCTCGATGTCGTCGATGCCGCGCAGGAACGAGCGCAAGCGCTCGCGCGCCAGCTTCTCATCATCGACGATGAGCGTGCGAATCATGCGCCAGCGTCTCCTGTGGCCACGGACCCGCTTGACTCCCGCTCCCGGGCGACGGGTGCCACGGGGATCCGCAGCGACACCGTTGTTCCTTCGTCGTGGACGCTCTTGATCGTCGGCGCGTATTCGGGCCCGTACAGTTTCACCAAGCGATCGCGCACGTTGCGCAAGCCAACGCCGCGTTCGAAAAGCGGCCCGTTCGCCTGGATGCCGGCCCCGGTGTCCCGGACAGTCAGGCGTAGCGTCCTGTCCTCCAGCACAACCCGGATCAGGACCAGTCCGCCGCCGATTTTTTGGGAGATCCCGTGCTTGACCGCATTCTCGACCAGCGGCTGGAGAATCAGCCCGGGCAGGAAACACGAGCGCGCCCGGTCGTCGATCTGCTCCTCGACCCGCAGGTCTTCGCCAAACCGCGCGCGTTCTATATCCAGGTACGCTTCGGCCATGTCGAGTTCCTCCGCCAGTGGAACGAACTCAGCCTGGGTACGGGTCAGCAGATAGCGGAAGATGTCTGCCAGCCGTTCTATGCAGGTTTCCGCCTTCACCGGGTCCGTGGTGATGAGCTGGGCGATCGAATTGAGGCTGTTGAAGAAGAAGTGCGGATTCACTTGGGCCCGCAGGGCGGCCAACTGCGACGAGACGGCTAGCTCGCGTAGCTCGCGCTGGCGACTCTGCATGACGAAAATACGCCACCAGTGCAGATTGAACCCGACCACACAGAGAACCGCGGCCGGAATGATCGGAATCAACGAGTAAATGACCGGGGCGCGCCGCAAGGCCGCACTCGATATGGTGAACGTCACGTCGGCACCGTCGTAGGGCCGCAACAGTGAATGCCCGGCGAACAGAAGGGCGTTCACCTCCGTTGCCAGAAACGAGAGCACGGCGAACGTCGACAGCGCGATGACGAGCTGCCACGCCAAACGCGCGGGGAAGCGCCGTTCGGAAAGCCGCGGCAGGACCGACTGCCACAGAATCAGGGTGGCGGTCGTAAATACGAGGGTTGCTCCCAGGAAGAAAAAGAACGCGCCAAACGAGCGCCATAGAAATAGGTGGATTAAGGCCAGGTGCAGCCCGATCGCCAGACCGGTGCCGTACAAAAACAGCGCCAACTGCCGGCGCGGCCGGCGTTCACCGATGTCCACGTCCATTGCCCAGGCGGCGCGCCACCCTCTCGAAGCCGCATTTGTACCAGCATCGGGAGTCGGACTCATCGGAATGCGTGCCATCGGTCGAATCGTCGCTCTGAACCTGCCTCAGCCATCGCTCTGCGGAACCATCTGCCCCTCACGGCTGTTACACACTCCAGAGAGATTGAGACCGCCCACGAACTAGGCGCAGCAGGCCGAACGTCAATTGACATTTGCTTTGCAGACCGCATAGTAGTGCCGTCGTCGATCTTTTGGAAGAGGAGGCCTTCACGTGAGACAACGCCTGATTGCTGGCATGTACTTCGTAGCCATATGCGTGTGGCTGTTCAGTTGCCCCGCTAACGCCCGGGCCCAGGAGGACCTGACGGTGCGCGGCGAGATCGTGGATCTCGCCTGCTACATGGCAAAGGGGAGTAAAGGTGCAAGCCACAAAGCCTGTGCCCAGTTGTGTGCGAAGAAGGGCTTGCCGATCGGTGTGCTAACTGACGCGGGTGACCTGTTCCTGCTGCTGGACGATCACAACAACCCCGACCCGTACCACGCGGCAAAGAAGCTCGCCGGTGAACGGGCAGAAGTGAGCGGCAAGAAGTTCAGCAAACGGGGCATTGCGAGCATCGTCGTGGGCTCCGTGAAGGAGCTCTGAGCGCTCCTCCATCCGGCCAATCTGGGCCTGAAGGGGCCACGGATCGCCCGCCACCAACGCCGTCTGTCCCGGTCCACTTCGTGCGCCAGAAGCTGTTCAGATGCGGCTGGTTCGCAGCCCTAGCGTGCAGCGCCTGCTGCGCCGTCGCAGGGTGCGCCGGAGATGGCCCACCGGCGGCCAGCCGATCGAGCTTCGACTCGATTCAACAGACCATCTTCAGCGTCAATTGCCTGTTTGCTGGATGTCACAACGCGACCGACCGCCAAGGAGACCTTGTCCTGGAAGAGGGCCAGTCTCGCGACCACCTGGTGGACGTCCTGGCCTTCAACACGACAGCCCGTGCTGACGGGTTGCGGCGGGTCGTGCCCGGGAGGCCTGATGAGAGTTTTCTGCTCACGAAGCTCCAACTCCCGGGTGCCGGTGCACTTGGAAGCCCTATGCCGCTGAACGCCCCGCCGTTGGCGCCCGAAGATATCCAACGTATTCGGGCGTGGATCCTCGCGGGAGCCCCAGGATCCAGCGGAGGCCCACCCACCGGTGTCGCGACACCGTCACCTACGCGTACGCCGACCCCAGCGCTGCAGGCGCCGACTCGAACGGCGACGCCCACGGCTATCGCTTCCCCGGTCGCAGTGCCGGCCCGTTCCAACTCCAACATTCAGCCTCGATACTCCCGTACATTTTCGGATCAAGGTTGACGGCCTGGCGGCGGGCGTTTAGAAGTCCGGCGATGACCGCACAAGACATTGAGGCGTTTCGCAGCGAGCTGCGCAGCTGGCTCGCCAGGAATGTGCCGGACGATCTGCGGCCGGCCCGTACTGCCGCGCTGCCGGAGTCTGAGCGGGTGTCTCGGCTGCGCGCCTGGCAGGCGAGGCTTGCTGCGGCCCACTGGGTCGGCATCACGTGGCCGGTCGAGTACGGCGGACGTGGTGCGTCGATCGCCGAGCAGATCGTCTACACGCAGGAAATGGCGCATGCCGAAGCACCCGAAGTGATCGGTAGCCTGGGCATTGGCATCGCCGGCCCGCCGCTCATCGCCTACGGCACCGAAGAGCAGAAGCGCCGCTTCGCCCCCCGCATTCTCACTGCTGAAGACCTCTGGTGCTTCGGCTTCTCCGAACCGAGCGCGGGCTCCGATCTGGCGTCGCTGCGCACCACGGCTATCCTTGACGGCGACCACTTTGTCGTCAACGGCCAGAAGGTGTGGACGACCCTGGCTCAGCACGCCGACTGGTGCATGCTGCTGTGCCGAACCGATCCGGAGTCGAAACGGCGGCACGGTATCTCCTGCCTGCTGGTCGACATGAAGAGCGCCGGCATCACCGTGCGACCGTTACGCCAGATCGGCGGGCAGGCCGAGTTTAATGAAGTGTTCTTCGAAGACGTGCGCGTGCCGCGCGGAAATCTCCTCGGGGAGCTCCACAACGGATGGCAAATCGCTACGGCCGCGCTGCAGAACGAGCGTGGGATCCTCTACGTGGTCGAAATGCAGATCCTGCTGGCAAAAGCGCGGGATCAGCTCATTCGCTTGGCCCGCCAACAGGGCGCGGCGCATGATCAGATCGTACGCCAGGCCCTCGCCGGCATGTATCTCGGCGTCGAGACCTTCCGCCACACTTGCGAACGGACGCTTGATAAGTTGCTGCGGATGGGCATGCCAGGCCCGGAAGCGTCGATCATCAAGCTCCACTGGACGGAACTGACACAGGGAATGCCGCAAATCGGTATGGCGATGCTGGGCCCGAAAGGCTTGTTGTACGAAACACCTGTGCCGGGCAGTCACCGTGGCAACGCCGAGCAGTGGGTACAGCACGCTTTCCTCGGTGCGCCGGCGGCCAGCATTGCGTCGGGTACCTCGGAGATCATGCGCGGCATCATCGCGATGCAGGTGCTCGGCTTGCCCCGAGGCAGTTAGCGCCGCGAGGTTCCCGGCCGACTCGCCGCGCCGGCGGTCTCGCTCTGCGGCCGGACTACCGCTTGGTCCGCCCGGCCGTTCCGACGCCGAGCTTGTGGGCGGCTTTGAGCCCTTCGCCGAGGAGGGCGATGGTTGCCGCCGTCCTGGTCACCCCGAACTGGCGGGCCACACGCTGCACCCGTTGCAGAAGGTCTCCAGGGACCTTCAAGTTCGCCACCGCGCGCTGCCTAGGCCGTGAGATCCGACGCCTCGAATCGGACGACCGGAGGTGCCTGGGAGCACCCCCGGATGCTTTCCGTGCCCCCCTCATGCGCTCCGTAGTCCTCCTCTTCCGTAGCCTGTAAGAGTCCGGTTGCACGCCGGTGACCCACTGCTCACCAAGCCGTCTCGATGGTCCTGGCCCCAGGCAGCGACCCGTGACTCCTGCTCCCCGTTCCAACGCCCTTCGCCCAAGGTGACTGGTTACAATGAGCTACGACAATACGCAAGCAGCCGGCATTTCTGGTCCTCCCCCGCGGCCCCGTGCCGCAGCAGCGGCCGCGTCCGTCGCTCTTCCGCTGGCCGACTCGCTCGGGTATCCTACGCGGGTCTCGTGCCGCCGAGACCGGCGCACGGGGCAGCGGGTGGGAGGGAGTCACAGTTGAGCAATCCCCTACGCAAGGGACAGCGTCTCGAGAAACCGGTCGATCCGTGCGCCATGACGATCTTTGGTGCGTCGGGAGACTTGACCAGGCGGAAACTGATGCCGGCGTTGTTTGACCTGGCACGTGGCAACCATCTGCCTGCGGGATTCGCCGTGCTGGGCGTATCGCGCACGCCCATGGATGACGAATCGTTTCGCGACCGCATGCGGCAGGCGGTTGCCGAAAGCACCGGCGAATCCGTTCCTCCAACGCTGTGGGACAGCTTTGCGCGCGGCCTCTTTTACGTGGCCGAGGACTTCGCCGACCGCACCGGGCTTTCGGCGGTGGCCGAGCGGCTGCAGGCCATCGACCGGGAACGCGGGACCCAAGGAAACCGGGTCTTCTACCTCGCCACGCCGCCGAGTGTCTATTCGGAGGTGGTGTGCCGGCTCGGCGAGCGCCGCCTGGCAGGGCCGGCGGCACTGCCAGGGGAGGGCTGGAAGCGCATCATCATCGAGAAACCGTTCGGCTACGATCTGGAATCCGCACGCGCCCTCAATAAGGTTACCCTGGGCGTCTTCGCAGAAGAGCAGATCTTCCGCATCGATCACTACCTCGGCAAGGAAACGGTGCAGAACCTCCTGGTGTTTCGCTTTGGCAACGGCATTTTCGAGCCGATCTGGAATCGCCGGTACATCGAGCACGTGCAAATTACGGCGGCCGAGCAGTTGGGCGTCGAGGACCGTGGCGCGTATTATGAAGAGGCGGGGGCTGTGCGCGACATGATTCAGAACCACATGATGCAGCTGCTCTGCCTAGTGGCGATGGAACCGCCGATTGCCTTCGATGCCCAGGCGGTGCGCAACGAAAAGGTCAAGGTGCTACGGGCACTGCGACCGATCTCTGCCGGGGCGGTGCACCAGTTCGCGGCGCGCGGGCAATACGGTGCCGGTGCAGTGGCTGGCAGCCGCGTGGTCGCGTATCGTCAAGAGCCCGGTGTGTCGCCGGAGTCGAACACCGAAACATTTGCCGCGGTGAAATTTCTGATCGATAACTGGCGCTGGGCCGATGTACCCTTCTACGTCCGCTCCGGCAAGCGCCTGCCGAAGCAGGTGACGGAGATCAGTATTCATTTTCGGCGCGCCCCACACCTTCTCTTTGGCGGCACCCCGGCCGACCGCTTGGAAGCGAACGTGCTGGCCCTGCGCATTCAGCCTGACGAAGGAATCTCCTTGAAGTTCGTTGCCAAACGGCCCGGACAAGGTCTGCGCGTGCGGCCGGTGAACATGGAGTTCCGCTACGGCAGTGCCTTCGGCGTCCAACCGCCGTCGGCATACGAAACGCTGCTGATCGAATGCATGCGGGGCGATGCCACGCTGTTCGCTCGCGGCGAATGGTTGGAACAAGCGTGGGCGCATGTCATGCCCATCATCGACACGTGGGCCGCCGCCGAGCCTAGCAATTTCCCGAACTACGAAGCGGGGAGCTGGGGACCGCAGGAAGCGGACGCCTTGCTGGCCCAGGACGGACGCGTGTGGCGGCGGCTGTAAGCCCATGGACGCCGCCCGACCATTCCCCCTTGCTCCGCCGCAGCCGGTGGATCCCGCTCGCATCGAACGGGCCCTGGCGCGGTTGTGGGAAGACGCTGAGCAGACCCCGCCCACTGGTGTTGCCGGTGCAGTGGTCCGTTCATGCACCTTGAACCTGGCAGTCGTTCTGGCCCCCAACGACCGGCCGCAAGAGGTGAGTGATACCGTTGCGGCCCTCACCCTGCGGCACCCCTGCCGGATCTTCCTGCTGACTGCGCAGGCCGAGGCTGCGCCGGCGACGTGCGAGGCGTCGGTATCGGTGCTCTGCCATCTTGCAGAGCGCCAGCACATTTGTTGTGAGCAGATCACGGTTGTGGCCAAAGGCGATGCGGTCGGCGGGCTGCCGCATCTGCTGCTGGCGTTGTTGGTGCCGGACTTGCCGTTGGTTGTCTGGTGGCGTGGACAGGCGCCTCTTGAGACACGGCTGTTCGCGGAACTGAATGCACTCGCCGATCGTTCGTTCACCGACAGCTCGGCATTCGCCAACAGCGCCGTGGCGTTGCGGTCTCTCGCTGCGTTGCTTGCGCACGACCCGCCGCTTGCCCTCGCTGACCTGGCGTGGAACCGCTTGACGCCGTGGCGTGCCCTGACGGCCCAGTTCTTCGACTCCCCGCACGAGCAGGAGTACCTCGAGCGCCTCGACCGCGTCAGTGTGGAGGTGAACGCAGGTGTCGCGACAGCCGAGGCGTTTCTCTGGTTGGGCTGGCTGGCCAGCCGTCTGGGCTGGACGCCGGCATCTGGCCGGCGCGACGCGCAACGCTGTGTGTACACCCTCGACGGCGGCCAGCCCATTACGGTGGAGATCCACCCGCGTGGCGTCCAAGCGCCTGGAGCCTTGCACCAGGTGACGCTCGCCGCCTCGGGCGCATCACCGGCGCGCTTCGGTCTCACCCGGTGCGATGAACGTGCGGTTCGCGCTACGGTGGAGCTGCCAGGCGTGGCTGCCCTGTCCCGGGTCGTTCCTCTGGGCGTGCGTGATACGGCCCTGCTGGTCAGCGACGAGCTCGATCTGATCGCTGGTCGCGATCAGGTTTATGAGGAGGCGTTGCTGGTTGCTGATCGGCTCGTAAGCTTGTTGCCCGGGGCGGAACCGTGAAACGCCGAGAGCAAGCCGGGCCCGGACGCTGCGCCGGCCTTTTCGTGGCCAGCACAATATGGCATTTTGCACTGGGGGGCTCCGGATGACCAGGTGCCGCAGGTGTGTCTCACTCAAGAAGCGGTTGGTTGGGGCCCGCAGCGACCACTGCGTGCCGGATCGACCTGATCTGGCGCGATCGGAAGGAGGAAGGCTGTGACAGAACGAGTTCGAGAAATATTGAGTTGGTACGCGAGCGACGCTCCGGGCACCCGGACGAATATCGCCCGCCTGCTGAATCACGGGCGACTGGCAGGGACCGGTCGGCTCGTGATCCTGCCAGTGGACCAAGGGTTCGAGCACGGACCCGGGCGCAGCTTTGCACCGAACCCACCAGCGTACGATCCGCGCTATCACTTTGATCTCGCCTTGGCGGCAGGGTGCAACGCCTACGCGGCGCCGCTCGGCTTCATCGAGGCCGGTGCAGCGGAGTATGCGGGCGAGCTGCCGCTGATCCTGAAGCTGAACAGCTCGGACACCTTGTACAGCGGCAGTGATCCCTGCCCGGCGCTGACGGGCAGTGTCGACGAGGCGC
>JBHHYR010000173.1:0-8342 GCA_046757585.1 Binatia bacterium | reverse complement strand
AGGGCCGCGGCGGCTTCAACCCGTAGCGCGCGCCGCAGTCCCATCGCGCTGGCCGGTACGCAAGTTCCCAGCGACCCGCTCGTCAACCATCGCGGTAATCCAGAGCTGGTGGGTGTCGGCGATCCGAAAGATCGACGTGCCCGGCACCACGGTGTCGCCGACCTCGAGGTTGCGAGTTATGACCAGGCCCGACACAGGACTGGAGATCACCGTGTCGGCGAGGCGGGCGCGGGCGAAACCGAGTTGTGCCTCGGCGGTCTTGCGCTTGGCCGCGGCGACCCGGTACGCTGCCTCGTAGCTGTCAAATTCTGCTTGGGAAATGGTGGCGTTGCGGAGCAGCTCGCGGTTGCGTGCGATGTCCAGCCGAGCTTTGACCAGCTCCGCTTGCGCCTGACCGACCTCAGCGGTGGCCACCTGTACGGAGCGCCTGTAGTCCGTCGCCTCCAGGCGAGCCAGCACCTGGCCACTGGTGACCGTGTCGCCTTGGTCCACCAGCACCTCGACGACCTTGTCGATCATCTTCGCGCTGAGACTGACCACCACTTTCGCCTCCAGCGTGCCTGTGCCAAACACTTCCGCCGCCAGCGGGCCGCGGTGGGGATGGACTGCCGCTACTCGCACAGGCCCAAGAAGTTTGAGTAGGGCAACTGCGAGGACGGCAACGATGAGGGCCGTTGCGCCGGCCGGTTTCAACCATCTGGCGGTGGAGACTCGAATGCGTGGCACGGGTTGCTGCAACTGGCTGTGCTGATCCATCTGGACCCGTAGAGTCCAAGAACCGTGCCGCGAGAGTCGGAACCCCTGGTTTGCACAACGCGGCATCCGGAAGTGGCTTGCCTTCCCATAATCGAAAGCGCGACACGCTTGAATCACTGACCGTGCCCTTGATACACTACACGGGTCCGAAATGAGCGTCAGCTGTCGCGGCGCCTGTGGCCGTTCAACCGAACGGGCGGCAGGTTCCGCGGGGGGCGTGCTGCGGATCCCCGTGGTGTCATCGTACCGGCGCGGGGTCACAGCGTGGAATGGCGTCGCGGTACGGTCGCAGGGGGGGCTCGGTGTACATCGTCATACGTTGTCGCGTGGCCCGAAACGAACGGGTTGGGAGGACGCGTAATGCAATGTTCGCGCTGCCAGCACGAGAACAATGCCGCGGCGAAGTTCTGCGAGGAGTGTGGTGCGCGCCTCGGCCGCACCTGCGCCAAGTGCGGTGTCGAGCTGTCGGCGCAGGCGAAGTTTTGTCCGAGCTGCGGTGCGTCGCTTGGTTCTGCGCCGGCCTCGCGGCCGTCGGCGCAATCGCCTGCGGTTCCTGCCTCTTTTGCCTCGGGGCGTTACCAGGTGCAGCGCTTCCTCGGTGAGGGTGGCAAGAAGCGCGTCTATCTCGCGCGCGACACCAAGCTCGATCGGGACGTCGCCGTAGCGCTGATCAAGACAGACGGCCTCGACGCGGTCGGCCGCGAGCGCATCGTCCGCGAGGCCCAAGCGATGGGCCGCCTCGGTGACCACCCGCACATCGTTACAGTGTACGACACCAGCGATGAAAACGGCCAGCCCTACATCGTCGGCCAGTACATGGTGGGCGGGGATCTCGACGGGCTGCTGTCCCAGGCCGAGGACCGCAGGCCCCTGCTTTCTCAAGCCCTGCGGATCGCGGACCAGGTGTGCCAGGCGCTGGAGCATGCCCACGCCCAAGGCATTGTGCACCGCGACCTGAAGCCGGGCAACATCTGGTTGACGCAAGATGGGACGGCAAAGCTGGGTGACTTCGGGTTGGCCGTGGCGTTGAATCGCTCGCGCCTGACCGTGGCTGGCATGATGGTGGGAACCGCCGCCTACATCCCTCCAGAGCAGGCACTTGGTGGCGACGTGGCCGCGACCAGCGATCTCTATGCTCTTGGCTGCGTCCTTTATGAGATGGTGACTGGCCGGCCGCCCTTTCTTGGGGACGACACCGTTGCCGTCATTTCGCAGCACCTCAACACTCCACCCGTCGCCCCCCGGTGGCACAATCCGAAATGCCCCGCAGGGCTGGAGGTGCTGATTCTGCGGCTGCTGCAGAAGGACCCACGCCAGCGGCCGGCGAGTGCCAGCGAGGTGCGCCGGGCGCTGGCGTCCATCGACCTGACGGCGGGGGCGCCGGTGTCCGCAACACCAGCGGCCGCCGCGCCATCGACCGACGAGACAGGTGGCAGACCGCCCGCCAGCGACACGAACCCGATGTACCGCCGCACCTTCGTGGGCCGCGAAGCCGAGCTCAAACAGCTGCAAGCCGCTTTCGACGCTGCGCTCTCCGGGCACGGCTCGTTGGTTATGGTCGTCGGTGAGCCGGGGATCGGCAAGACAACGCTGACCGAGCACCTGGGCACGTACGTGACACTGCGCGCCGGGCGTACGCTCGTTGGACACTGTTACGAGGAAGGCTCGCTGGCGCTGCCGTACCTGCCGTTCGTGGAGGCGATGGGCTCCTATGCGCTGGAGCGCGACGGGGAACAACTCGCCCGCGAGCTCGGCTCCGGCGCCGTGGAGGTGGCGCGCATCATCTCCGAGATTCGCAACCGTGTTGCGGTCGAGCTTACGCCGTTGGGGAGCCCGGAGGAGGAACGCTTCCGGCTCTTTCAAGCTGTCACCACCTTCTTGCGCAACGCTGCGGATGTCCAGGCGCTCTGCATTGTGCTCGAAGACCTGCACGACGGCGACCGGGCGACGTTGGAGATGCTGGTGCACCTGGCCCGCAACCTGGCGGGGGCACGCCTGCTCATCGTGGGGACGTACCGCGATGTGCAGGTTGACCGCATGCATCCGCTATCGGGCGCGCTGGCAGAGTTGCGCCGGGTGGCCTCGTTCAGCCGCGTTGTCCTGCGCGGCCTCGGTCCCGGGGAAGTGCACCGCATGCTTTCGGACATTGCCGGTCAGGAAGCGCCGCGCGTGCTGGCCGACGCGGTGTATCGGCAAACGGAGGGGAACCCCCTGTTCATCCAGGAAGTGATTCGCTACGCCGCTGAAGAGGGGCTCATCCGACGCGAGCAGGGGCGGTGGACTGCGGCGAGTGCGGATTCCTTGATCGCGCAGATCCCGGAGGGACTGCGCGACGTGATCGGGAAGCGGTTGTCGCGGCTGGGTGAGGCGTGCAACAAGCTGCTGAGCATCGCGGCAGTGATCGGCCGCGAGTTCGCTGTCGATGTGCTCCAAGCCGTTGCGGGCGTGAACGAGGACGACCTCCTGGCCGCACTGGAGGAAGCCGTGCGGGTCTCCGTGTTGGAGGAGCGCTCCCAGGCGCGCGAAGCGCGCTACCTCTTCACGCACGCCTTCTTCCGCCAGACGTTATACGAGGAGATGATCGCGCCGCGGCGGCTGCGGCTCCACCACCGGGTCGCACAAGCGCTGGAGGCCTACTACGCCAGCCGCGTCGAGGACCACGCCGCGGAGCTCGCCGAGCACTTTTCGCATTCGTCGAACGAAGACGATCTCCGCAAGGCTGTGCGGTACGGAGAGCTGGCCGCGCAGCGCGCCGCCAATGTCTATGCGCACAGCGAAGCGGTCCGCCTGCTGCAGCAAACGCTCCAAGTCCAAGAGGTGCTCGATCCCGATGACGCCGCCAAGCGGCACGACCTCCTCATGGCTTTGGCGAGATCGCTGCTCCCGGCCGGGGAACCGTTACGTGTACCAGAAACCGTCGCCCCCGAGGCGCTGGAGATTGCCGAACGGCTCGGAGATACACAGCGTGCGGCGCAGGCCTGCCAGCTGGCGCTGAACGGCCTCGCCTATCATGGGGCGGGGCCGGTGTTCACGACACCCGAGTGGAAGAGGTGGGCCGAACGCCTGGACGCTTGTGCCGCTCCCGACAGCCGAGAGCGGGTGATGGCGGACGCAATGACGTCGTGGACGTATTATGGCCTGCGCGAGCAGAAACCGTGCTGGGAATTGCGGCAGCGTGCGCTCGGCCTGGCGCGCCGGCTGGGTGACCCCGAGGCCCTGGGTTTCACTGCGTTCAGCTTCGTTGCGCCCGGGGCGCCCCTGCAGTTGCAGGCGGAGCGAGTGCGCGTGGCGGAGGAGTTCCTCAGCGCTCGCCCCTCAGGCATCAGTTCCGGCTCGGCGGGCAGCTCCCTCGCCGCATGTGCCACGATCCTCGTGAACGCCGGTAAACGCGGGCTTGCGGATATGGCCTGGCGGGAGCTGGACGCGCACGCGCACCGCGTAGGAGATCCCTACGTGCGGGCCTGGCAAGTCCTTGCGGAAACGGTGCGCCTCTACCTCGACGGCGAACTCGAGCAAGCAGTCGAAGTTGCCGAGCGCTTCGGCGCCGCGGCAAGCGGACTGGGCATCGAGGTTTTCGGCCAGCTCGTGAGCGCTTGGGGCGCTGTTGGATCGCTCATCGATCTGGGTCGGTTCGAGCAGGCGTTAGCCCTGCGGTGGAGCTGGGTACCGCTGATTTATGGAGACGCCGCTGGGGCGAACACCCTAGCGATCGCTGGCCGCGTTGAGGAGGCACAGCACGAGCTGCACCGCATCGTCGAAGCCCGCGACATCCGCCCGGACAAGGACTGGACCGACACGCCAACGTTGATCGGACTGCTGGCGACTGCCGTGCTGGTCAGCGACGCGGAGGGGGCGGGCATGCTCGCCCGCCGCCTAGCGGGCGCGGCCGGCTGGTACTCCTTGCTGAATCACACGACGGTCGCCCGGCAGCTTGGCCTGGCGGCTGTGTTGCGCGGTGATCCGGACGCAGCACGTTCCCACTTCACCGCGGCGCTGGATGTCGCCCAGCGCATCCGGGCGCGCCCGGAAGTTGCACACGTCCGGTCCGAGCTCGCGATGTTGCTTTCTGCCCATTATCCGGACGCGGGCGTTGAAGCGGCCGGACACCTCGGCTTCGCCATCGCGGAATTCCGTGCCATGAAGATGCAGGCATCACTCGAACGCGCACTGCGACGGAGGATGACGCTCCAGGGTATTGACTCCAGCGACTTCAAAACCTCCATCGATGCGGTCTCCATGTCAGTCCAGAGCCGGCGTCCCGACCTGCGCTCGCATAGCGCTCCGGACGGTACGGTGACGCTGATGTTCAGCGACATGGAAGGCTTCAGCGCGATGACCGAGCGGCTTGGGGACCTGGAAGCGAGGAAGATCATCGCGCATCACAACCGCATCGTGCGCGAGCACGTGGTGGCACACGGCGGGTTCGAGGTGGAGCTGCAAGGCGATGGCTTCCTGCTCGCCTTCCCGAGCGCGCGCCGCGGCGTCCTCTGCGCAATTGCGATTCAGCGTGCCTTCACCGCGTATAGTGCCGCACATGCCGAACAGCCCATCCGCGTGCGCATCGGCCTGCACACGGGCGAGGCGATCCGCGAGGCCGACAGGTTCTTCGGCAAAACCGTCATTCTTGCCGCTCGTATCGCAGCGCAGGGCCAGGGCGGCGAGATCCTGGTGTCCTCGCTGGTAAAGGAGCTGACCCAGAGCGCTGGCGATGTCCGTTTCGGTGCCAACCGTGTTGCAGAGCTCAAAGGGCTGGCTGGATGCTACACGCTGCACCGTGTTGAGTGGGCTGGGTAGCGTCCCGTCTCGCGAGTTCGATGAACAAGTCTCCCTGGTCAACAAAGTGATGCGTCGTGTAGATGCCCTCGCGTATCAGCTTCCTTCTCCCAGATGGGAGAAGGTCAGGATGGAGGGGATTCGGAAGTACGCCGTGTGGCTCAGCCTGGTACCACGAAAATATCGGCGGCGATCTCCGCCTCGAGTGCGATGTCCGTCCCACCGACCTGGATGACGAAGGCGGGCAGGCGCTGGTGTAGCTGGAGCGGCGCACCTGGTACGATGCCCAGGGCGCAGAGACGGTCGAGACGCCGGTGGGACCGGGAAGCGATGAACACGACCCGGTAGGTACCGCCGATGTTGCCCTCGCTGAGCGGTGTGACCAGGGGCTGCACCTCGTGGGTAAACTTCTCGCAGCAGCGGCCGCGCGGGATTGGCCGGTCGTGCGGGCAGGTTGGCGGGTGGCCGAGGAACGCGCACACCCGCTCGGTGGCTTCCTCCGAGAGGATGTGCGAATGCTCCAGCTCGCAGGCGCTGGCTTCCATGGTTGCCGTGTCAACCTGAATGACATCGAAGAACAACCGCTCCGCCAATCGATGCCGGCGGATCACCCCGGCGGCACGCTCGTCGCCGGCGGCCGTCAGTTCGAGCCGATTGTCCCGGGCCGCCACCCAACCCCGGCAGCCCGCTTCCGCGAGCGCGGCGCGTGGGTCGAAGTCGAATGACTGCCCACTGAGGTTAGGGGACGCCACCATGCCCTGCTCGCGTGAGGTCCACAGGTACTCGAGTATCTCTTCGATGTGCTGCTCGATGTGCACTGCTGCCGCCTCCATGCGGGGCAGAATACCCTCTCGACGGGGAAGGAGCCAGGACACAAAGGCTGGCGCAGCTGGGCGGCAAAACCTCAGAAGACATGAGGGTCCAGAGGCTGGCTACCGGGAGGTGCTTTCCGCCGTGGTGATCCCGCTATGCAGTCGGGACGTTCCGGAGGAGGGGCCTTGACGGAAAAACGCACCCGGCCTAACGTCCACTCCAGCTGGTGTTCCCGGGGAATTCTGCGTGGAGCCCGCGGCCGGCCGATGCCGGCAGCGGGAGGCCGCAACGGAGGAGCACGGTCGATAGAGCACCCGGGAGGTCGCGTGCCGTGGGACTGAGCACGGCGGCAGCGATGCCGGTCGCCGTGCGAGCTTCGTGGCGAGCAAGTACGGAGAAGCAGTGCCGCAGGCTCGGGTGTTTCCTCCCTCCCGTTCCGGGGCAGAGGGAGGTACCATGAAAGCACCTGATCACCCGTTGCTGGCTCCCGGGGGAGTGGGGGCCATGGTCGCGGTCGCGCTGGCGGCCACAGTCGTCGATGCGCGAGCGGACGCCCGCACGATGATGGTCGAGTTCGACCCAGCTGCCACCCAGGTCCGCTTCCAGGTCGACAGCACGCTGCACACGGTCAGGGGAACCGCACGGCTGAGTGGTGGCCACATCACGTTCGATCTGTCTGGCGGTGAGGTATCCGGCCGTTTCGTGGTGGACGCTCGCAGTACCGATACCGGCAACGGACTGCGCGATCGTCGCATGCACAACGAGATCCTGGAGAGCGAGCGGTACCCTAACATTGTCTTCACCCCGATTTCTGTCCAGGTCAGCCGGCTTCATGGCAAGAGTGGAACGGTCCAACTCGCGGGCCAAGTCGGCATCCATGGGACGGACTGGCCACTCACGATCCCTGCCCACGTGCACGTGGCAGGGGAGCGGATTCACGTCGAAGCCGCGTTCAGCATTCCGTACGTGGCGTGGGGAATGCCCGACATGAGCAACTTCCTGCTCAAGGTTGCTCCGAGTGTCGATGTATTCCTCGACGCGGTGGGCACGATCCGGACCCCTCCGGCGCCTCCCCATGGCGGTACCGCATCTAAAGGCGGGATGGGCCAGCGCCGCGCGAGTGCGAGGCGTGAGTGATGTCCCGCCACTGGAACAGTCTGCAGGCAAATCCTCATAGGGTCTCGGCATGCGTATCACGGCAGTAGGCCGGGCGTTTCCCAAGCATTACTACAGCCAGGGAACGTTGCTGGCGGCGTTCAAGCGAGTGTGGGCGGACAGGTTGCACACCACCGCGTGCCTGGGCCGGCTGCACCGGAACGTGTTGGTGCAAGGCCGACATCTGGCGCTCAGCGTCGAAGAGTACGACCAGTTGGATTCATTCGCGAAGCGCAATGATGCCTTTATCCGCTGCGGGGTCGACCTCGGAGCGCAGGCGATTACCGACGCCCTGGAGGCCGGCGGGCTAGCGCCGCGAGACGTCGACCACGTTTTCTCCGTGTCCGTCACCGGGGTTGCAGTGCCATCGATCGATGCGCGCCTGGTCAATCGGTTGCGCTTGCGGCCGGATATCAAACGCACGCCGATCTTTGGCCTCGGTTGCGTAGCCGGCTCGTGGTCCGAGGGTAGTTGGTGTGCGTTCCGTCTTTTATCCCCACACCGAAGACGTGATGGGATGGCGCATCACGGGTGCGGGCTTTCGCATGATCGGCTCGACCTATAACCACCGCTGGCTCGTGCTTGACACCCTCGAACCCGACACGCCGGATCGGAACATCCGAGACGTGGAGATCCGGCGTGATCCAGAGCGGCGAGGCTGAGGAGGTGTTCAGCGAGCTGGCCCGCAGACTGGGGCGAACCTTGACCGAGAAGATGAAAAGCCGTGCGACGCATGGGCATCAGAACGCCTTGACCGTTTAATGACCTCCCTCGTGTTGCGTCATGCCCGCCTGGCAATTGGCGCGCTGGTGTTGTTGACCGTGTTCCTGACCGCCGGGATGCTG